>JBKQRF010000182.1:0-15917 GCA_052144055.1 Candidatus Limnocylindrales bacterium
CTCGGTCACGGTGGCTCCGCAGGGCGGGCATGGCCTCGTCTTCTATGCCGGAGACCGCCAGCGTCTCGAGGTGGCCTCGCGCAACGACACGCTCATCCTGATCCTCATTTCAGCCCCGTCCGAGGCCCAGTTCGACACCCTCGAGCCGCTCGCCGAGCAGGTCCTCGACAGCTGGGCGTGGCCGCCGAGCCCGACTGAGTAAGGCCGGCCGCGAGCTGAGCCTCCGCTCCCCGGTGTCACCGGGGCCAGCCTCCTCTGGTGACATTCCCCGAACCCCCACTAACGCGGATCAGGGCTGACCACTACATCTTGTGGCCTGCTGGACGTAGCGGACAAGCATGTTCCCGGTATGAGAACATATGTTCTGTATGCAGAACAGGCCATCCTCTGATCCCCGCGATCAGGCCATCCGCGCTGCCCCGCGGGATGCGTCGACGATCTGCGGGATGGTCGCGGATGAGGTGCAGGGCACCTACCGGGGCAACCGCCGCGACGTGTACGTGCGCACCTTGGCCGCCTACAACGCCGATCTCGGTGGCTCGCTAGAGGAGGGGGAGGGTCGTAATCTCGTTGCCCGGGTGGGCGAGCGCCGAATTACCCTGCGCTTCGGCTGAACACGAGGATGGCGATGGAGGGCGAGAGACCTACGCAGCCGATGAGCCGCGCAGATCCGGCGCTGTACTGGACTGCCCTGAACCAGCGGCTTCGGCTCGCCTACATCGCTCGGGCGGAAGAGCGCTGCCGCCGTGAGGTCGGCCGGCCTCTGACGAACAAAGAGCTTCGGTGGGTGTTGGCGCGGTATCCGGGGGATCTGCCGGAGCGATAAGTACCCGAGCTCCTGGTCAGCGCCTGCTTTGCTGTGGACATCACCCCGCCGCCCGGGCCGTGGCGGTGCCCAGATACCAGTCAAAGGGGTCTTTAGCTAACGCGCCCGTGCGCCCGTCCGGGGGCGCACCAGCAACGCAGCAGGCTCGAAGAAGGGGCGGGCAGGCCGTGGCCACTCGATGGACTCCGGCTCGACCGTCCGACCCGTTGCCTGGGCCCGCTCGACGAGGAGCTGAACTGGTTCGGCGAGCTGGGGACGCGTCGCCTTCTCGACATTCTCCGCCATCGTCACCATGACGCGGCGGTCTCTGTCGAACGCGACGAGCTTGTCGCGGTCGGGGAGCTCGGCGAGCAGCGTATGTAGAGGACGCGTGTTTCGCAGCCAGATACACCCCGGTTCAGAAGCCGCCGGCCGCGCGTTCCGACTGTGCCGTAGTCGTGCCGTCTGAGCATGTCGGTGGCGCTACCCTGAGCCATGGACCCGACCCTGGGCTGGCCGGGCCCGAGGAGGCTGACAGGCGTGACGATCGACGCCGTGCGGCGGGTGCTCATCATCGGCAGCGGCACGATGGGCTTGCAGATCGGGCTCCAGTGCGCCACCCACGGTTGTGCGGTGGTCCTGTACGACATCGACCCGGCCGCGCTGGAGGCCGGGATAACGCGTGTTCGTGTTTATGCGGAGGAGCAGGTCAAGGCGGGCGTCATCGGCACCGGGACGCGCGACCGTGCGCTTGTCGCCATCACGACCACGACGGATCCGGCGACGGCGGCCTCCGAGGTCGATCTCGTGAGCGAGTCGGTGCCGGAAGACCCCGCGTTGAAGGGCCATGTTTTCGCCCAGTTCAACGCGCTCTGCCCACCTCGCACAATGTTCACCACCAACACCTCGTCGCTACTGCCTTCGATGTTCGCCGAAGCCACGGGACGGCCCGACCGGTTCGCCGCCCTGCACTTCCACCTGCCGGTGTGGTCGGGCAACGTGGTGGACGTCATGCCCCACCCGGGCACGCGCCCGAGACGACCGAGCTACTGCTCGCCTTCGCGCGACGCATCGGGCAGATCCCGATCCGGTTGCGCAAGGAGAGCTACGGCTACGTCTTCAACGCGATGTACAACGCCATCAACACGGCGGCGATGACCCTCGTCGCTAACGGCGTCACCTCGGTCGCGGACGTGGACCGGGCCTGGATGGGGATCTTCAAGATGCCCATCGGTCCCTTCGGGATGCTCGACGACGTCGGCATCGACACGGCGTGGCACATCACCGACTACTGGGCGGGACGGCTCGGCGATGCGCAATTCCGTACAAACGCCGACTTCCTGAAGACCTACGTCGACCGTGGCTGCCTGGGCACCAAGAGCGGGGAGGGCTTCTATCGTTACCCCGATCCCGCCTACGCACGGTCTAGCTTCGTGGAGTCAGGGCCGGCCACGGACGAGCCAACGGAGACTTCCTCGCTCAGCTCGACAGCGCCGGAGCGCCCCTGGGGCTTCCGGGGCCAGCGCGGCATCACCGCCGCCTTCGCGCCAGCCAACCTCGCGCTCTATCGGTCGCTGCTGCCCAGCGCCTTCGACCTGCCGGAGTCACCCCTGGTCGTCGTGTCGGTCGTCCGCTACTACGACGTGTCGCTCCCCCTGGTTCCGTACGGCGAGGGATACGTCCTGCTGGCCTGCCGCTACGGGGAACGGACCGGCTGGTCCGTCGTCACCATGCCCGTCGACGATGCGACGACCGACGCAGGTGGGCGTGCCATCGGCTTCCCCAAGTACGTGGCCGACCGCATCGAGCTCGGGGAGGCGACCGGCGTCTGGCGCGGTCGCGTGGCCCACGGGGGCCGGGAGGTCATGGCGCTCACCTTCACGCCAAACGCGGACGCCCAACCCGTGGCGGCGAGCAGCACCGATCCGGGGTTGCCCTGCTTGCTCCTCCTGCCACCGGGCCAGGGCCCACAGGTCAACCAGGTCGACACGCGGCTCTTCGGACCTCGTCGCAGCGTGACCACGGCCGGGTCGGCGACGGTGCAGGCCGACCCCGGGGAAGCGTGGGCCGGGTTGCTGCCAGCCGGGGGAGGCCCAGTTCCGGCGACGTTTGACGAGATGACGGGGGACTGGATCCTGGTCGAGGCCGGTGTGCGTCACGCCTAGGCAAGAACCCGACAATCGTGACGCTGCTGCGCCCTTGGCCCGCCTGCGACGACGCGCCGAACCCCACAGCATCGGGTTCTTGGCAGTCATGGTGGCCGAGGCGTCACCACGGGCGTCGCCCCAACTGGGTCGGTGCCCAAATCGATCTCGCGCGTGCCCTCGTCTTGATGGACCTCTACGTCAGTAAGCGGCAGCGCGCGCCCTTCATCAAATGGATGTGAACGAGGACGGAATATCTCGTGGACGAGGGGTGGCCGCAAATTGGGGCCGCCGCGGTCGCGCTCCTCGAGCGCAAGACTATGCGCGGCCAGGAGATCCGCGACATCATGCGGGACGCCCGCTAGGTTGCTCCTCTGGTATTCGGGCGACGGACCCAGGCCGCCGCCACGCAGTCTGTGAGCCGAACGTCACCCCGCCCCACGGTCGCGAGGTCCTTGGAGTTCACGTCGAAGCTCGAGCGCCGAGATGACGATCGTCCATTAGCTGCTGGCGACCCAGGCCGGGGGCGCTGTGCACTGCATCGACCGACCAGGCGAGGCGCTCGGCGGGCTGCACACGCCGGGCGCCTCATCCTGTACCCTGTCACCTCCGCCGCCGCTGTTGTCCGCGCTCGACCCGGGCGTGTCGGGGTGGTGCTGGATAGACTTGCCGTCATGCACCAGGCCCCCGACCCCGACGACTGGTTGAACTTGCCAGAGCCCGGTTGGTGGTCGGCCGTCGCCCTGCTCGGCGTGGTGTCGGCGCTGGCCACCGCCGTCTCGGCGGCGTCTGCGGGGCGCCGGCGGCTGGCGTCCAGTCTGCTTCTCTTCGTCCGGAGGCGCCCCTGATGGCCGCCCTGGTCGCCCGTGTGCGGCGCGTGCCAAGCTGGCAGGTCACGCTCGCGGCAGCAATGCTCGTGCTCGGCTTTCTGATGGTGGCGCAGGCGGGCGCTGAGCCATCCGTCGTCCAGTACACAAGCCAGGAGCGGCCGCCACTGGTGGAGACCGCCACCGAGCTCCAGTCCCAGCAGGACGGGTTGAAGGCGCAGATCCTGCAGCTGCGCGCGCAGATCGAAGACCTCGAGGCATCGTCTGTGGGCAACAACGCGCTCGTCACGAGTCTGAACCAGCAGCTACAGCGGGCGCGGCTCGCCGCAGGGCTTGTGGACCTCCAGGGGCCAGGGGTGGTCGTGCAGCTCGAGGACTCCACCGAGGCGATCCCGCCCGGCGCGGCACCCGGTGACTATTTGGTCGGCAGTAGCGATCTGCTCGCCGTTGTCAACGAACTGTGGCTCGACGGCGCGGAAGCGATCGCAGTCAACGGCGAGCGGATAACGGCGACCAGCGGCATGACGGACATCGGCTCGTCCATCCTCCTCAACGGCACCTACCTTCAGCCGCCGTACCAGATCGTGGCGATCGGGCCGAACGATCTCTACGCCCGGCTCACGTCTTCGGCCAACTTTGAGCGCTTCCTCAAGGCGCGCGTTGAGGGATACGGGATCGGATTGGGCGCCGGGTCGCTCGACAAGGCTGTCGTGCCGGCTTATGCAGGAACGGTAGCTCTCGCCTATGCGCGAGCCCTTCCGCCAGGCCAGACACCTGCACCGACGTCGGCGGGTTCCGGGCCATGAGCGGCATGCGGTCACCGAGGGCGCAGTGGACGATCGCGTTCGTCGCACTAGTCTTGGGGTTCTTGGCAATCGTCCAGTTGCGCGCCCAGGCAGGGGGTGTGGGGCTCGCGAACCTGTCGGAGACGGATCTCACCACGCTGATCGCCAGCCTGAACCAGCGCAACACGCAACTTGCCGCCGAAGTCAGCACGCTGCAGTCTCAGGCGCGGGCACTCCAGCAGGCCAGAGACCAAGGCGTCTCGGCCGTCGGAGGGCTGCGTGACGACCTGACCGGGATCCGCCTCTGGGCCGGCCTCGATCCAGTCACGGGGCCTGGCGTTGTGGTCGAGTGTGCGGGGCCGATGACAGCCGACGAGGCCAATGAGCTTCTGAACGAGCTGCGCCTAGCCGGCGCCGAGGCGCTGGCGGTGAGTTCAGTTCGGGTGGTGACCGCAACCGTGGTGGCCGGACCTCCAGGCGCGCTCTCAGTGGAGAACCTCCCGTTGCCCTCTCCGTTCCAGGTGTCGGCCATTGGGGACAGCATCAATCTGACCGCCTCTCTCACCCGCGTCGGGGGCATCGTCAGTCAGCTTCAGGTCACCAGCCCAGGCGTCCAAGTCACGGTGGCGCCATCAGGTTCCCTAGTGCTCCCCGCGACCGACCAGTCACTGATCCCGGCAGACGGTCAGCCCCGACGGTAGGCTGGTAGTCTGTCGCGGATGGATCAGTTGGCCGAGTGCGCCCTGCAGTCGTCGCGCTCGATGACCGCACCACGCGGCGAGGCCAGTTCCGGGCGCGCGTGCTGGCGGACCCGTTCTCGGTGAGACCCGAACCGAACCTGCGTTTCACGCAGGGCTACATGGAGGCCCTCGCCGCGGTCGATGCTGTGGGCAGCGAACGTCGGCTTCTGGCCGGAGCGCTGGAGCACCGCGCAGTACCCGCGACGAGGATCGTGTCCCGGCACGTGGCCGATGCGACGGAGCATTGAACGCACAGTGTCGGATCGTCCCGTCGTCGCATTCGTCCTCGGCGACCGCCTGCGGCTACGGAAGCGGCACCCCTGCGGGGCGACGACGTGGCGCGTCGTCCGGCTTGGGGCAGACATCGGCCTCGTCTGTGACGGCTGTGGGCGACGGGTGCTGCTGGAGCGGCGCGACGTCGAACGACGGCTCGCCGGTTTCCTCGAACGCGGGCCAGGCACGGATCTCTCCTCGTGAGCCGCAACTCCGCGAACCCTCCTCATGAACCGGGTCGCATGAGGCACGCTCCGAGCCGGCCGTCTGCGGAAGGGCAGCCCCGCGACCATGCCGACCTCGGGACCACGAACGTGGGTCCCGAGCCGTCCGGACTTGGAGTCCTGTCCAACCGCCGATTCTTAGCGCTGTGGCTCGCGCAGGCTTCGACCCAGATCGGCGGCAACATGGTCATCTACGGATTGACCATCCTCGTCTACGGCCTCACCGGGTCGAACTCGGCGGTTAGCCTGCTGATCCTGACGTTCCTCGTACCGGCGGTGGCTTTCAGCGCGGTCGCCGGCGTCTACGTCGACCGGATGGACCGTCGCCTGATCCTGATCTCCACGAACCTCCTGCGCGGCGGCGCGTTCCTCGCCATGGTGCTCGTCAGCAACCAGCTGGTGCTGGTCTACGTGCTCAACGCGCTGGTCTCCACGGTGACCACGCTTTTCGCACCAGCCGAGGCCGCCATGATCCCAGTCCTCGTCGAGCGCGATCGGCTGATGCAGGCGAACGGGCTGTTCACGTTCACGCTGAATGCCTCATTCGCGCTCGGTTTCGCACTGCTCGGGCCGCTCGTGGTGAACCTGGCCGGGACGAACGTGCTGCTGGTCCTCGTGGCGTTCTTCTACTTTGTAGCCGCGGCCCTGTGCATGAGACTGCCGCCCGCGGAGGCGGCGGCCTCTGACGAAGAGGGCGCCCTCAGCGGAGCCGAACGGGCCCTAGCGACGCTTGTTGCCCAGCTCCGTGACGGGCTGGCGTACATCCGCTCTAACTCGCGCATCTTCTGGTCGCTCACGTACCTCGCCATCACGGCCTCGCTGATCGGGGTCCTCGGAGTACTCGGGCCGGGCTTCGCGACGAAGGCACTCGGCCTGCGGGAGCAGGATTTCGTAGTGGTGGTGCTTCCTCTGGGCGCCGGGATCGTGATGGGCATCCTGGTCCTCAACGCCTATGGCCGGTACGTGCCGCGGCGGCGCGTGATCGAGGGCGGCCTAGTCGGGTTGTCGGCGGCCCTGGGTGTGCTATCGATCGCGGGACCGTTGTCGCGCTTCCTCGAGGCCAGCGCGCGCGAGCAGACCGTCGCGGACCTTGGCGGGCTCGTGTCGCTGCTCTCGATCGTGGTGCTGCTGGCGTTCCTCGCAGGTGGCGCCTACGCGTTCGTGGCGATCCCGGCTCAGACGCAGCTCCAAGAAGAGTTGCCGGAGGAAGTGCGCGGGCGTGTCTTCGGCGTGCTCAACATGCTGGTGAGCATCTCAAGCTTCCTGCCCATCGTCATCGTGGGTCCTGTCGCCGACTTTGTTGGCACGCCAGCTGTGCTCTTCGCCGCCGCGCTGCTGGTCGGGTTGGCGGGCGTCGGCTCGATTCTTGCCGTGTCGCCCGGCGCTTCCGCCGCGGCGACGCCGGGCCAGCACGTCGCGACGGTCGACCTCGTCCCCGCCGCCCCCGCACGGTCTCCGCGCAAACTGCGCGCGGGAAACGGAGGCTCTGGCAAGCGACGTCTGCCGGAACCGACGGAACCGGGCCGGCCGCCTTCCAACCCCGGCGAGTCCTTGTGAGCGCCGTGCCGACAGCCCGGCGGATCGCCGCCGTCTGATCCTGCTGACAGCCCCGGCGCGGCACCGGTCCTGGTGCTGCCAGTCGTGCTCCTCGCCCTGCGGTGCGTCGCCTTCGCGGCGTCTACGCTGTTGCTGATTCCTGCAAGCCGGCGCCCCTCGCTGCCGCCGCTCACCGAGCTGGAGATTTCACGGCTCGGCCCGCTCCCGTTCGCGACCGTGGTGAGTCGCCGGGCGCGACGAGGCGGCTGTCATCCCGCGCCTGCTCGCCGATCTCGCTGCTCAAGACCACCGCTTCGCCGACGGCTCCCTCCGGTTCGAGATCACTGTGGTCGATGACCGCTCTACCGACGGAACCGGCTTGGCGGCGACTAGGGCTGCACAGGTCGTCGGCATCGGCGAGGTCACGCGGGTGATCCGCTGCGGCCCCCTTGTCGGAATGTCGACGGGTCCACGAGTGCGCCCGCCCCCCGATGGGAAGGGCGCCGCCTTGAGCGCCACCGGACCAGCCGATTACCGGGGCAACTTCATCGCCGTTCTCGATGCCGACGCGCGAGCGGGGCCCGACTACCTGAGACGAGCGGCGACCTACTTCGCCCGCGGCGCTGGCGCGACGAGCGCTCGTCGGCGCAGGCTGCGCCACCGGCCCCGCAACTGGTACCTGGAGCAGCTTGAGGGTGCCCAGGCGGACGAGCAGGATGCCGACGGCGAGATTCAGCTCGGCCGATGGGGCAATAGCGGCTGCAGCGAGTTTCGCGCCTATGGGAGGCTCGTCCGGCGCGATCTGCTCTCGGCCGCAGGCGGCTGGCACGAGGACGCGCTCCGCGAAGACCTGGACCTCTCGTCGCGGCTCGCTATCCTCGGCCCGCGGGTCGGGTGGGCGGCGGACGTCGTGGCGTGGGAGGAGCCGGTGCCCGACCTCGGTGCGCTGCGGCGCCAGCGAGTACGCTGGGGGGAGGGGATCATCCGCCGCGAGCTCGAGCTGACGACCCCCCTGCTCGCGAGCCCGCGGCTGTCGCTGAGGACTCGCCTCGACTACCTCGCGTACTCAGCGCAGACAGCGCTCCCGGTTCGCTTGCCACCGCGCTCGTCGCGGCCGTCGTCGGGGGCCTGGTCGTCTCTCGTGCTGCTGTTTGCCACACACCTCGTCCCCGGGAGCGTGCTCGCGATTGACTCGCCTGCGCTGAGAGGGCCTGGAGGGTCTGCACACGCTCCCCGAGCGGATCCTGCGCAGCTCGCAGCGGCTCGCCTTTTCCGGACTCTAGATCCCTGTGTTCTGCGTCTGCTGGCCGCTCGTCGCGTTCGGCGGGGGCCGATCCGCTACGCAAAAACGCACCACTCCGGCGCACTGGATGGGTTCCGACCGGAGGCTGGGGGTCCGGGGAGATCACGGGCCAGGATGTTGGCCCTCTGGGTGGATGCTCTTCCGCCAACCGGACGCCACGCCACCCGAGCGACAGGTCAGCGAGGGGCGAGGGGCCGGGTCTCCTCGACATCAGGCGCGACCGAGGCCCCGCCCGGCTTCGCCTCGCCAGCCGGCATGATCCGTGCACTGCCAGCGGATGGCCAGAAGCCGCTTTCGTGCCCGTCGTCCCAGCGGACCCGGTAGTGCGGTCCTGCCGCGGACTCGATGACCTCGAGGATGGCGCCCTCCCGCGAGGGGGTGCCGACGCGTTCGGACTCGACGACGATACGATCTCCGACTTTCGCTCCCATGCCAGCACCTCCGTGTTCGCAGGATCGCACCCGCTTGTGCTGTGGGGAAGAGTCCGAGGTCACGAACCGACGAACGCCGTGCGGTCACTTAGGTGAGCACACCACGGCCAATGCGATGCGGCAACATCGGGCGCAAACGGACGCTTGGCTCAGTCGATCAGCGCGTGCTTGGCAGGCGAACTGCAGAGGGCCGACCTATCGGCCCTTGCTTGTCGGCTCTACCCGAGCCGGAACCCGGGTTGGCGCCCCGCGGCGCGACCCCCGCGTTATGTCCTCGACTGGAAGCTCACTTCCCCTGCCGTGCGGCCACGGCCTGCTCGGCGAGCTGCCTGGTCAGGGTAGCCTGACCGATGTGCTCCTGGCTGTGCACGGCGGCGTGCAGCAGCCACCAGGCGCCGCTCGCCGTCCGCATGGGACGCTCTATCGGCGCGTCCAAGCGCTCCTCCGTGAGACCAGCGAGGAACCCGTCCACGTCCCGCTCGGCGGCATCGATCAGCGTCACGAGGTCATCCGCGCTAAGGCCGGAGACTCGGAACGCGGCATCGCGGTCGCGCGGCAGCGCGGTGCCGGCCACGATCGCCGTGAGGCCCCGTTCCGAGTCGAGCGTGTGCGCGATCAGCGCGGCGATCGAGTTCGTCTCCGTGCCGGGCTTCCAGTCGAGGAGAGCCGGGCTCAGGCCGCTGACAACCTCACGCATGGCTTTGTGGGCCTCATGGAAGTAACCGGCGTACAGCGCCGCGGTCGGTCCTGAGGTGTCTGTCACGGGTCACTCCTCGCGTCCATGCTGCCCCGATCGCACCCTGGCCGTCAGGGGCCAGTATCCCCGCGCGAGCCGAAGGGAACTTCCGTCGTCCGTCCTTACCGCGTCGGCCGCGGCTTAGGCGGCGCGACGGGCGGCGGAACGACTTCTGGTGCATTCGCCTCGCGCGCTGTCCGTCGCTGCCTCTCGCGCTCGAGGGCACGCTCAACCTTGGCGGCCCTGCGCTCGGCCTTGCGGCGGGTCTCCTTCTGTGGGCTGGCCATGGTCACAGGCTACGACTTCCGGGGTGCACCTGCCGCGCGCTGGCGACCAGCCGCGGCGTGGGTGCGGCGCTAGAGCGGCTCCACGGCTGGTGTGCTGCATCCCCGCGGCGATGGCCTGCGCATCAGCAGGAGACAGAGGCAGGTAGTGGCTCTCCTCTTCGACGTGCACGCGCAGGATCGTGAACAGCTTCATCTGCACGCGGCACAGCGCGATAATCTATCCCGCCGACATCGGGGCTGTCGACAGCTGGTCCCCCCATGCACCCCCTCGGACGGGGGCGACAGCCCGGGCCCTGAATGGGCAAGGGGTGAACGCGACGCCTAGGTGTGCGACTGACGAGGGCCGCTCACACCGGGCTCTGGGTCTTCTGCAGCAGTCTCTCATAGGGGGTCTGTCCGCCCAAGCCCCCGTGCGGACGGCTGAAGTTGTAAAAGTTCTCCCACTCCTGCAGACGCTCGCTGAAGAGGCCCGTGTCGTCGATGACCACGCCGTCGAGCAGCCGGTAGAACTCGTCGGCGTCGATGCGGTGTGACCGCTCGACCTTCCCGTTCAGCCTCGGAGTCGCTGGCCGGATGTAGACGTGGCCGATGCCGCGATCGAGCACGTGGTAGTGGAACGCCGACTTCCAACTCGGCGCCGTTGTCAGTCTGGACGGTCTCCACTAAGGAACGGCAGGCGGGCCATCACCTCGTCGAGGAAGCGGATCGCGGTGGTCTGGTTCAACCGGTCGTAGGCCCGCAGGACCCGGATCCGGGTGCAGTCATCGATCGCGGTGAACTTGTAGAAGCGGCGACGCGAGCCGGGCAGCGGGGCGAGGAACTTCACATCGATCTGGACGCGGTGCCCGGGGAGCGGCTTCTCGTAGCGCTTCCACCGATCTCGATGGCGTCGGTAGCGCTGGGAGCTCGGCAGCCGGCTCATGTCGAGGCGGCGCAGGATCCTCCAGATCCCCGACGGGCTAAGCGCGATCTCGTGGTAGCGGCGCAGGTACATCGCGATCTTGTGGGGACCGAAGTGGTAGGTCTGCCGTCGCGGAGGCCAGCCAGTCCCTCTGCCTCGTAGCGCCGCAGCCATTTGTAGTAGGCCTGCCGGCTGATCCCGTAGTAGTGGCAGGTCTTCGAGACGTTGTGTGTCACCTCCTGGGCATGGCGGATCACCGCCAGGCGGTGCGCCGCGCGTCGGTCCAACTCCCGCTCGGTCATCGGTCCTCCTCATCACCAGAGGCCCCGATGTGTACACGATGTCCGTCAGTTCTATAGCCGCAACTCGATCTCGCGCGGCTCGGCCACGATCGTCTGCGGCCTTGGGCACGCTGCCCTTGGCCACTTGGGGTCTTCGGTAACGCGTCGTCCAGCGTGCGCGGGGAAGTCGGTCGCACTCGTTTTCGCACCGAGCGCACCAGTGCAACTGACTCGGGCCCAGACGCTGGCCTCCCGGTCCTCGCCGCTGTCCTTGCAAGTGGCGGCGAGTCGGCGGCCAGGGCCCCTGGGTTGGTCCGTGGAGCCAGCGTAGGCTAGTCGACGATGCATCTACCTCGGCCCGTGCGATGGCGCGCATTCGTCTCGGCCCACTACCGGCCGTTTCAGGCGATCGCCGTCGGCCAGGCCTTCACTGCCTCGTATGCCTCGGATGCGCTCTTTGTCCCCCTCCTGCTGCGGCTGGGCGCGCCCCCGGCGCTGGTGGTCCTGGTGGGCGCCGCCCCGGTCGGAGGCGCAGCATTGCAGGCCCTCGCGCCGCAGATTCTGCGCCGCTTGAAGGGCGACCTGCGCGGGCTCACGCTGAGCCTGGCCCTCGCCGAGGTCCGTGGCTTCGTCCTCGCCGCCATCGTGGCCGGGATGGCCGCCGGCGACCTAGGCCAGCTCCAGGGAATCGCCCTCATCTCGGCTACGGTGGCGATCGGTCAAACGGCCGGAGTCTTGTCGGGCTCGAACATCACTTTGTGGACGGCTGTCGTGCTGCCCGATGCGGAGCGCCGCCTGGTGAGCCCCCGGATGGGCGCGCTCAGCATGGCCCTCTCGACCGTCCTTCTCCTGCCCGCGGGCTTCATCCTCGATGCGGGCACGCGGGCGATCGGACTGTGGGCCTACGCCGCCTTCTTCCTTGTGGGCGGATTGGCGTCGCTGCTGACCCCGCTGGCCGTGGCCCGGCTTCCTCGTCCTGGGCGAGTGCTGGTCGCTCGCGAGACGGCCGGAGGGGCCGAGATGCCGCCCGCGCTCCGTCGCTTCACGAACGTGAGCGTGATCGCCTACTTTGGGCAGGGCCTGCTGCCTGCCCTGTCGCTCTATGCCCTGAGCGAGCTCGGGATGTCGGCCGGCTTCGCCGTCATCCTTTCCGGCGTGGCGGCGGCAGGCGCGCTAGCTGGCTCGCTAGTGGCGGGCTCGTTCCTCTTCGGCGGCTCGTCGAGCCGCGTGCTGCGAGCCAGTTTCCTCCTTCGGGCAGTCGCCGCAGTGTGCTGTGCCGCGGCCATCCCGGGGAATCCGCTCGCGCCCGCGTTCCTGCTGATCGGCTCGGCGCTCTTCAATGGCGCGGGCAACGCCGGGGTCCTGGCGACCAACGAGCGCCTGTACCGTCTCGCTCCGGCGCAGGCTCGTGTCCACTGCCAAGCCCGGTTCGTCGGCGCGACGGCGGCGGCCGCGGGCGCAGGGGCTATCGTCTGCGCGACGGCGCTCACCCTGGCGCCTCCGGCCGCGTGGGCCGCATACACAGCCTTGTACGCCGGGTCGGCGATCAGTCGGACGTTCGCGACGCTGCGGACCGAGGTCTCCGCCTCGTGGCGTAGCCCATCCTCCCCTCCCGCCGAGATCTTGATCCCGGGCAACGGCACCAGCTAGCCAGACCGTCTATGGGCAAACCCGACTGGCCGCCGCGGACAGCATGTGCCGGCGCATCCCACAAGAGGGGCGGCCCGCCCCGATGATAGGCGCGTCCCACACGCACAGGTGCTAGAGGCCCCGAAGTCGTGCTGGAGCTATGCCGGTCCCGCTTGTGCTGCCCGACCTGCTTCGTGCCGCCTCTGCGGTGGGAGTCGTCAACCCGCTCGCGCTCGAGGCCATCAGGGGACCGACCTCAACCGCGATCTTCTGCCCGATCGCCTAACAACGTTGGCCTGGAGACTGTCCGTCAGATCGCCATCGATGCGGTGTGGTCAGCGCTCCGACTGCGAGAAGCGTAAGAGTGCCTCGGAGGGCGCTTTGGTCTAAAGGCTGAGAAGGCCACTCCGCGCAGGATCCGGCGACGGGGGTGATGACGTAGCGTCTGAGCCCCGCGGGGCAGCCTCAGTAGGCGTCGCTGCGGAGGAGGGCGTGCGGAAAGCCGATGCAGTAGACGAGGCACCCGGCCGCGTCACTGCGGGCGTCACCCGGATAGTGGCGCCATGTGCCTGGCCCACTGGCGCTGAGCCGACAGCCGCAGACCGCACACACGACCGCGTCCCCGCCTCCGAGCCGTAGGGCCAGCGCCTGCGGCCCGTCCTCTGCGACGCGCTCCAGATCGTCCGCTCGCGGTTCCAGCAGCACCATCGTTCTACCCGTCCTTCTTCTCGTCGCGGTCCTAGTGGGCGGGACGGCTGGGCACCTATAGCGCCGGTCGCAGACGGACACGCTGCCGTCCCACCACGGGCCCGACTCTCGGCCTCGCGCCGAGCCCCGCGCGTGTGCCAGGCGGACCCCTAGGCGACGGTCCGAAGTCGGCTCTTCCTGGGACCGACGGTATGAGGCAGCGACGGCCCGCTAGACCACCTCGTTCGGGGCATGGTCCAGAGACGTAGAGGGATTGCTCCCGCCAGGTGTCTGAGAAGTCCAGTGCGCGCATCTCATCGCCCTCGCGTAGGGCGGCCTCGACCGTGGCTTCCAGTACATCTTCCGCTGCCCGCTGAACGACACCTCCACCCGAGCAGGTCGGCGTGCGTTATCCGGAAGGTTGTCCACACCCGGCAGCGATGCTGTGGATATCCGACCATCCCGCTAGGAAATGCTCGACAGCGCGGGTAGACTGCAGCACGCTCGGTCCGTGAGCGGGGCTGCGTCCCGCCCGGGGAGCACGGAGGAGTCCGAACACCAGCTCCCCGGCGGGCGGTGTCGCCGAAGCGGTGTGCGAAGTCGTCAACGGTTCCCCACCGACGTCCCCGACTGACCCTCTGAGCCCGATGAACCGTCTGTGGGACATCGCGTTCGTTGGCACCTGGTATCGCGAGCTATGCCAATCGACCAAACGTTCAGGCTTGACACCCATGCAGAGGCGGGTTGTAGGGTAGTGCGCAGTCGATCTGCCCTCCCGGCGTCCAGGAGGCGAGATGCGCACGACGAACGTGGTCAGGTCTGGGCGAGCCACTCGCCACACGCGACAAGCGGTTGCGTGCACGCCTGACGTCACGTGTGGCGCGTCCAACCTCGCGACCCGGCCCCGGGCCGGCACATGCACGAGTGACACGCGGGCGGGCACATCCGGGGCCGGTCGACGGCAAGTGCGAGGTCAAGACGTTAGAGCAACTCGCCGGTGAGCTGACGGGTACAGGCGCTGCACAGTAGCCGCCCAGTTTCATGAAGGTTCGTGCGCCCGACCGTCAAGCTGCAACCGGCATCCGCCGCACCTCGCCGGCCTTCATCACGAAGTCGACGCCCTCGAGAGCCGCGATATCCGAGAGGGGATCACCCCGGAGGCCGACGATGTCGGCCCACCTGCCAACGGACATGCACCCTGCGTCCTGGCGAACCCCCAGGAGTTCCGCGGAGGTCACCGTCGCGCTGCGCATTGCCTCCAGCGGGCTCATGCCCGCTCGCGTGAGGAACGCAAACTCCTGGGCCTCGTTGACATCGGTCCATGGTGCGGATCCCTGGTCCGTTCCGAACGCGATCTTGACGCCTGCATCAAGGCAGTTGCGGAACGACCGGGCCTGGATCTCAGGTGCCCGCAGCCACACCGAACCCAACTCTCGACCACGCACCTCGGCTGAGTAATGCGTCGGAAGCAACAGCGGGCTCAGGAACACCCCCTGTTTGGCCATGAGCCTGGCGATGTCCGGCCGGATCGAGTACCCGTGTTCAATCGTGTCCGTCCCGGCATCGATGGCCATCTGTACCCCGACGTCCGACGTCGCGTGCGAGGCGACCCTGACACCACGCTTGTGCGCTTCGTCAACCATAGCCCGATACTCAGCGGCGGTCCAATTCGGGGCCGATCCGATGTACCCGTCCTCCGTCTCCCAGCCGCCAGCTCCCGCATTCGCATAGATCTTGATCCAGTCCACTCCGAAGGACAGCTGCTCTCTGACGGCCCGGCGGCATGCATCTGGGCCGTCGGCGACCCCTACGCCGCACGGAAAGGACCAGTCCGGTCGATAACCAATGATCGGGTAGCTGCCGGTGCTCGTGAGAGCAGGACCGGCGACCTGCAGACGCGGACCTTCTAGGACGCCCTGCGCGACCGCATCCCTCAGAGACACGTCGTCGTAGCCACACCCCTCCGTGCCCAGGTCGCGAAGCATGGTGAAGCCGTGGCTGAGCGCGATTCGCAAGGATCGCGTGGCACGAGCAACCCTGTGCGCACGGTGCTCTTCCAAGATCTGGTACTGGTACGCGACAGCTCCCCGGTTGCCCTGGAGGAAAATATGCGTATGACAGTCCATGAGACCCGGCAGGATGACGCGATCGCCGAGGTCGATCGCGTCACTTTCTACTGCCAACACGCCGGACTGGATCGTCTTGATTCGTCCGTCCTCAACCGTGATGACCACGTCCTCACGGTAGCCGCCATCAATCACGTCCAGCATCCGCGCGGACCGAAGCGCCGTTGTGCCGTGCCTCGTTCCGACTTCCGTCACGTTCATC
>JBKQRF010000183.1:0-33920 GCA_052144055.1 Candidatus Limnocylindrales bacterium
GTCTGAGGCGGTGCCTGAGACAGCTGACGGCCGCCTTTCTGTGGGAACACCCACGTCGACCTCAGGACCGGCACAGCGGCGGGGATGAGACTGACGTCAGGCTCAACCGCCACACCGTGACACCGGCACCACGCCGGTCACGGGCCACCAGAGGGCCCCGTACAGATGACTCGCACGATCAGGATTGTCACCACGTCGTCGGCCGCGCTGCTCCCGCAGCGAGCGTCGCCCGGACCCACCTCGCCGCAACCTCGCCGGTCGCCTCTCGCGCCGGCACCCCTTGGACGGTTCGGAGAACCTCACTCGACCAGGTCGGTCGGGACGACTTGTCTCCCGCAGCAAGTGCTGTGCTAGGTCAGGCTGACGGCCGCCTTCCTGTGGGAACACCCACATCGAACTCAGGACTGGCACAGCGGTGGGGATAAGACTGACGTCAGGCGTCCATCGTGCACAGATTGGGCGTTGTCGGAGCACCCGGATGCTTCACGGCGGATCTCGCTCAAAGGTGGCCGCGGTCGGCATCGATGCTGAAGGCGGCTCACATGTGAGTGGTAGTCACAGCGTCTCCGACGGCAGCCGTAGTCCCGCCTCCCCAGCCGACCAGGGCCGCCAGGGCCAGTAAGGCCACTCCTCGAATGAGGTACAGCGCGCCTGGTCGTCCAGCCGCACGATCCAGAGGTCCGTGTACTCCTGACGCAGCGGGTCACCGTAGCGCACCACGGCCCGCACCACGGCGATGTCGCCATCGACAGCGACCACCTCGCTGTGCAGCGTGAACACCTCGTCGGGCCCCGCTCGATCGTCCTCCCACATGGTGCGGATGCGATTGAGTCCCACGATGGGCTCAGCGTAAGGCGAGTGCCGGTACGTCGCGTCAACGGTGAATACGTCAGCCAGGGCGTCCGTGCCGGCCGCGCGCCATGCCGCCTCGTAGCCAGCCACCCAACGCTGCACCGCGGCACGATCGAGCATGCCGGGATTCTATGGCGGCGGAGTCGACGGTCTTGCCTGCACGCGGCCAGTGGCCCCTAGTGGAGCGACAGCCAGTACAAAGACCGGCGCCGTGCGCCGGTCTCACCGAACATTGAGACAAGGGCGGCGGTCCGCGACCCCTACCGCCCGGACGGTCCCGCCCGCGTGTCGCTCGTACAGGTGCCGGCCCGGGGCCGGGTCGCGAGGTTGGACGCGCCGCGCGACGCGTCGGTCGTGCACGCGGCCACCTGCCGCGTGTGGCGAGCGGCTCGCCCAGACCTGACCGCGTTCGTCGTGCGCATCTCACCTCCGGGACGCCGGGAGGGCAGATCGACTGTCGACTACCCTACAACCCCCCGCCGCATGGGCGTCAAGCCTGAACGTTTGGTCGATTGGCACGGGCTCGGACAGACGAGCGACCGACAGCCACAGCCGTGCCCGGGGAACCGCCGCACCTGTCGCCCAGCACCCGGTGAGGATGGCGGCTGTTCTCCCCTAGCCCTCGCTCGTCATCTGCACGATCCCCAATAGGTTCCCTTCTGTGTCCTTGAACCAGGCACTCCGGGTGCCGGGGAACGTCGCAATCGAGGAGCTGGCATCGAACTGTGGCATGGCGTAGGACTCGAACATCACGCCACGCTGCCGCACGGCGCCCACCTCCGCGTCGATGTCGTCGACGAGGAAGCCGAGCTGTGTGTGACCGCCCGAGGCGCGACCGGACGGGAACAGCAGGCAGCGGCTGCCTCAATCATGAAGCACCTCGTGGCTGCCGGACGGGGAGTCCGAACCGACGATCGCGAGATCCCAGTCGCAGCTCAGTTGACATGACGGGTCCCTCGCCTGACATGCTGATGTCCCGGGGGCTGACATCCACGTGAACCCCTCACACGGGCTGACGCGAGTTCTGTCAGGACTCTTGTCGAAATCCGAGTCAGCCGGTAGGATTGCCGCTGCGACCCGTGTCGCCACTCCACGAACGCATGATCTCCGGAGGGACGACCCCCGATGTTGAACACCGAGCCCCAGACCATCCCGCAGGCGAGCCCGCTCCAGCCGGTCGTGCGCCTCACCGACGCGGCAGCACAGAAGCTTCGGGAACTTACGGCGGAGGAGGCCAATCCGCTCGTGGGGCTGCGGGTCTACGTCTACAGTGGCGGGTGCTCGGGATACCGATACGGCATGATGCTAGAAGACCAGCCGACGGGCGAGGACCTCACGGTCGAGGCGAACGGGATCCGCGTCTACGTCGACGGGGAGAGCACGCGGTACCTCGCGGGCTCCGAGATCGACTATATCGACACGCTGATGGGCGCCGGGTTCACCGTGAACAACCCGAACGCAGTGGCCGCCTGTGGTTGCGGCAGCAGCTTCCGCACGGCCGACTCGGCCGGCAGCGCGCACGCCTGCTCGCACTGAGAGCTCGCCCCGCACGGGGCGCGACGGATCGGGCTCGCCCTTCCGAGCCAGCGCGTCAAGCCCCGAACAAAATGCATCACGCTCCCGAAGCCGCCGGCCTCCTCCGGCGGCTTCGCCGTCTCGTGGGGCGCGAAGAGGCGCTCGCGGCAGCCCAGCGGCCGTCGGGCGCGAATGCCCTTCGCGCGGGCCGGCGTCCTGGTCGCAGCGTCGCGAGTCACCGATCGGAGAATCGCTCTTCCTTCCAGGGGTCGCCCTCGTTGTGGTAGCCGTAGCGCTCCCAGAACCCGGGCACGTCATGGTCCAGAATCTGCAGGCCGCGGATCCACTTGGCGCTCTTCCAGAAGTAGCGCTTCGGCACTAGCAGCCTGAGCGGGTAGCCGTGCTCCGGCTCGAGCGGCTCATGGTCGTACGTGTCGGCGAGGAGTACGTCCTCGTCGCGCAGCACGTCGAGCGGCAAGTTGGCCGTGTATCCCTGCTCGCAGTGCGCCAGCGCGAAGCGCGCGGTCGGTTTCGGGGTCACCAGGTCGAGGATCGTGGCGATTGACACCCCCTCGAAGTCCGCGTCGAGCATGGTCCACTTCGTCACGCAATGGATATCGCAGTGGACGGCCGTGCGCGGCAGCTCCCGGAAGGTATCCCACGAGAGGTCGAGCGGCCGTTCGACCTCACCCCAGACCTTGAAGTCCCAGGTCGAGAGGTCTGTTCTCGGCACCGAGCCGTAGTGGAGCACGGGCCACTTCCCGGTCAGGTACTGCCCAGGTGGGATGCGGCGCTTCTCATCGTCGGAAGGGCGCGGACGCCCGAAGAGCCTCTCCATCGCCGCATCATACCGGTCGGGCGGCCGCAGGCCCGTGACCTCATCCGGGCCGTCCGCCCGGGCCTCGTCGCGCCTACGCCTCGTCGAGCCCGCGGACGATCGCGCGCAGGATGAAGCGGGATGCCTCGGCGCTCTTGCCGCCAAGGGGCTGACCCTCGTCCTGCAACAGCGCGAGCCGCAGGTCGCCCACTGCCTCGTCGAGGCGCGGCGTGCGCTGGAGCTCCCCGGCCGCGAAGGCCTGATCCAGCCGGTCCAGCGCGAGCCGCGCGTTGTCGGTCGGGTGGCCCCTGGCCTCGGCCAGCCGGCGGATCTCGGCGCGCGCCCGCTCTGCCAGGTCTCCCGTCGTCGCCATACGTGCCTACCGCCGTCCGTACCTGAGCGACGCGATGACCCCTCGGTGGGGATCCGGCTGGTTGGCACGGGCGCGCCACTCGCTGTCGAGGATCCTCATGTGGATCTCGTCCCAGAACGCCCCATCGCGCCAGACGGCCTCCCGGCTGCGGCCCTCGACGCGAAACCCGGCTTTCTCGTACGCCCGGATCGCGCGGCCGTTGAACTCGAACACGCTCAGGCCCACGCGGTGCAGCTCCAGCACGTCGAACGCGTGGCGGACCATGAGTTCCGTCGCCTCCGTGCCCAACCCGCGGCCCCAGCAGTCGTGCTCCCCGACCGTGATATGGAACAGCACAGAGCCGTTGTCCGGGTCGAGAGCGCTGAGGGTGGTCGTGCCGATCAGGCGTTCGTCAGCGGCGAGGTGGATCGCATAGGCGAACGTGTCCGCCGAAAGCAGCCGGGCCTGAAAGAAGTGCCTGACCTCGTCGTCCGACACAGGCCCGACCTGGAACCGCGTGAGGCGCGCCACCTCGGGATCCCGGTACCACCGGAGGACGGTCGGGAACTGGTCGGGTCGATGCCGCCGGAGGAGAACGCGGCGGCCTGGAATCATCTCCGGGTGCCGGCGGGCGGGGTCGACGTCGAGGGCCATCGGAGGTCGATGCTATACCATCGATCGCATGCGGCGGTGGGCTGAGACCGCATCGGACGTGGCAAGCACATCGCGCACGTCGGAGAAGACGACGCTGCTCGCCGCGTACCTCCGTTCGCTCGACTCGGCCTCGCTTCCAGTAGCCGCCGTGTTCTTCACCGGCCGGCCCTTTCCTGCGTCCGACCCGCGCTCGGCGGGCGTGGGCTGGGCGGCCATCCGGGAGGCGGCGGAACGGACGGCTGGGTCCGGCCCGGGCACGTTCGGCGAAGCCTACGATCGGTCGAGCGACCCGGGACGGGCGACGTTCGAGCTCCTCACGGATCGGGACGCGCGCCCCGGGAGGCGTGGCGACAGCGACACGGCGCCACTCGGAGCATCGGCCAGCGGACCCAACCTGAACGAGGTCCAGGCGGCCTTTGTGGCGATCGTCGAGGCGCGCCGTCCGTCGGCGAGGGTTGATCTCCTGGCGCAATTGCTCGGCTCTCTCGACCCCCTGGCCGCGATGTACGTCGTGAGGATCCTTAGCGGCGAGCTACGCATTGGGCTGCGCGAGGGGCTGGTCGAGGCCGCCGTCGCGAGCGCGTTCGGGCGCCCGCTCGCGGACGTGCGGCACGCCCTGATGGCGAGCGGCGACGTCGGCGAAGTGGCCCGGCTCGCCGCGGAGGACCGGCTGGCGGAGGCCCGGCCCGCCCTGTTCCGGCCGTTGCAGCCCATGCTCGCATCCCCGGCCCGCGATGCGACGGAGATCGCGGGCCGCCTCGGCACGCCACTTTGGGCGGAGGACAAGTACGACGGGATCCGGGCCCAGCCTCACAAGCGCGGCCCGGACGTGCGGCTGTACAGCCGCGACCTGCACGACCTGACCAGCCAGTTCCCAGACGTGGTCGACGCGGCTCGCCCGCTTCCCTGGGACGGAATCCTTGACGGTGAGCTCTTGGCTATGGAGGCAGGGCGTATCCAACCGTTCGCGCGGCTGCAGGTCCGCTTGGGCAGAACTGCGCCGTCGCCCGCGGTGCTGGCGTCGGTTCCCGCCGGCTATGTGACGTTCGATGCCATCGCGCTGGCCGACCAGCCGGACGGGCCTGTCGCCCAGATGCTCGATGCCCCGCTGGTCGAGCGCCGCGCTCGGTTAGAGGCGCTCGAGCTGCCGGAGCGGATCGTCGTTGGTCACCTCGAGCGCGTCGGCTCGGCTGCAGCTCTCGACGAGGCGTTCGACGCGGCACGTACGCGCGGCAACGAGGGGCTGGTCGTCAAGGATGCTGCGAGCGGCTACACCCCTGGGAGGCGCGGGCTGGCCTGGCTGAAACTGAAGAAGGCGCTGGCGACGCTCGACTGCGTGGTGGTCGGGGTCGAGGTCGGCCACGGCAAGCGCCACGGTGTGTTGTCCGACTACACGTTCGCGGTGCGCGACGACCGGCCTGGGCATGATGGGGGACTCGTCACCGTCGGCAAGGCATACAGCGGGCTCACCGACGCCGAGATCGCGGAGATGACGCACTGGTTCGAGGCGCATACGCTCAGGCGGCTCGGGCGCTACCGCCTCGTCGAGCCCACGGTCGTCGTCGAGGTGGCGTTCGACCGGGTCCAGCGGTCAGACCGCCACGCGTCGGGATTCGCGATGCGCTTCCCGCGAATCGCCCGCCTGCGCACCGACAGGGACGCGTCCGAAGCCGACACGCTGTCGGCCGTCGCGGCATTGGCCGGTTGACGACGCCCGAACTCAGCGACTGAGGGGCAGGTCCATGCGGGCTCCCCACTCCGCCCACCCCGCGTCGTAGACCCCGACGTCCGAGTAGCCCACGAGCGCGAGCGCGAGCGCGACCTTGCTCGCCCCGATGCCGGAGGCGTCGTAGACGACCACGCGGCGGTCTCGGGGCAGCCGGGCGCGGGAGAAGATGCTCGAGATCTGGTCGGGCGACAGAAAATGCTGTCCATCGTTCGCGGTGAGCAGCGCGGCCGGGACATTGACGGCGGCCGGCAGGTGGCCGAGGCGCGCCGAGTCTCCCTGCTGCCCCGCGAATTCGGCCGGGGAGCGGGCGTCGACCATCTCGACCTCCCGCGAGCCTACCAGCCCCCGGATGTCCGACGTAGACAGCCGGCGTCGCGGATCGAGGTGGGGCGTGAACGTTGCCGGTTCGGGCGCCAGCTGGGCGGTCGTGGACGGCCGGCCGCTGCTGACCCACGCGGGCCATCCACCGTCCAGCACGCGGGCGGACACGAAGCCGTACGTTTGCAGGCTCCACCAGACGCGGCTGGCGTAGAGCGAGCCCGTGTCGTCGTAGCAGACCACGGTCATGCCGTCGCCCACGCCTGCCCGAGACATCGCAGCCGCGAACCGCTCCGGGCCGGCGAGTTGCAGGGGGACTGGGTCGTCCGGATCGACCAGCTCGATCATCCAGTCGAGGAACGTCGCGCCCGGGATGTGCCCGTCGGCGAACAGGCGGCGCGCGCTGAGGTCGGGTCGCCACCGGCAGTCGAGAATGCGCACCGCTGAGCGCGGGACCTGCTCCGCGACCCAGTCGACAGTGGCGAGCAGCTCCGGCCGGACGAAGGCTGGCGGCATGGCCGGTATCATACCGGCCGATGGATCAGCCTGACCCCCAGCAACAGGCGAGGGTCGAGCAGGCGCGCGCCCAGCTCCCGGCCCTGGAGGCCTCGATTTACCTGAACACCGGCTCGTCCGGGCCGATCCCGGTCGTGGCGGACGAGGCCATGCGCCAGGTGCAGGACTACGAGCTGCGCTACGGACGTGCAGGAGCCGACGCGTATGAGGACCTCATGGCGAGCATCGGCGAATGCCGAGCGGCCGTTGCGGCCGTCCTGCACGCTGCGCCGGAGTCTGTTGCCCTGACGCGCTCCACGACCGACGGGCTGAACGCGGCGTGCTGGAGCATCGACTGGCGCGTTGGCGACGAGGCCGTGACCACTACGATCGAACACATCGGCCTGCTCGCGCCCCTGGCCGCGCTGGCGGGGCGCGGCGTGCGCGTGCGCTACGCGGACGTCGGCGACGGCGGAGACGACGAACGGTCGCTGATGGCGATCGAGCGGGAGCTGGGCCCGCGGACGCGGCTCGTCGGCGCGTCACACGTGTCGTGGCTGACTGGTGCCGTGCTGCCGGTCCGCCGCATCGGGGACCTCGCCCGGGCGGCTGGGGCATGGTCGGTCATCGACGGCGCGCAGTCGGGGGGCGCGATCGAGGTCGATCCCGCGTCGCTCGGAGTCGACTTCTACGCAATCCCCGCCCAAAAGTGGCTCCTCGGTCCGGAGGGGATGGGCGCGTTGTGGGCGTCTCCCCGCGCTGTCTCCGATGCCAGGCAGCCTCATGCTGCGTGGTGGACCACAGACGCGACGGCGGCGCATCTCGCCGGGGGCGAACACGACCCCGGGCTGCGGCCTTGGAACGACGCTCGACGCTTCGACACTGCCGGGTTCCACCATCCGTCCGTCGTGGGCTTCGGGCGCAGCGTGGGGTGGCTCGCCATGCACGTCGGGCTCGCATGGATGTATGAGCGCGGTCCGCGGCTGGCCGCGGCGGTGGCGGACGGTCTCATGTCGATCCCCGGCGTGACGGTGCTGACGCCGCGCTCGAACATGGCCACACTCGTCGCGTTCCGTGTCGACGGATGGCCCGCGGACGCGGCCTTGGACGCGCTCCGACGCCGCGCCTTCGCCACGCTTCGCACGCTGCCCGGGCCCAACGCCCTCCGTGCGAGTGTGGGCTGGTTCAACTCCGAGCGCGAGCTGGAGCGGTTCCTAGATGCAGTCGCCGAGGTAGCCTCTTACACGCCTGAGACGCTTCCTCGGCAGGCGGAGCTCACCATTCGCGGGGAGTGAGCATGGCATGAGCCACGGTCGCACTGGCCGGACGGCCGGCGGCCTGCACGCGCGCCCGGGATCCGAGCGTCCGCTGGCGGACGGGGACTCTGCCCCATAGGCCACGGCCCGCAGGTGCGGCCGGTGCTGCTCGAACCGCTCGGCCAGCCACTCGCGCTCGTCGGATGCTCGGCTGGCTCGACGTGCCGGACGATCCCGTGCAGGACGCTTGGCTCCGTCTCAACAGCTCCGATGCGAGCGGGGTTGAGAACCTGGGCGGCTGGCTGACCACGGTCGTCGCCCGAGTCTGCCTTAACATGGCCACCCTCTGCCGGGCAGGTGTGGACCTGTCCCGGTGCCATCAACCCATCCAGTAACCACCTCCGGGCAGGCGCAATCTGGTCGCGGCGCTTGACCTCGGAGTTGTCGCCCAAGACGCCACTGCCCGTCGGCTCCGCGCCACAATGGGGTGTGCAGCTCGGGATCTTCGCGCTCAGCGCCCTTGTGAGCCTGGCCGCCAGCGTGTTCCTGGTGTCACACCTGGAGCGGGTCGGCGAACGACTCGGCCTGTCTGAAGCACTCCTCGGGCTGCTCGCCGCGCTGGCCGCCGATGGCCCGGAGATCACTGCCTCGGTGACGGCCATCGCGGGGGGCCATGGGACGGTCGGGATCGGTGTGACGCTGGGCTCCAATGTCTTCAACCTGGCCGCTCTGCTGGGGTTGAGCGCCGCCATCGCGGGTCGCGTCGGGTTCCATCGACGTTCGGTCCTCTTGGAAGGCGGCGTCGGGCTCTGGATCGCGTTCCTGGGCCTCGCCGTGGTGGCCGGGCTACTCCGGCCAGTGGGCGGGCTGCTCTTGGCCCTCGTCGTGTTCGTGCCCTACGTGGCCTACAGCGCCGAGCATCCGGCCGTCCGCGCCCGACTCCACCTGCCCGGACGCTGGTCAGACTGGCTGGCGCATGCCCTGGCGGAGGAGGAGGCGGAGCTGGCCGTCGCCATCCGCCCGCGCCGAGGAGATCGCCGGGACGCCGGGATGGCCCTGGCTGCCCTGATCGTCGTGGTCGCGGCCAGCGTGGCCATGGAGCAGGCGGCCACGAGTCTCGGCTCGCAGGCTGGCCTTTCGGCCATCGTCATAGGTGGCCTCATCCTCGCCGGTGTGACCAGCCTGCCCAACGCCGTGGCCGCGGTCTACCTCGCCTCCCGCGGGCGAGGAGCGGCCACCCTCAGCGAGGCGTTTAACAGCAACGCCTTCAACATGATCGTCGGCCTTATGGTGCCCGGCGTGATCCTGGGCCTGGCTCGCCCGATGGGCGGCGGGATGATCGTGGCTCTAGCCTACGTCCTCCTCACCATCGGATCCGTCGCTCTGGCGTGGCGGGGACGTGGGCTGAGCCGCCGCGCGGGCGCGCTCATCATCGTCGGCTATCTCATCTTTGCGGCCGTGTTGGCCACGCGCTAACCCCGAACAACGCATCACGAGGTCGCCGCGGCACAGACTGTCGGGCTCAACTCAACGTCGACACCGAGGCATCAGCGCTCAAGCGGTGGCGACGACGCCGCGGTCCACGCACTCGCGGCCGAGCGAGACCAGCCCGACGTCCGGCCGCTCGCCTCGCTGCCGGCTCACTGCCCGCGTCG
Organism: Candidatus Limnocylindrales bacterium; assembly: GCA_052144055.1. GTDB lineage: Bacteria > Chloroflexota > Limnocylindria > Limnocylindrales > CSP1-4 > JAJYNJ01. The sequence goes on from JBKQRF010000183.1 coordinate 9,644, forward strand.
CGGCGGACCACGCGATCGCGGTGGTCGGCGGGTCGCTCACCGCGCGCGGTTCGTCGACAGGTACGTTTCCAACCCCTCGCGCAAAGGCGTCAGCCGGCGCGGCAGGACCGCCAGCAGGGGCCCGACGTCGAGCGTCGCTGGCTGGTTCACGAAATCGACGCCATCCGGTGTCAGCTTGCGGCCCGGCAGGCGCTGGATCGCCTGGGCCCCGAGTCGGAGCAGCGCCGCCGGCGCGGGGAGGACCAGTCGCCGTTTCCCGGAGACGTGCAGTGCGATGGCCACGATCTGGCGCATCGTGAACGTCTCGGGTCCTCCCAGCTCGAAGGTGCGGTCAGCCGCTGCCTGCTCCCGGAGCGAGTCGGCCGCGAGCCGCGCGACGTCGTCGATGAAGACGGGCGCCAGCAGCTGGCTTCCAGCCCCCGTCAGGGGCACCACGGGCAGCCAGCGCGCGAACCCGAGGAACCGGTTGAGCGAGACGTCTCGGGTGCCGTAGATCCAGGTGGGCCGGATGATCGTGGCGGTGATCCCGCTCTCCTTCACGGTCTGTTCGGCGCGCCACTTGGCGCGGAACCAGTGGCGCCGGGCGTCCTTGGCCGCGCCGGCGCCCGAGATGTAAACGAGTCTCTTGACTCCCGCGCGCCCGGCCGCCCCCACCAATGCTGCGGTCCCGTCCGCGTCCACGTGCTCGTAGGTCCAGCCCCTGGCCGGATCCTCCATCGGAGCGTTGGGGAAGGCCAGGGCAACCAGCAGGGCATCCACGCCGGCGAGTGCCATCTCCAGTAGGGATGGATCGCCGTTCACGTCGGCCGCGCGAACCTCTACGGCGTCAGGCAGGTTGGCCCTCGCGATGCGCGGCCGGTGCGTGAGGACGACCACGTGCTCGCCTCGGCGCACGAGCTCTGTGACGATCCCGCCTCCGACGAACCCGGTGCCCCCCGCGACCACGACCGTCAGGGCATCCCCCCGTGGCGCCGTGCGACCCGGCAGCAGGCGGCCTACGGCCGTGTTGCGGTGGTCGAAGATGGCGCGGAGCCGGGGACGGACGAACAGCGGCTCCACGACGTCGCCCAGCCGACCGAGCGGCACCTCGTACGTAACGTCGTCCTCCACGATCGTCGCGTCCCCGTCCGCGCGGAACGTATGCCGGTGCTCCCAGTGTGCATACGGGCCGCGCAGCTGGACGTCCGTGAAGGAGTTCGGTGGGTCGCAGGCCGTGATGCGGGAGCGCCAGCGGGCGGGCACGTGGGGGAACGGCGTGATCACATAGTCGATCTCGAGCCCCTCGCGCATCTGACCGACGGCACCGAGGAGGCGCATCCCCATCCAGTGAGGCGTGATCCGGTCGAGGTTTTCCGGGCGCTCGAAGAAGGCGAAGACCTCGTCGATTGGGCGATCGACCCTGAGGGTGCTGTGCAGGTGACGCACGGACATGGGTAACCTCGATTCGTCTGCAGGCGTGCCGGGCGGTCGGCGGGGCGGCCGACGTGCTCAGGATGCCCCGGGCCCGTCTGGCGAGGCGCCTTGGGGGGCGGACCCTGCAGGGAGACCCGCGGTGAGCCTGCCCGCGCCGACCCCTTCAGGGACCGGTGGGCCGTCATCCCTCTTTTCGGGGCCTCGGGCACAACAGATTGACGGAAACGATCAGAGCCATTGCGCTGACTCGTGCACGCAAGCCGGTCGTCCCACCGGCCTTCGCCTATGGCAGCTACACGCACAGTATCCACGCGTGGTCTAGGACGGTGCATGCCTTCCGGCTCGGGTGACAACGACGAGCCCCCGGCGGGTGCCGGGGGCTCTGGTCTGTCGTTCCCCAGTCTGAGGGAGGAGGAGAGGAGGAACGATCCGAAGTATTGGTCAAATCGCTTAACTTGTCCTGAAACTCCGACCGGCCCACCTCCGGTCGGGCCGGTCCAAGACAGAACTCCCGACGGTGTGGACGATGTTGCTGATCTTGCCGCCGAGATTACGTGCCTGCGTTCACCATTCAGTCCGTCGCGCCGGCAAGCCTGAACGACCGGCCCTGCGAGGATGGAGCCCCGGGACCTAGACGGCGCAACGGCGATGCGACCGTCGCTGCTTGACGGCATCCATCCGATCCACCACTAGCTGTAGTTCGGGGGACGTTAGACAACAACCGCGGTCCCGTCCTAGGCTGAGGCTGACCGCGCTGCCAAGCGACGACGGCGAGCGCGTAAGCGCGGCCGCACGGCGACGAGGCAGCTCGTCAAGCGGGCTGGGATCGGCGCGCCGCCCGTGCTGGTGCCCCACACCGTTCGGAGGTGAGCGATGCATCCTCGACTAGCGGGGGGCTGACGATGCCGGTACTCATCATCGGGGCCTTGACCGGCCTGATTGCCGGGGTCCTCTCCGGCCTCCTCGGCATCGGGGGAGGCCTGGTCATCGTGCCCAGCCTCATCATCTTCGCCGGCTTCACCGCGACGCAGGCGGCCGGTACCTCGCTGGGGGCGCTCCTGCTCCCGGTCGGTGCCCTGGGGGCTCTCGAGTACTGGCAGGCGGGCAAGATCGACCTCCCGATGGCGGCGATCCTCGCGGTCGGCTTGCTCCTCGGCGCCTTTGTGGGCGCCCGCATCGGGATCTCGCTGCCGCCCCAGACAACCCAGCGCCTGTTCGGTGTGCTCCTACTCGTCTTTGGAGCCCGATTGTTGTTCTTCAGCTGAGGTGATTGGCGGAGCCCGGCTCGGCACATCGGCCGGGGTGGCCGGAGCGGAGAGCGCAGCATCGATGGCCACCACCGGACACGCGAGCACCGCGCTAGTACGTCGCTCCGTCCGCCACGGGTCAGCCTTCGTCGAACCCGCGAGCCGCTACCTGCTGGCGCTTCGACAGGACCGTGCGGGGCGGCACACGGTGGGCACGTCGCCGACCAATGGTCCCATGCGGTGGCCACCGGCCGGGCTCAAGGCCGCGAGCCGGACCGGCTTAGCATGAATTCGAGGGGGTCCTTGCGCGTTCTCCCGGTCAGGAGCCGAGCATCTCGAACCAGCCTGCTTCGTCAGCCTCGGGCGGAGCGATCAGGAGGTCGTTCCATTCGTTCTCGGTGACCGTTGCCATGGCCCGTTCGAGTACGTTCAGGAGCTGCTCGGGGCTCTCTCCCGGGAAGGCTCGGGCGGCGGCCGCCCACGTCCCTACGGCCGTCCCGTGATACGGACGCTCAAGGGCGGCTCGGATGGAAGAAGCCAACGTGTGGACATCCGCGTCGGTTGACGCCCGTGCGGCGACGAGGAACCCGTCCCCGCCGTAGCGATAGGCAGGCCATGGCCTGGCCGCCTCCCGCAGTCTGCTGCCGATCTCGCCAAGGAACGCATCGCCGAAGCAATGGCCGTGCTCGTAGTTCACGAGACCGAAGCGCCGCAGGTCGAACAGGAGGAAGACCGCGTCGCCGGGCAGGGGAGCGAGCCACGGCGTGGCGAGTTCGGGCGCGAAGTGGGTGAGCCCGGACTCGGCGTCGGGCGTATCGGGCCGCCACAGGCGGAGGAGGCCCGTCAGCGGGTCACGTGGCTCGGTGCTGGACACGGACACAAGCATCCGCCAACCGACCCAGCCGCACAAGGGCTGGCGGGTTAGGCCAGGGCGTGTCCTATCCCAGCTGCGCTCCGCTGACGTCTGCCAAGGTCATGTGCTCGCCAGCGTGGTTGCGTACCAGCGCGCACGGCTCGCCTTGGGCGTTGACAAGGGTGCATCGCCACTGCCCTGGACCCGCCACCGGTGGGTGCGCTGGTGCCGTGGCCGCCGTGGCCGGCGCTGCGGCACCCGTCGTGCCCCCGACGGGCCTCAGGGTCCGATCGAGGATCAGGGCGATCAGCAGTGTCAGCCCAGCCATGGCAATGCTGAACACCCCCATCGCTTCGTAGAACAGCTCAGCGATCGTGTTGCCGGCAATCGAGTGGATGGAGAGCATCTCCGCGCCGGCCACGGCGAACGCCCCGGCTGTGAAGAACGTGACGATCGCGCCGAACAGCGCTCGTGGACCCATGGACGCTGTCTCCCTCGTGGGTCGTGTTCCAGTACCTTAACTGCGACGCCCTAGATTGCCATGCGGAGGTTGCCCACGTCTCCGCATGGTCGCCCTCGTCTATCTCGATGGCCGCCGGTTACGTGCCGCCCGCCCGCCTTTATCTTCGCATCGTCTCGCGGCACGTGGCTGGTACGTCTCGACATGCCTGACGCGGACCGAGCGGGCGGCCGTGCGTATCCCCTGTGCCTCGAGGTGGCGGATCACCGCGTCGAGCGCGGCGGGGCGGATGCGGCTCGTCTTTCGGGGAGCGGTAGGCGTGCAGGTGCAGCGCGAACGGGTCACGGCAGCCTTCAGAAGGCGAGGATGGCCTGCTGTCCGCTTCACAGGGGCTTGTGCTCATTCATGAGCGTGGCGTCGTTGCCCTATGCCCCCTGCCATGGCCGTGCAGTTGTCTTCGGTGAAGGCGGACGATGGCGATCGGGCGCTGTTATGCCACGGCGGGTGCGTCGTATGTGGCAGGTGCCCGTGTGCCGCACTGCGGGCACGGCCGCTGGGGAGCCCACCGATATGTGACGCCGTCGCTCTGGCAGATCCACGTGCCGTACGCATAGGCGATCGCCGCCAGCGACCAGGTGGCGGCTGAGAGGTCCGCCACGAGCGCCAAGAGCGCGGTCGCATAGTCGTCGTGCGCCCGCCCAGGCGCGGCGATCCGAGAACGCCCCGACGGGAGGGGCCGCTGCTCGAGGGTGACCAGCTCGGCCACGAGGTCGTGGTGGTCGGGCAGTTCGAGGCGGTCCTCGTACAGTGCCTGGCGGACTGCCGTCGCCGCCTCGGTCTTGCTTTCGTTGGACCACGGTCGCGGCAGGACTGCCAGGCCGCGCTCGACGAGCCCCTGGCGGACCGGCTCCGCCGCGTACTGATCTATCAGTACCGCCGCGCCGTGGTAGGCACGGCCCAGCTCGGCGACTTGGTCGAGGGTGGGACCGAGGGCCACGGGGTGGGCAGAGGTGCCTCGCCAGCCGGTGACGCGGTCGACCACGATGCGCCCCGACGGCTCGCGGTGGCCCACGATGCACGCGAATGTATCGGCCGTGAAGGCCGCGTCGAGCGCGATCCGATACGTCACGCCCTCGACCGGCGGCAGGTCGCCCCGCTGCACCACGGCGGCGCGCACGAGGTCCTCGGGGAACACGGCACCGATGCCCGAGTCGAATTCGGCCTCGTACTCCCGGCGGAACGCCGCCGGGTCTTTAGCACGCTCGGCCGCCAGGAAGGAGGGCGCGATGGCCGGGTTCATTGACTCGGTCGTGTGGTGCCAGTGGCGCATGTCGGGGAATTCCCCGGAGGATGCCTGCGCACAGAGGTCCGCGAACCAGCCCGTCGACCAGCGTGGCGTGGAAAGCACAAGGATCCGGCCAGCCGGGAACTGGGCGGTGGCCGGGGCAAGGGCCTGCCAGATCTCCTCGGCCGCGAGCGGCGAGCCCTCAGTGTCCAACATCCAGGCGGCCTCGTCCAGGATCAAGACCGCAACCGCCTGACCGCGCGTGCTCCGCGCAGAGCAGGGCATGGTCGCGATCGAGATGCCGTTGGACAGCTCGATCTCGTCCAGCACGTCGCGCACCACGAGCGGTGCCAGCGCGGGCGCCTCCAGGAACGAGCGCACGAACCGGTGGACGATCCGCGCCTGCAACTGGCTAGTAGCCACCACGACGATCGAGATGCGCTCCCCGGGCGGGACGGCGGCGAGGTGGGCCGCAGCGTTGACGCTCGCCTCGAACACGGCAACCAGCGCGGCCATCCTGCTCTTGCCGGAGCGGCGGCCGAGCCGGAGCACGGCCGTGCGGATGTTGTCGTGGTAGACCGCGGTCAAGATCTCGGCCTGCCGCGGGTACAGCTCGAAGTTCAGCACCTCGCGGGCGAACCGCACGATGGAGGCGCTCACGGCGCGCCCTCCTCGCGGTAGGCGGCGAGCGTGCGCTCGGTCATGTGCTGGGCGCGGGCCTGCGCGTCGAGATGCGCCAGCCCCAGCCGCGCGGCGGCCTGCGGGGTTAGGCCCAGCGCGTCGAGGTTGCGCGTGAGCTGGCCCTCGAGACGCGCGTAGAGCGAGGTCAGCGTCTGGGTGGGCTCTGCATCGAGCGCCATGTCAAGGCGGCGCAAACGCACCACCAGCCGCGCTGTGGCCTCCACCAGAATCCCGTCACGCACGGGGTCGAGCCATGGCGCCCGGGAGTAGAGCAGAGCTGCCTCGTCGAGTACGTCCGCCCGCACAGCCACCTCGGCGTACACGCCGTGGCGGAGGGCGTTCGTGTTTCCCGCGCGGACTGCGCGGGCGGCCATGGCGCGCCGGATGGCGCGCGCGCGGCCTTCGGACGGCCGCGAGTTGGTGGGGAGTTGGGCTAGAGATCGCGGGGAGATCGGGTCCGGCAGTAACGCTCCTTCGGCGTGTCGAGTCCATGGGCGGCGGCCACGCCGCCGCTGGCACCCGATGCAATGAAAATAGCAGGATGAGAGCGCGAGTAGGAAGAGCCAACTGCTGACCGCAGAGGAGGGGACCCGGACAACGTGTCGGCAGCCTCGCCGGCGGCGGCGCGCAGTTCTGGACGCGGCTCGCTAGCCCGCGGCCGTGTCATCCTCGCCCTCGACGGCTGGGGCGAACAAGTCTCGCAGGTTGGTCAGAGCATCCGGGACGTACGCTATGGTCTCCATAGCTCTGGCTGTTATCGTCTGATGATGGGGCGCGACCAGACTAGGAGCCAGCGCCAGGCATCAAACGCGGCCCGCGTGCGCCTGGTCAGCTGCCATCACCGGGGGGAGTAGCTCAGCGGTTAGAGCAGCCGTCTTATACACGGCGTGTCGCAGGTTCGAATCCTGCCTCCCCCACCAGCTCGAGATCGTCGCCAGCTCCTCCGATGCCGCCGAGTGTTATGCATTCTTGACCATGGCTTTGCCGGGAGACGATCCTGGAGCGCGACGATGCAGCAGTTATCGCGGGGCGCGCTTTCCACTGCGACCACCGCATTGCGTTGGACGAGGGAAGAATGACACGAGCTCGCTTGGCGTCCCTGGTTCTGGCTGCGCTACTGCTGTCGCTCGCCGCTCCCGATGGAGCGCTGGCGGCCAGTTTCTCGATCACCACGCCCTACCCCGCCGTTACCGTTCAGGCGGGCAACACCGTGGAATTCGACCTGACTGTCACCACGCCCACCCCGGAGCGCGTGAACCTGGCTCTGAGCGGCGTACCGACAGGCTGGACGGGCACCATCACGGGCGCCGGCAACTCGATCGACGCCGTCTACACGGGCGGATCGACCCCACCTGCCGTCCAGCTGTCGGTCAAGGTGCCGCAGGACGCGGGCGTGAGCACGCAGACGATTACCGTCACGGCGACTGCGGCCGAGGGGACACGGACGCTGCCGATCTCAATTACCGTCGAGAGCGCCTCGAGTGGCGGCGTAGCCCTCACGACCGACTTCGCCAAGCTGTCCGGAACAGCGAGCAGCACATTCACGTACAGCCTGACTCTCGAGAACAACGGGACGCAGCAGCAGACCTTCACGCTCCAGGGTCAGGGTCCCGACGGCTGGCAGGTCGACGTCCATCCGTCGAGCAACGCGCAGGCGCTGACGGACACGGTCCCCGGCGGGAGCTCGGACACGCTCTCCGTGACCGTCACGCCGTCCAGCACCGCTTCAGCCGGCGCGTACCCCATCCAGGTGATGGTGGTGGCGGGGTCGCAGTCGGCGCAAGTGCAGCTCGAGGCCGACGTGACGGGTTCGCCCGACCTCACGCTCACGACCCCGAATCAGGTCCTCAACGCGCAGGTCACCGCAGGCGGCACTGGCACGGTCTCGCTGATCGTGACCAACAGCGGCTCGGTGCCGATTTCCGACGTCAGCATGACCTCGACGCCGCCCACCGACTGGAACGTGACGTTTTCGCCGTCATCGATCGCCTCACTGCAGGCGGGCGACTCTCAAACGGTGACGGCCACAATCCATCCACCCAGCGACGCGCTGACCGGCGACTACGACGTGACGATGACCGCTAGCGGCGGCGGGGCCAGCCAGGACGTGGACATCCGGACGACCGTCCAGACCTCGCCCCTGTGGGGATTCGTTGGGCTCGCGCTGATCGCGATCGTGCTCGTCGGGCTCGGGTGGGTGTTCCGCCGCTACGGCCGGCGCTGACGATGCGATCCAAGACGAGCCGGGGCGAGCGGCCCGCGCGGGATGACACTGCCCCGGTCATACGTGCCCGCGCCCTCACGAAGCGATACGGCGAGATTCTCGCCGTTGACCACCTGAACCTCGACATCAGGCCGGGCGAGGTGTTCGGCCTGCTCGGCCCGAACGGCGCCGGCAAGACCACCACGATCCTGATGCTCCTCGGGCTCTCGGAGCCGACGGACGGACACGCCGAGGTTGCAGGCTTCGACCCGACCCGCTCACCACTGGAGGTCAAGCGGCGCGTCGGCTACATGCCCGATGAGGTCGGCTTCTACGGCGGCCTGACCGGGCGGCAGAACCTCCGCTACACAGCACGCCTGAACAGGATCCCGGGTGCACTTGTCGAGCCCCGGCTGGACGATTTGCTCGAACAAGTCGGGCTGGCGGATGTGGCCGACCGACGGGTGGAGACGTACTCGCGCGGGATGCGCCAGAGACTCGGCCTGGCGGACGCTCTGGTGAAGGAGCCCACGGTGGTCGTGCTCGACGAGCCGACCACGGCGATCGACCCGGCCGGCGTCGCCGAGGTGCTTGAACTGATCCGCTCGATCTCGACGGACCAGGGCGCGGCCGTCCTCCTGTCGAGCCACCTGCTCCATCAGGTCCAGCAGGTGTGCGACCGGGTCGCGATCTTCGTCGCTGGCAAGGTGGTGGCCCAGGGCACGATGCGTCGGCTGGCGGAGCAGATGGCCGGCGACACGCTCCAGATCGAGGTGGGGCTGGACGGGCCCGCCGACGAGCTCGAGCCGGCACTGCGGTCCGTTGCGGGCGTCCGCGATGCCGTACACGACGAGCACGACCCGCGGCTCTGGCGCGTGTCGGGGGCGCGGAGCCTGCAAGGAGAGCTCGCGTCGGCGCTAATGGCGCGCGGTATCGGCGTGTGGCACCTGCGGCGCCTTGGCGACGATCTGGACGAGATCTACATGCGGTACTTCGCGAGAGAGGAGGCCGGCGGTGGCCGCGCAGCCTGACGCAATCGAGGCGGCGCCGGCCGGCACGGGCCACGACGGACGCACCCGGATCTTTGGGCACGGCGGGTCCGGCGAGAATGCTCCCGCCGGTGGCTGGCGCGTGATCGCGGACAAGGAGTTCGGGGACCACGTGCTGAGCATTCGGCTGTTTATCCTGATCGCGGTCCTGGGCCTCGCCGCCGTGGCGGCCGTCTACTCGACGACGACGTTCGTGCGGACCAACGCTCAGCAGGCGGGCGGCTCGACCGGCCTCTTTGTGCTCCTATTCAGCGCGCGGTCGCCCACGTCGCAAATCCCTGCCTTCTCGACACTCGTCGGGCTTCTCGGCCCGCTGCTTGGCATCGCGTTCGGCTTCGATGCGATCAACGGGGAGCGTGCGGAGCGAACGCTGCCACGCCTCGTGGCCCAGCCCATCCACCGCGACGACGTCATCAACGGCAAGTTCGCCGCCGGCCTCGCGGCAATCGGCGTCGTCCTCGCGGCGATCACCGTCCTCGTCTCCGGGTTCGCGTTCTTCGAGCTCGGCATCGTCCCGGGGCCTGACGACGTCGCCCGGGTGGTTGCCTGGGTCGTAGTCACCGTCGTCTATGTGGGGTTCTGGCTCGCGTTCGCCATGCTGTGCTCGGTGGTGATGCGACGTGCTGCCACCTCCGCACTGGCCGCGATCTCGGTCTGGCTCGTGCTAACGCTGTTCGCGTCGCTTCTCACCGGCATCGTCGCGGACGCGCTGTCGCCCGTCCCGGCCAGCGCGACTCTGGACCAGCAGGTCGCAAACGCGCAGTTGCAGCTGGACCTGTCGCGCATCTCGCCGGGCGAGCTGTACTCGGAGGCAACCGACTACCTGCTCGATCCGACCGTGCAGAGCGTCGGGATCATCCTGCCGTCGCAGCAGCCAGCCACTGCCTCGATCCTCCCGTTCGAGCAGAGCCTGCTGTTGGGGTGGCCCCAGGGCGTCGCGCTGGTGGCGCTGACGGCCGTCTGCTTCGGTGCTGCCTACGTGGTATTCATGCGCCAGGAAGTCCGCGCCTGACGCGTCCGGCTTGCGCTGGCCATGCCGGGTCGCGCGGAGCGGCACGATCTTTCGGCCCCGTCAAGTTGCTCGCCCGACTGCTTCAGCGGCTTCAGCGAAAGAGCTGGGGAGTCCGCTCGCTCGCCGTCGCCCGCTCTATCTCCTAGGGCTGTCGGTTGACCGCGCCTGCGTCCTGGCTACCGATCTCCGAGCAGGTCGCGAACCTCGTGCGCGATTTGCAGGTCCTCTCGAGCCGCAGTCACGAGCGTCGCGACGAGCGCTCCCCTCGTCGAGATATCGCGATCTCCCGTGCCGCTTCGGTTGGAGTCGTGGTCGACTTCCACGCCAAGGAACCCGAGCCCCGCTGCAGTGCGCTCCCGGATGTCGGGTGAGTTTTCGCCGACACCTCCCGTAAAGACGAGCACCTCGAGGCCGTCCATGGCCGCCGCCATCCGCGCAATCTCGCCGCGGAGCCGGTGCAGGTAGACGCCCATGGCCGTGGAAGCTGCTTCGTCCCCGGCGTCCTCACGTTGCAGGATCGCGCGCATGTCGGCGGTACCAGTGAGACCGAGTAACCCCGAGCGGTGCTCGAGCGCAGCCGCCAGTTCCGCCGGTGGCAGGCCGACGTGCTCCTCCAGCCAGAGTACGAGTCCGGGATCGACCGACCCGGACCGCGTGGCCATGACCAGGCCTTCCAATGGCGTAAAGCCCATCGTCGTGTCGATCGAGTACCCGCCTCTGACAGCGGCGAGAGAGGCCCCCGCCCCCAGGTGGCAGGTCACGATGCGCAGGTCCTCGACCGGTTTGCCGACCAGTTGCGCGGCGTGTCGCGAGGCGTATGCGTGCGAGAGACCGTGGAAGCCGTAGCGCCGCAGATCCCAGCGCTCGCGCCACTCAGCCGGGAGGGCGTACGTAGCCGCCTCTGGCGGGATCCGGGCGTGGAACGCGGTGTCGAAGCACGCGACGGCGGGGACATCCGGGATGGCACGACTGACAACGTCAAGCGCGGCCAGCGATTTCGGTTGGTGGAGGGGCGCGAGATCCGTGAGCGCCTCGAGCCGCGCGCGGACGGTGGCGTCGATGAGGACTGGTGCCGAGTAGACCCGGCCCCCGTGGACGATGCGGTGGCCGACGGCGTCGACCGGCCCGAATGACTCGAGCGCGGGCGCCACCGCCGCCTCATCGGCGTTGCCGCGGGGCGCGGGCAGATCGGCCGTGCCGGCGATCCGATCATCCGCCTCGAGGACGCGTAGCTTGAGGCTGCTGGAGCCGGCGTTGACGACGAGCACGCGCACTTCGGTCTCCTCTTTCAGTACGGCCAGATCCAGTCGCGAAGGCCCCAGGCGCGGATGACGCGGTTCATGTGGGCGTAGATGAGGTTGAGCCCGGGCGTCGTGCTCCAGTGGCCGAGCAGGCGGGGTTTGACGTGCTCGGGGCGCAGCGGCTCGCGCAGGAAGGGGTTGTCGAGCAGGTAGATCTGCCCCACGGCTGCACCGCCTTTCGCTGGACGTGCCGTCCGTCTAGACGGCCGGAGCGGAGCCTATGCTTGTCGCTGGGCCCGCTCCAGCGCCAGACCGGACGGGAGGAGTGTACCCGCGTGCATCCCGCGGCCAGGTGGGTGGCCAGACGCCGCAGCCGTGCGGCCAGGGGCCACGGCCGGCGACACACCGGCGGTCAACGACGGGGCGGGCGACGCGCGTGCCTGCGTCGCCTGCTACGGGACGATGGCTACTAGGCAGGTGGGGCCGCCGTCGGCTCGCGCGAACTCGTCGAGGTCGACGTCGACGACCGACTCGCCGGCTGCGGCCAGCAGGTCTTTCGTGCGTGGGTGCCCGCGCGCCATGAAGACTCGACCCCCGATCGCGAGCACGTTGGCGGCCGACGCCTCGTCATCAGGGACCAAGAGCCGCTCCACCTCGTCTTGGGGAGCCGATCCGGGCGACGCGTCGAGAGACGCGAAACCGGCGGTCGTGCCAAGGAGTCGTCGTGAACCGAGGGGCGTGATCGCCGTCGCGAGGTGGAGCCGGTCGGTAACAGGGCACAGGAACGCGCGGTAGCCGAGTGCTCCTACCGCGAGCGCGAGTTGACCGGCGCCGCACACGTTGGTGCGCCCGGAGACCCCAATGGCGACGCGATCCCCGAAGACGATGACGTCGCCGCCGTCCAGCGTACCGAGTTCCTCGATCTCCAGCACCGCGGCCTCCGGCGCCAGCGCCTGGGCGCGAGCGACGACGGACGCCACTTCGCCCCGACGCGCGACGGCACCTGGACGGGCGGCGACGAGCAGGGCCGCCGGGCCATCGAGGTCGCCGGCGCGGGGCAGCGCGATCAGAGTGTCCGAGACGAACGGGGCGTCTGGGAGCGCGGGCTCGGGCGGGAGTGCGATGATGTCGAGGCCAACGGCGGAGAGCGCGGCGACGAATTCGCGGTGCTGGGTCGTCGCGCGCGCCGGATCGATCCGGTCGCGCTCCGCGTGGCCGGAGATCGCCCCCCGGAACGCCTCGGACGGCTCGCGAACGATCACGTGCATGCGGTCAGCCTTCCAGGATGGGCCGCGCCTTCGCCGGGTCGTCGACCACGAACGCGAACATCGCGCGGTCGCCCCACCGGCCGATGAACAGGTGGCCGTGGATGTTGACGCCGGCGTCGGCCAGCCGCCGCGCGATCGTCGCCATTCCGCCCGGCCGGTCGTCCACTTCGGCGAGGAGTGACTCGCCCTCGAAGTAGGTGTACCCGCCTTCGTTGAGCACGCGTCGGGCCATGGCGTCGTCGGCGGTCGTGAGGATCACGTGACCCGCGTTGCCCAGACCGCCGCCTCCGATAGCGCGCAGGTCCACATCGCGCGCCGCGAGCGCCTCCGCGAGCGTCGCCAGCGCGCCCGGCTCGTTCCTGAGCTGCACGATGAACTGCTGGGCCATGGCTCCCTCCGCGGTTTCGCCCCAACCGGTGTGCTGCCCGGCGATTGGGATATGCAGGGTCGATTCTATGGGCCTCGCAGCACTAGCATGTGCTGGTGGACGATGTTCGGCACGAACGCGTGCGGGTAGCCGTACGGGCGCAGCCGCGTGCCCGCCTGGTACCACACGATGTCGCCCTTAGTCACGAAGCCAACCCGCTCTGCACGCGCCGCGAGGTCTGAAGCCGTGAACCGGTAGCGGCTCTGTTGGTACGCGTCTCGGACGATCACCACGGCATAGCGCCGTGCCCGGAGCACCCGTCGCAGCTCCCCGAGGACCAGCTCCATCCGGTCCAGGTACTCACCGTACGAGCCGCTGTTCGCAAGGTCGGCCTCTGAGGCGGTCACCATGGCGTAGTCGGTGCGGCGGTTCGCATGCGACTCGCTCAGTGGCCCGCCGGACATCGTCAGGCGGAGCTGCGGATTGTATGGCGGGTCCGTCGCCACGAAGTCGACCGACGCGGTCGGCACAGCTGCTAGCCGTTCTAGGGCGTCGCCCACCTCCATCCGGCAACCCGACGGATCGAACCCTCGGCGCCCGCCCGGATCGGACGGGCCTAGGTCGGCCAGCTCGGGGCCGATCCCGTCCCTCTTAGCCAGTGCGGATCGCACAACCGCCTCGTAGATCGACGCCCAGCGGGCATCCAGCTCGATTCCGTGGGCTCGGCGTGGCGTCCGGCAGATCGCGGCACCGAGCAGTGTCCCGCCCACGCCGGCGAACGGATCAAGCACCAGCTCGCCCCCACGCGTGAAAAACTCGATCAGGCGCGCCATGAGGCGGGGCGGCTTGTTGGCTCCGTGCGCCTTCCGCTCAGTGTGGCCGAGCTCGGACGGATACGTCGTGGTCCAGAGCGACTTCGTGAAGTACAGCCACTCCTCCCCGGACAGTTCATTCAGGTCGTTGGCCGGGTGGACCGAGGCCACGACCGGCTCCGATCCCTGCGGACCGGGACGGGCGCTCATCCGGCCGGGGCGTGGACTGCTCGACGCCTGCGTGGGACGGTGCCCGCTCGCCGCGACAGCCACAGAAGGGTGACCGCCGACGCGAGCTCGCCGGCAATCAGGTGCATCCAGGGAACGGCTGCGAGCACGCGAACGGCCCAATCAAACTCGCCCCGCAGTTCGCCGAACGCCTTGAGCGGACCAAGGCTGAATAGGGAGGTCACGCGGCCAGAGTAGCGCAGTGGATACGTGGATCGGACGAGCGCCGCGGAGGAAGCTCAGAGCACGGGCCCGTCAGACGGGCCTACGGACGGGCCCTGCGCTCTTGCTCTGCCCCGGCTCGTATCCTGTCGTCATGCACGTCGTCGGGCGGGAGCGTGAGCTGGGGCGGCTGGGCGTCGCCCTCGAGCATGCTGCCGGCGGCCACCTCTCGCGCGTGGTCGCGGCCGGCGCGACCGGCAGCGGAGTGACCACGCTCCTGTCGGAGCTCGAGCGGCGGCTGGCGGGGGAGCCCGGCGTCGTCGTGGCGAGGGGCGCCGCGGTCGAGCCGCTCTCCGGACACCCGTATGCGGCGCTGTCGGCGGCCCTGCACGGGCCGATCTCGGCCCTCGCCGCCGAGCGCCTCCCTGAGGTCTTAGGTCCTGCGGCCGGCGAGATTGCCTTGTTGCTTCCCTCGCTGGCGGACAGGATCAGGGCCGCATGTCCCGTCGAGGACACGATGCAGTCCGGCCCGGACCAGCGACGTGGCCGGTTCGTCGAGGCCGTTCTCGGCGTGCTGGGCCGGCTCGCGCGGGGCGGCGCTGTGCTGCTTGCGCTAGATGACCTGCACTGGGCTGATCCGGGAACGCGGGCGTTCGTCGAGTTCATGGCCGGACTCGACGTCGCACTGCCGATCTGCCTTGTCGTCTCGTACCACGAGGACGAGTTGGGCCGCCGGCACCCCTTCGGCCGGATCGCCGACATGCTCGCCGCTGACCCCTCCGTCGAACAGATCGAACTCGAACCTCTTCGTCCCGACGAGTTACTCCGCTTCATCGAGGCCGAAACGGGGGAACGTCCCTCGGCCGGGCTGCTCGCGGCCATCGTCGAGCGATCGGCTGGCAACCCGCTCGCCGCGGAGCAGATTCTGGCCGCCCGCCGGAGCATGCCCGGCGCACGCCTGTCCGACTCGTTCGACGAGCTCGTCGAGTCGCGGCTGGCGCTCCTGGGCACCGGGGGCGCTCGATGGGTCCGCGTCCTGGCCGCCCTCCGCCGACCCGTCGCGCCACCGTCCGTGGCCGGCCTGCGCACCGCCGACGGAACCTTGGCCGAGAGTGCCCTCGACGAGGCGATCCAGGGGGGGCTCGTCGCCCAACGCGGGACAGAGGTCTTCATTGCACAGCAGCTCTACGCAGAGACAGTCGAAGCGCTCCTCGACCCGTTCAGCCGGCAGGCGATCCACGCATCGATTGCGGAGTGGCTTGCCGGGTCGCATGCTGAACAGGCATGGCACTGGGAGCGCGCCCTGCGCCTCGACCTCGCACGGGACGCCCATGTGGCGGCCGGCCTAGCCGCCGAGGCGCTCGATCCGGGGGGCACGGCGCTGGAGCACTACAGCCGGGCGCTCGAGCTGGACGCCCTAGGGCGGGCGGTCGTCGCGGGCCCGCTGCCGTCCGAGCTTGGTGCCGCCAAGGGCGAGCGGCGGCTGGACCGAGCGGAGCTGCTGGCTCGCGCCGCGGAGGCGGCGTTCGTCGACGGCACGTTCCGGCGTGCGGCGGCGCTGGCGGCCCGCGCGATCGATGCGCAGGTGGACATCACGGCACTGTCCGACGTCGTCACGCTGGGGCGCGACGCGCGCGAGCGGCGAGCCCTCGAGCTCGGATCGCTCTACGAGCGGCTGGGTCGGTACCGGTGGGCTGCAGGCGAGATCGACGGGGCCCTGTCGGCGTTCGTGGCCGGGGCGCAGTGCGTGCCCCCGGCTCCATCGCTCGAGCGCGCTCGTGTGCTCGGTGCGCTCGCCCAGGCGCTGATGCTCGAGGGCCGGTTCGAGGAGAGCGCGCGGTGGGCCCGGGACGCGATCGCTGCCGCTCGCGGGACAGGCCCCGCGGCCCTGGCCGATCTCGGGCATGCGACGTGCACGCTGGGCGTCGACGCAGCGTACTTGGGTGACCTTGAGGGTGGCCTGGCGATGCTTGGAGATGCGGCCGCAATCGCACGGCAGGCAGGCCGGCTCGACGACCTGATGCGTTCGTATGCCAACCAGTCCACACTTCTAGAGCTCGATTCGCGCCGAACCGAGGCGCTGGCGATCGTCGACGAGGGAATTGCTGAGGCGCGCCGATGGGGCCAGGAGGCAGTGTATGGTGCGTTCCTCCGCGGCAATGGCGCCGACACCCTGTTCGTGCTCGGCCGGTGGGCCGAGGCGGAAGCGATGTGTCATCAGGCGCTCGAATGGAGCCCCTCTGGTGTAGCGCGCTTCAACCCGCTGGTATGGCTGACCAACGTTCGCGTGGAGTCCGCGTCAGACGAGGAGGCGGGCCGGCTCCTCGGGCAGCTGCTCCTACAGCAGGAGGCCGTGCCGGACTCGCAGTGGGTTGCGGAGGTAGAGCGCGCGACCGTCAGCTTCGCCCTTTGGCGCGAGGACGTCCAGGACGCGCGCCGCGCCGCAGAGCGTGGGTGGGCCCGGGTGATCCGTACCGATGACTGGGCGCAGGTGGCCATCTCCGCGTCGACGACGTTAGAGGCCGCCGCTGCCGTCGCCGAGGACGCGCGCGACCGGCGGGACGCGGGGACCGTGGCCGATGCCGTCGCCTGGGCGGACGTGGTCCTCGCCGAGGCGCGGCGACGGGTCGACGCCGGCGGCATGTCGCTTGAGCTCGGCGGGAGGATCGAAGCCGAGCTGCACCTGGCCACCGCCCGTGCCCACCGGACTCGCGTCGTGGGCGAGCCGGATCCGGCCACGTGGGCCGACCTGGCCCAGCGCTGGGCGGCCGTGCCCAACCCGTATCGCGCCGCTCACGCGCGGTGGAGGGAGGCCGAAGCGGTGCTTCGGTCGCGGCCGGACACGCCCAGGGGCCGAGTGAACCGGGCGCACGCGAGGGAGGCGCTGCTGCAGTCGTGGCAGATCGCCCGGGCGCTGGGGGCCGCCCCGCTCTGCCGGGAGCTAGTCCGCCTTGCAGCGCGGGCGCGAATCCCCCTGCCTGAAGCAAGCGGCCCTGCCCAGGTAGCCACCGACGATTCCAATGCCGCCGCTCCTGGCTTCCCGGGCCGCGAAACGATGGGCCGCGGTCTCGCGCTCCGCCTGGCCGGCACGCCCGAGTCTCCGCCCGCCGATCCCTTCAACCTCAGCCCGAGGGAGAAGGAGGTGCTCGGCGTGTTGGCCGAGGGGCGCTCAAACCGCGAGATCGCCCAGCGGCTCTTCATCAGCGAACGAACAGTCGCAGTTCACGTCGGCAACATACTGGCGAAGCTCGGCGTCGCGGGCCGCGTCGAGGCGGCGACCGTGGCGCTGCGACTCGGACTTGTGGCCGTGCCGCAGCCAATCGTTCGCCGCCGTTGACTGCCAGCCCAGTCCCGTTCGCGGCGAGCGACACGGCTTTCGGGGAGAATGGCGCCATGGACAACCGTGCTCGGTCGCTGGTCGCTTTCGCGACCGTGACTATCCTCTCTTGGTTCGTCCTTGCGGCCTGCGCGTCATCCGCAGGACCGGGCCGGACGTACGTACCGCCCGCCGCAACCCCGCAGTCGAGCGGAGCGCCGGCCGGTGGCGGGATCTCTAACGAGATCGACCTCGTCGAGACGGCATCGCTGCAGATCACCAACCCAGCCGGGCAACCAGTCACCACGATCACGGTCCGGAGAGGTCAGACCTACCACTTCAAGATCACCAACACAGCCGGGTTCGTGCACAACTTCTACATTGGCAAGGTGAGCGATCTCGAGGCCGACAACCTCGCGAAACTGACGGGCGTCGGAGATTTCTCGTCGGGCACGAAGGAGTTCGACTATACGTTCAGTGATACGAGCGCCCCGCTCGGCTTCGGCTGTATGGTCCCTGGCCACTACCAGGCCGGAATGAAGGGCACGTTCACGGTCCGGTAGGTCTCGGGCGAACCGGCTGGGACGCCGACGGCAGGGGATTAGGGGGCGATGATGACCGACGCGATCTGCTACCGCGATGCCTACGCGCGCTCCTGTGAGGCGGTCGTGCAGGCCGTCGAGATCGCCGACGACGCCGTCCTCGCGACGCTCGAGCGGACGGTGTTCTACCCGGGCGGCGGCGGGCAGCCGGCGGACTCCGGCACGTTGCTGGCGCTCGACCCTGTATGGGGCGGGCAACGCTGGCAGGTCGCGTCGGCGCGGAAGGCCGGCGATGAGATCGTGCACGTACTCGCGGCGGTGACCTCTGAGGATGCCCCCGATCCGGGGACGCGGGTGCGGGTCGACATTGACTGGGGACGCCGCCACCTGCTGATGCGGACACACACCGCGCTGCACACACTGTGCGGCGTCGTGTGGCGCGATTACGGCGCGCTGGTGACGGGCGGGAACATGGAGCCCGGTGCCGGCCGCATGGACTTCGAGTTCGAGCGTATGTCGGGGGAACTGGTCGGAGAGATCGAACGCAAGGTCAACGCCGAGCTGGCGGCTGCCCGAGACGTCCGCGTTCGCGTCCTGCCCCGCGACGAGGCGTTCGCCATCCCCGATCTCGTGCGGACCAAGGTCAACCTCCTGCCGCCTGGGATCACCGAGGTACGCACGGTCGAGATCGTCGGGCTGGATCTTCAGGCCGACGGCGGCACGCACGTGGCCAACACGCGCGAGGTGGGCCGCATCCGGGTCACCGGATACGAGTCCAAGGGCCGGATCAACAAGCGGATCCGGCTTGAGGTGGTCGACGCGGGATAACTGGACAGGTGCCCGCGACACCTGCAGCGACGGCGCTACGCCGTCTCGCGCTCCGAGGTTCTGGTGCCCGCGGCCGCTCGCAACTCCTCCTCGACTTCTGCGACGCTGCGCAGGATGCCGACACGGAGGCCGTCCAAGTCCGCGGTGACCCTGCCGGTCGCGGTGTTGATCGAGGTGAGGCTGGCTTTCATTCCCTGGATCGCCGATAACTGCGTGCGGATTCCGTCCAGCGCGTGATCCACGGCCCAGAGGTCGATCTCGACCGGCCGGTCTCGCAGGGAGTCGAGCGCGAAGATCCGGCCCAGCCGGACGGCACATTCCAGCGGCAGCCGATCGGGGGCGGCAGAGTCGAGGACGCACCACACGTCACGCCCCACGATAGCGAGCGGATCTACGTTGGCGGGAGCGTGCTGCGGCGAGAAGACGATGACGGCCGCCTGGGCGGAACGGTTCTGGCGCGCCGCGGCCAGCTCCTCGATGACCTGCCGCGTGCTCATCGCGCGGTCCTTCGACTCGATCACCACCCGCAAGTCCGCGCCACGCGTCCGGCTCGGGTCCACCGTCAGCACGAAGTCGCCCTTCTTGGCCTTGATCGTCTCGCCGGGCAGCGTTCCGGTCCGTTCGATCGCGTCTCCGAGCCCGCTGGCGATGTCTCCGAGCAGCCCCTCGAGGATGTCTTCGAAATCGATCCCCTTGGCCGCCGACTTCGCCCGCTCCGCCGCCCGGGCGCCTGTGGCCTTCTCGAGCGCCTGGATCCGCCCAGCCAGGTCCTCAAACCCCTTGGAGATCTCGCTCCGGAACTGATAGAGCGGCGACCCGAGTCGCGTGGGATCCAGCAGCTGGGCGAGGCGGCTCCCGTCGCCGTCGAAGTAGCGTCCCATCAGGTCGTTCAGGCGACCGATGGCCGAGTCGCGCCGGGTCTCGTCGAACAAGTCCGACACGAGCCGACGCAGTGCTCCTTGGTCTCCTAGGAACCGCTCCAGCGTCCGCGGGAGCTTGCCGCCATCCTCGGCGAACGAGTCGCGGAGGGCCTGCGCCAACGCCTGGCTGGCGCGCTCGTTGCGCTCGTCGATCTGTTGCACGAGCCGGCCGAATTCCTTCTCGATGACGTCGACGTTGACGGTAAGGCCTGCATCGCGCACGGCGAGCAGCCCGATTCGGAGGGAGCGCTCGATGAGCTCGGGGCGATCCGCCTCTCCTCGCTCGGCGACGAACCGGACGAGGTCTGGATCTGCTAGCTCGAGGTGCTCGACGACCAGGCGGTCTGCGGCGATGCTCACGGCGGTCGGCATGCCGTCATCCTGCCATGCCTGCGTGCCAGCTCGCATGGCACGCAGGCGCTTGGTCGCGCCCCCTCACATGTTCTCGATTTGGAGCGGCGGGAGCTCGTCGGCTGGCTTGAAGCCAAGCACCCACCCGTAGAAGGCCAGCTCTGCCTCGAGCGACCGACGGATGTTCTCGGAACTCCGGAACCCGTGCCCCTCCCCCTCGAACGCCAAGTACGCCACCGGGATGCCCCGACGGCGCAGTGCGTCGACCATGAGCTCGGCCTGGTCCGGCGGCAGTATGCGGTCTTCGAGACCCTGGAGCAGGATGACAGGGCACGACACGCGGTCGACGAAGCGAATCGGCGACCGGTCCCGGTATAGGTCAGCCCTCGCAGGGTACGGACCGACGAGCCGGTCCATGTAGCGCGACTCGAACTTGTGCGTCTCGCGCACGAAGACTTCAAGGTCGCCGATGCCGTAGTAGCTGCCGCCCGCTCGGAACGCGTCGCGGAACGTGACCGCGCAAAGGGTCGTGTACCCGCCCGCGCTGCCGCCGTGGATAATGAGCCGGGACGGGTCGGCACGCCCGATAGCCGCCATGTGCTGCGCCCCGTTCACCACGTCGTTCAGGTCGACGACGCCCCAGCGCCCGTTCAGTCGCTCGCGGTACCGCCGCCCGTATCCGCTGCTGCCGCCGTAGTTCACGTCGAGCACCGCGAAACCCCTGCTCGTCCAGAACTGGAGTTCGAGATCGAGCGAACTGCCATTGCCGTTGGGCCGCCGTGGACCTTGACCAGCAGAGGCGGGAGCTCGTGGGCCGGCGCGACGAAGTCCGGGTTCGTCGGACGATAGAAGAGCGCGTGCGCCGGCAGCCTGTCGTCGCTGAGAAACTCGATCGGCTCGGGCCGGGACAGAAACCGCTCGTCCGGTGTATCCGTAGACGCCCTGGCGACGACGACACATTCGCGAGACGTCGTGTCGAGCAGGACGATCGACGCGTCGCGGGTGGATGATGCGAGGACCAGCGCGGCGTGCCCGCCTGGCCTGCCGCGAGGGACACGCACTCCGTTCCGCCGAGGTCGAGCAGGTCCAGAACGCCCGTCGCCTCGTCAAGCAGTGCGAGCCTCCAGATGCCGTCGCGCGTATACCGGCACAGGATCTGCTCGGGGCCGGCGAACGCGTAGGTCGTCATGCCAAACACCCACTGCGGCAGACCGAACTCCGCCTCCATCGGCGCGAGCGGGCGAGCCCTCGCATCGATCGAGCCAGCCTTCGAAACCTCGTCGAGCCGGTAGAGGTTCCACCAGTCGGTCCTGTCCGAGGCGAAATAGAGGATCCCGGCCGGCGACCACTCGGGCTGGAAGATCGACTCGCCCCGGCCGCCGGCGACGACGCGGACATCTGCGAACGACCCATCCGCAGCCACATCCGCGACCCATAGCTGCGTGTCGTCCCAGGGCATGTCCGGGTGGTCCCACGCTAGCCAGCAGGCGCGCCATCCGTCCGGGTCAAGGCGGGGGTTTGAGAAGAAGTCGTGGCCCGAGACGAGCACTCTCGGCTCGCCGACCCGCGCGGGGTCTGGCGGGTCGAGCAGGACCTCGACGATCCGGTTCTCGACAGCCCTACTGTCGCGGTGGTCCTCCTGGACGCACACAATCCGGCGACGCCAGAGACCGAGGGTCGGGTCGGCGTGCCTCAGCATCGCGTCAGGCACGGCGGGCGTCAGCGGACGTGGCGTGCCGGTGACGCCTGTCCCCATGTCCTGGCGCCACAGCCGGCCGTCGGCGAACTCGGCGAAGACGACCGTGCCTCCGCGCACGGTGAACGCGCCCCCGCCATACTCGTGGACGCGACTGCGCACGTTCATGCCAGGTGGCGTCACGTCTGCCGTCAGGGCCTCCGGCGTTCGCCGAACGAGCACCACGCGTCCGGCCTCTGTCGGCCGACTCTCCGTCCAGTAGACGTCGTCGCCGTCGAGCGTGACCTGCCCGAGCCCGACTCCATCGCTTGTGATCCGCTCGGTCGTGATCGGCGAGCGCCACGACCCGTACGGCGCCACTGCGGGCATGTGATACCTCCCGCGCCATGTTCCGGACGCACCGATCGCTTCGACTCCGAATCGATCGTGCCCGGCGGTTGCCCGCCGGGCACGTGATCGACGCGTGTTCAGGACGCCTGCAGGACGACTGTTGCGAACGGCCGTCCTCGCGACACGGTCAGGCGACTAGCCGCGACGGCTCGCGAAGCAGTCGTTGCAATAGACGGGCTTGCCGGAAGTGGGCCGGAAGGGTACTTTCGCCTCGCGACCGCAGCTCGAGCAAGTGGCGGTGAACATCTCGCGCGGTGCGCGGGTGCCGCCGCCGGAGTAGCCGCCACCGGAGTAGCTGGAGCCGCCACCGTACGAGCCGATCGACCCGCCGGAGTAGCCGCCACCGGAGTACGACCCGCCCGTACTGTAAGAAGAACCGCCGCCGCGGCTCGCCTTTCGGCTCGCACGGCACGTGGGACAGCGTCGCGGCTCGCTGAACTGGCGATCAGCGTAGAACTGCTGCTCGCTCGAGGAGAACGCGAACTCCTGGCCGCAGTCGGCGCACGTGAGAGTCTTGTCCTGGTACAAGGAAAACACTCCTTCTCGTCCGGCCCCCGCGACCGTCTCGCGAGAACCGAGAGAGGAGTGTCGTGTTGCCGAACGGGGCTGAATCTTTGGCCCGCCTTGCGGGCGTTACGAACATCATAACAGTCGAATCCCTCGAGTCCAGCCCCTCTTCGGGGTAGCCGCGGGCCCAGCGCTCCCGCCACCGTGCCGACGCAGGACGTCGGTTCCCGAGTCGTCCGCGTCGAGCGCTTCTCGAGATCTGGTCGTCTCAGGGTCCGGCGCACTGGACCGCGGCGCGTCCGGTCCCCGTCCGTCAGCCAGTTGGCCCGGGCAGTCCCTCGAACGCGTAGCGAAGGAACAGGTGCGAGCGCGCACGTCGGACTGAATGCAGCGCCGTCCATCGCGCGGAGCCTGGATCCCACGCACGTCCCTCTGCCAGCCCGAAGCGTGCGACCCCCGGCTTGCGCCCGAGCACCTGAGGGGAGAGCGTCAGGAAGAGTTCGTCGACGGCGTCCGCTCCTAGCAGGTCGGCCAAGAGGTGCGGCCCGCCCTCGCAGAGGGCCACTCGAGCGCCCATGCTCGTCAGCAGGGCAACGAGTCGGTCCGGTTCCACAGATGTGCCAACGGAAAGCACCTCTACGCGGGCGCCGGAGGGTACGCCTCCCTCGGCCAGACGTCGTGCTCCGTCCCGGGTCGTGACGATCACCACGGGGACGTCCTCGTTCGTCAGGCCGGGGTGGCTCGCCGGGACCTGGCCGGTCGCCGTCACGACGACCGTCGTGGGCTGCCCGGCGAGCCCGAGCCGCGAGCGCCACGCGTCGCAGGCATCGGCCCAATTGCGCGCGATCCCGCGTGGAGTCCATTCGTGCCGAGGCGCCGAGCGGACGGTACCCGCTCCGACCACAACGACGTCCGCAAGGGTGCGCAGGAGCGCCATCACGAACCTGTCGGGCTCGGACGCCCCGCTGATCGCGGATCCACCGCCGCGAGCCCCGGTGGCGAGTGCCACGATCCCGTCCAGACTCTCCACGAAGTTGGAGACCATCGTCGGACGATCCGCCCGCAGCCCGATCGCCAGCGGGCCACCGTACCGCTGCGCGATCGCCCATGGTGGATCGTCGCCACGCACTTCGCCTGGCGCCCGCGGACCTTCGAAAAGCACGTCAAGCGGCTCCATGCGGATCGGCGCCGGATGTGGACCTGCGAACATGGCCAGTGCTCCTCGCGGTGGCGGCTCGCGGTTCAGCGTGCGGGCCTGGCCGCATGAAGGATGTTCGCACGATCATCAGCTGCCGGGGGGCTTGGCGGCTCGCCCGCGACGGCTCTCTTGCGGGGCGCGGTATCCTCGCGGTCCGATCGCCGACGTCCGGCGGCGGATCGCAGCGAGGGGTTCCATGCCGCGCTCGATGTGGCGGGGGGCAATCCAGTTCGGGCTGGTGACGATCC
>JBKQRF010000184.1:0-15794 GCA_052144055.1 Candidatus Limnocylindrales bacterium
CCAGGCGATGTCCGGGCAGCCCAGGGAAGCCGTGCGGGAGGCCGCCCGCCAGGCCGTCCGCGACGCCATCTTCCTCGTCGAGATCGTCATCCGTCTGAACACGGCGGCCGCGGAGACGACGCGCATCGAGGGCCTGCGCTACGCCGTGTTCTTCTGGGAGATGCGGGCCTTGAGCCTGGAGGCTGAGCTCCATGCGGGCGGAATGTCCCGGCGTGGCGATGGCACGGTCGTCGAGCGGTGGCAGGCGTGGCGCGCGAACAGCGCGGAGCTCGTGAGAGAGCTGTACGCGGCCGAGGAGGCGCGGGCGCTCCTAGAGCGCCGCTATCTCGATGGGTATCCCGCGCTCTACCCGGACGCCATCGCGGACTGGGGGCGGCTGCGGGAGAGCGCCGAGGGCCTGGCCGGCCTCGGTGGGACGCTGCGACCGCTGATGGAGGGCGCGCCCGTAGCCCGAACGACCGCGATGGGCTACGCGGATGTCGACCTCGACGCCCTCCGTGTCGCCGCTCGCACCCAGGCGCCCGTCGTGGCCGCACGGCTCGTCGACGGGGCGTGCGCTGCCACGCTCGACGTGCTGGGAGGGGTGGCGGCTGCAACGGCGATCGCGGCCCGCTGGCTGAGAGCCGCGCGGCCAGATGGTTCCCCGTGACTCATGGGGTCCCCGGCTTGCCGACACTGGCGGAACATGGCGGACGCGGCCCCGGCGCTCAGCTTCCCGTGCGCGGACGGTCGCTGCCGTGGCATGATCGCGCCATGCGCGTCACCCGAGTCAGGTGCTGAGCAGTGACCGTGGGCGACAAGCCGATGCCGGCGGAGACCACTCCTCTTCCTCACTTCGCGGCAGCCCCCGTCGTCGAGGTGGCTCTCTCGGTGTCGTTCCGCCCGATCGCCAAGCTCCGGATGATCGAACTCATCCGCGCCTGGCAGGAACTCTTCAGCGAAGCGTTCCCTAACCCAGAGGAACAGGCACCGTATCAAATGCCGGTGGAGCGATTCCGCGGCGAGCCACAGACCTCGACTTTCTCGCTCCAGCTGATGCAGGGCCTGCCCGTGCCGAGATTGCAGCTAAGGGATGACACGGGAAGTGGGCTACTGCAGCTCCAGAACAACTGGTTCGCTCGCAACTGGCGCAAAGCAGGACCTCAATCGGACTATCCGCGGTACTTCAGCCTCCGACAGCCATTCGAGGACGATGTGGCTCGGTTGCGCGATTACCTGACCCACAAAGGATTCGGTGAGTTCGTGCCCGTCCAATGCGAGCTGACCTACGTCAATCACATTGCGAACGGTGCGACGATCGATGTCGGCGAGGTGCTCACGCTGGTGACGCCACGCGCGCTGCTTGCCAGGGACCTGGAGTCTCCTGAGACCACGCAAGTGAGAAGCCAGTTTGTTATCCGGCACCAAGGTGCACCGGTCGGGCGCGTGCACGTCTCAGCCGATCCAGCGACCCGTCGCTCCGACAACGCGCCGATCATCGTTATCAACGTGACAGCCAGGGGTATGCCCCTCGGGAAGGGAGTCGGGGGCGTGCTTAGCTTCCTCGACGTGGCGCATGACCGCGCCGTCAGGATCTTCGACGCAGTCACGCGACCAGCCATGCACGCGCTCTGGAGGCGGATGGATGACGCTTAAGAGCGGAGCAATGTACTTATCCGACGAGGAGATCCTCCGCACGCCGTGGACCCGGCCGTCCGCGCCAGTGGCGACAGTGGACGACGTTAGAACCAGCGATCTGACGAGCGCGGCGGGGCCGGTTGCCGCAGGGGTGCGCAGCCCAGAAGCAGTCATCGAGTGGGTGCAGCTGAACATCGAGTCCATGCGGAGCCTCGCGCCTGGGTGGGACAGTTACGGCGCTCGCGCGATCGATCCGGCCGCCCTCGAGTTCGCCGAACGATTGATCGTGCCTCTGCTTCTTGAGCAGCTTCAGGCCCCAGCACTGGTTCCCACGGCCAACGGCGGGCTCGCGTTGGAGTGGCACCGGCCCAACTTGGAGCTGGTCATCGAGATCCCTCCGAGCAGCGATCCGGAGCAGGAGTCGACGGCGTTCTTCACCGACGACGCTCGTGGTGAGGAGTGGGAGGATCGCTTGGTACTGGCCGGGTCCCGACTCGACGCCGCGCTCGGCCGCCTCATGGCCTGACTGACTCGACCGCCCGCCGCAACCGATCGTGACCGCGGCCGTAGGTCCCACCGCTGCGGCCGAAATCTCAGCCGAGGCCGTCCTCCTTCGTCGCGTGCCTCACTGGCACCTGGTGGACGACGGCGCCGGCGGCTTCAGGGTATCAAGCCAGGCTCTGCGCCCCCGCCCGATTGACGCAGGCGGGCTTTCAGTGTATGTCGAGGAGCTGTTGATCGTCCTTGGGCTGTCCATGTTCTCGGCGCTCGAAGGCCATTCTGAGTTCGGCCTTGTGGCGCTCTCGGCTGAGGTGGTGCGGGACGAAGGACTGAAGATTGAGCTCAGGCCGGACCCGCACGATGGCCCGCGCGGCAACGCGCACGCCGTGATCTATGGCGACCTCAGTCACGGCGTGCGTAAGCGGCTCGCAGACCTCGCTGAGATCCGGGTTCTGCCCGCCGATCCCATGTAGAAGTCGCACTCGTCCGAGGTGCCGTTCAGCCCACACTCCGCACGCGCGCCGTCGAGTAGCCCCTCACGATGGCCCGCTCGTGTCCGGGTCGTCCGGGTCGCGTCGCTTCTCAGCCACCGGGTGAAGACAGACCCTCGGCGGGTCGTGCCGGACGCACGACCCAGCGGCAGCCCAGCAGCTCGACCATCCGGCCGGCTGGCACGGGTGCGGCGAGCCGCATGACGGCCGACACGCTGCCAGGGCGCCGGGGACGGAGCCGCACGATCTGCGCACCGATGGTGGCGTCGCGGCCGCCGCCCCCCGCCAGTGACGGACGGAACCGCAGTCCAGTCGTGCGCAGAAAGCGCTGGAGCGTCTGGTTGACGTCGTCAACGAGCAGCTCCAGCACTTCGAGCCGCACCTGGCCTCCGAGCGGGTGCACCAGGGCCAGGCGGGCGTCCCGGTCAGCCGGTAGCCACTCGGCCGCGGTCGGGTCATGCTCGATGAGGAAGGGCGGCTCGGACGGGCCGAGGAGACGAGGGGTGGCGACGCGCCAGCGGACGAGCGCCCCGTCGTCGCGTCTCCGCTGGCCGGCGATGGGCTCGCCGAACTCGGAACCGGCAACGCGAAGGGTGTCCAGATCCTGTTCGAGCGCGTCGCTCGCTATGGCCCATGTCGCGAGGCCGCCGCCGCGTGCGAGCGCCGCCAGTGCCGGTGCCCCGATCCAAGATCGTGCGGCGAGGGCGCGATCGAAGACCCCGATGAGCTCGAGGTACGTGTCCCCGAGCCACACCAGCCGGTTGAAGGTCCCCTCGCCGACATGCCGGCCGCCGCCGGTGGCGGCAAGGCCGAGCTCCCGCTCGAGCTGTCCCGCCGCGACGTCGGGATCAGGGACGGCGATGACGAGATGGTCGATGCCGAGGAACATCGCGGCACTGTAGCGCCCGCCAGCGATGGCGTGGGCTGCTTCTGGGCCACCGAGTAGTCCTCACCATGAGGGCACCCCGCAGGCGTCCGCACATGATCTCGCTCGTCCGTGTTCGGGGTCTGAGGGTAGCGGGCAAGGCCGCTTGGTGATGGGCCGCGGCAATTCGAGACCCAGACCCAGACCCAACCCCGGCGGCCGCGACGGGTCGGCCGAATGTCACAAGGTCAGCCGGGATACAGGCGCGCGATCTGGGCGAGGTGCGTTGCGTCGTGGGCGGCGATGTGGAGCGTGTGGCTCGCGATCGTCACCCGGCCCTGCTCGTCATGCAACCCGGCGCGCTCCCAGGCGGCAGGCTCGAGCGCCTCGAGCTCGGCGATGTGGTGGCGTCGATACTCGAGGAACGCGTCGCAGGCGGCTTGGAGATCGTCGTCGCCATACCGACGCTCACGTGCCCATGCCTCCTGGTCGTAGCCCGCGATCCTCGGCTCGTCCGCATCGCGCATGGTGCGCATCCGCTCGACGGCCCGTTCCTCGGCATCCCTGAGGTGACATACCACCTCGAGGATCGACCAGCCTTCGTCTCCCCCGCGCAAGGTCGCGGCGGGTTCATGGGGGAGCCCGGCCAAGAGGCGACGGAGGATCGTCGGGGTCGCCCGCAACGCGGTCAGGGACTCGGATGGCACGTCGTACATCGCATGCCTCAGCCTTCTGCTCGCCCCACTCGGCGGATCCAAGCTTACGTGGACGGACGAATCGAAAGATCGAGCACGAAGTCACCGTCGTGAGGGGCAGCCTCCACCGGCCGGCGTGACTACAAGGTGCCGTGACCGCCTGCCGTTTCAGGAAGATCCCAGCTACCGATGGCAAGCTTCGGGCGCTCGCGCACGTGGTATCACGCGCCGCGCCAGCCATGGGGAGAGGGAGGTACGTGCAGGACCTCGGCCCGGCGAGCCGCTGGACGCGGCGGCGCTTCCTGAAGGTCGGCGCGGTCGTCGTCGTCGGCGGCGCCACGGTGGGAACGAGCGTGGCCCTCGGGATCGCCCGCGGGCTGTTCCAGCCGGCTCCAGCCTTGCGGACGCCGGGCCCCTCGGCTCCCCCGCTAGGTGGGCGCCGGCAGTTCCGCTCCCGCCCCGACCTGACGCCGCCGCGGGTCGTCGCGACGAAGCGCGGGGCGGTTGACGCGGGCGTGCTCTTCCTGACGCCGGACAACGGCTCGGGTACCGACGGCCCCCTGATCGTCGATGACGCGGGCGAGCCCATCTGGTGCCGCCCGGACACTGGCATGCAGGTCGCCAACCTGCAGGTGAGCGAGTACCGCGGACAAGCGGCGCTCCTCTGGTGGGAGGGAACGGAGAACGGCGGGATCGGCGCGGGCGAGATCGTGATGGCCGATGCTTCGTATCGGGAGATCGCGCGCGTGCAGGCCGCCAACGGCCGCACCATCGACCTGCACGAGTGCCAGATCACCCCGCAGGGGACCGCCTTGGTCTTCGCCGACGCGGTGGTCCCGGCGACGGCGCTCACGGCGGCAGCGGCTGCCTCACCCGTGCCCGTGCCCACGCAGGTCATGGACTGCGCCATCCAGGAGATCGACATCGCGAGCGGGGCACTGCTCTGGGAGTGGCACTCGGTCGACCACATCGGGTTCGACGAGTCCGTGGTGCGGCCAACGAAGGGCCAGATCTACGACTACGTGCATGCCAACTCGATCGACCTCGAGGCCGATGGGAGCCTCCTCGTGTCGGCCCGCAACACCTCCACGGTCTACAAGATCGACCGCCAGAGCGGGGAGATCGTGTGGCGCCTGGGCGGGCGGCGCGGCGACTTCGCGATGGGCCCGGGCACCGCGTTCGGGTACCAGCACGACGCGCGCCGGCGTCCCGACGGCACGCTCACCCTCTTCGACGACGAGACACCGCCGGTTCCCGCACGGGGGCTCGTGCTGCGCCTCGACGAGCACGCCTTGACCGCCTCGCTCGTCGCTGCCTACCCCCATCCGGGTGGCCTTACCGTGACGAGTCAGGGCAACCTGCAGACATTGCCAAATGGAGACGTCTTCGTGGGCTGGGGTGCCTCACCCTACTGCAGCGAGTTCGGGCCCGGCGGCGACCTGCGCTTCGATGCCACCTATCCCGCGGCGAAGCAGTCCTACCGGGTCTTCCGCCAGCCCTGGGTGGGCCGCCCCTCCGACAGCCCCGCGATCGCCGTGGAGCGGGAGGCCACCGGCGCGCTGACGGTGTTCGCGAGCTGGAACGGCGCCACCGAGGTCGACCGCTGGGAGATCCTGGCCGGCTCCGATCCGAGCGCCATGGCCAGTGTGGCAGTCGCGCCGTCCACCGGGTTCGAGACCGCCATCCTTCTAGCCACCGCGGCACCGCTGCTCCGTGTGCGGGCCCTTGACCCAGAGGGTGCGGTCCTCGGCATGTCCGCATACGCCGCCCCCGCATGAGCGGACGCTCGGGGGGTCCCGGAGCGTGGGTGCCTGACCGGGCTCCTCATCCCCCCGACGCTGCAGGGGACGGCGAGGGCGCCGCCAACGCCGCCACCACGTTCGCAGCGAGCGACTGGTCGGCCGTCTCGATGACGAGCACGCTGTCCCTCCAGGACGTGGTCTTCTACGCCACCTTGCGGACGTCCAGTGCGCGCTCGTAGACGACGGTGCCCTTGCCCGCCGCGATCTCGTCATACAGGGCACCGAGGTCGCCCATCCGGACGCGAAAGACCATCATCGCCCCGCCGTGTTCCGTGTCGAGTTGGGCGTCGAAGGTGAGCAGCGCGAGATGCGCCATGGCGGAGCGCCGCGTGGCCCGTGCGGTATCGAAGGTAAGGAACGTTGCCGCGACGAGGTGCATGGGTTAGGCCCTGCTGGCGGGACGCAGATGTGACTCCGACTCTGCCCGCGTGCCTGCTCGTCGGCCAGGGCCGTCTGGGTCACGGCCTTGGTTATCCACCACTTGCCTGCGCTGGCGTCGGTGTCACGCCCGCCGGGCCCGCGTAGACTGCGCGGCCAAGGTGCCCGTTACGGCCTGCGCTGGCCGCTCTAGGAGACGAAGGTCATGGCCGAGTGGGTCTACTTCATCCACCCGCCGCGCGACGACTTCGCCGCCACCATGGCCGATGCGGAGAAGGCGGCCTGGGCGGTCCACTTCGAGCGGCTTCGGCGTCTCCTCGCGCAGGGCGTACTCGTGCTCGCCGGACCCACCCTCGGCAACGTGAACACCGGCATCACCATCATCGAGGCGCCCGACGAGGAGACGGCTCGACAGATCATGGCGGAGGACCCCGTCATCGCTGGCGGATACGCTCGCGGTGAGCTCCGGCCGTTCCGCGTCTCGTTGCTGCGCGGGCGCGACGGGTAGCCGCACCGGGCCTTCACGAGGATGCCATGGCGCGGAACAGCGCCGGGGGCTCTGGTCCCTCGTTCCCGGATCGGAGGTGTCCGCTCCGTCGCCAACGCCGTGCTCGAGTAAGCTGTCAACACCCAGCCCGGACATCGCATCCCGTCCGGGTTGCCGAACAGGACCGTCGGGTCATATCCAGGTCCGCGACGATGGCCTACGGTAGGGCGCATGATGGCGGACTCTGACATGCATACGCCTCCAGCGATCACCGTAGCCGGTGGCGCCGGTTTGCCGCGCGACGTCCCGCGTGAGGGGCTCGTCGAGCTGACGGTCTACTCGGGCGACTCCCGGGCCTCCGGCCACGTGGCCCTCTCGGCCGACCGGATGGCCGACCTGCTGAACGATACCGACGAGTTCACGCTCCTCGACGTGTCCGTCACCAGTCTCGAGGACGGCCACGAGCTGACGCTTCCCGACGTGGTCGTCTTGCGCGCCGAGCTGTGCGCCGTGGCCGTCACGGGACCGCGTGGCAACCCGCGGCGTCGAACGCGGACTCGGCCCTGCCCGGTGGAACTGCGCCTCGGGCACTACGAGGTCAGCGGCCACCTGCATGCCCTCCCGGGCACCGACCCGGTCGCCGGCTTCTTCCATCGACGCGACGCGATGGTTCCGCTTACCGAGGCGACGATCGCCTACGACTCGCCGGGCGGCCAGGTGCTCTCCCGGCATCAGACGCTCCTCGTCAACCGCTTGTTGGTCGAGCGGATCGCGCCCGCGCGGCACTCCGATGTCCGGCCACCCGGTCCGTGGTCCGAGCCGCACGACAGGGGCTCCGAGGAGGACGCAACCGAGCACCAGTCCTCGAGCTAGTCGAGAGTCGGATACAGCTGGCAGTCACCCGCATCCCGGCAACCGACCACGATCAGCGCGCCATCGTTCCGCCCAGCCAGCCCCCACACCATGAACGGATCGTGCGGGTGTGACACCGCCCTGTTTCCGAGGAAGTAGATGCGGGCTCGATGCCATGCGCTCGCCGGTTACAGGCCCGCCGATCGAGGGAGGTGCACGACGCCACGAGCACGCTATGATCAGCGTCGGATCGCTGGCGCTGGTGCCAGCTCGCGGGCGATGCCGTCGGCCCAGGCGGCGATCTCGGCCCAGTTGCGGAAGTCGCCCTCGGGCATGGCCGCCCGGGATACAGGCATCAGCAGGGTCACACGCTCGGCCAGTCCGACAGCCTTCTGGCCACGATCGAAGGCCCCCCAGAAGACCCGGTGATCGCGAGCCCCGATGGCCGCACCGAGCTCGGCAATCTCCCGGGCTTCCGGAACGGCCCGCGCGCCCTGACCCGACGTGTCTGTCGTCTGCGGCCCGAGCGGGCCGCTGCTGAACAGCCACACCGGCCGGGAAGCGAGGAGCGCCCGGTGCTGCCGCACGAACGCCGTGGCCCCCTTCATCCAGTGGAACATGTAGGTGGCGCCCCCGATGACGTAGGCGTCGTAGGCGGCGGGGTCGCGGATGTCGGTCACCGGGCGGGCCTCCGCCTCCAGGCCGGCGCTCCGGAGCCGCTCCGCTATCGCCGCCGCAATCCCCGCGGTGGCACCGTGCTTGCTGGCATACGCAACGAGTATCGACATGGTGGCGCCTCCCCCGTGGGTGGGTGATTGGATTGGCCGCGCGGCAGGAAGATCACGGGCCTGCGCTAGCCCCGTGGCAGCTGGATCAGGCCGCGCTCGAGGGCGGTCGTCACGGCCGACGTGCGATCCCCGACGCCGAGCTTCTCGAAGATGTGGATCAGGTGGGTCTTGACGGTCGCCTCGCTGAGCCGCAGCTCGCGGGCGATCTCGCGGTTGGAGGCGCCTCTCGCCACCAGGCGGACCACCTCGAGCTCGCGCCCCGTGAGCGGTTCGGGCGTCCGTGGGCCGCCCCTCCCTAAGCTGTGCACCAGGCGGGCGGCGACGCTCGGCGCCAGCGGCGAACCGCCCCGCGCCGCGCTGCGGACAGACGCGAAGAGCGTGTCGCGCTCGGCGTCCTTCAAGAGGTAGCCGGCGGCTCCGGCCTCGATGGCGGCGAGAATCTGGGCATCCGAGTCGTAGGTCGTCAGCACTAGGACCGGAGGCGGTTGCGGCAGGGCGCGGATGCGGCGGATCGCCTCCACCCCGTCCATCACCGGCATCTGGAGATCCATCAGGACAATGTCGGGCCGCTCTCGAACGACCGCTTCGAGCGCCGCGGCACCGTCCGCTGCCTCGGCAGCCACCTCGAAGCCGGCCTCGGTCTCGAACAGGTGGCGCAGGCCGGTCCGCACGACCGGGTGGTCGTCCACGATGAGCAGGCGGATCATGCGCTCTTGGCTCATGGAGCGTGCATCCCTGCCTCGGGCGATGCAGCGGCGGCGTTGGCAGATCCGACGACGGGCGCGGGCGGTTCGATGGCGGGGAGCGTGACGGCGAGGGCCGTCCCCTCGCCCGGCGCGCTCTCGATGGCGAGCTCCCCGCCTAGATCTGCGACGCGCTCGCGCATGCCGAGCAGGCCCAGGCCGCCGGACTGGTCCGCCGCTGACGGGTCAAAGCCGCGGCCGTCGTCGGCGACGTCGAGGCTCACCGCATCGGCGAAATAGGTCAGGGTCACCACGACGTGCGCTGCTGCGGCGTGGCGCCGGGCGTTGGCGAGCGCCTCCTGGGCCGCCCGCAACAGCGTCACCTCGACGGCTGGGTGGAGCCGCCGCGGTCGCCCGGAGATGGTCACCTCGACGGCCGGGCCAGTAGGGCCACCCGCGGCAGCCACGCGTTCGATCGCGGCCGGGAGCCCGGCCGTCGCGATCATCTCGGGACGCAGTGCCCAGACGAGGGTGCGCGTCTCGGCGAGGCTCGCCCGGGCGACCTCTTGGGCACTCCGTACGTCGCGTCGAGCGCGCTCCTCGTCTGGGCCCAGGCACGCCTCGGCCGCTTCGAGGTGGGTCACCACGGAGGCGAACCCCTGCGCGAGTGTGTCGTGGATCTCCCGGGCCAGGCGAGCCCGTTCGCCGGCCACCGCCGCCTCGCGCTCGGCGGCGGCAAGCTCTTGTCGAGCCGTCGTCAGCTCGCCGATGAGGGCCCGCCGCTCCATGCTCTGGGCGATCGTCCGACGCATCCACACCGCGATGGCGACGAAGAGGGCTGAGGTCAGGAGACTGTAGACGGCCAAGGGCAGGGCCGTCGCGAGGCCGGCGCCTGACCCGGCCAGGATAGCGAGCCCGGTGATCGCGCCGATGAACAGGCCCCCGGCGATGGCCCAGGCGACCGGCAGCGAGAAGAGGATCTGCGGGTAGACCACGAGCTGCAGCACCGCGAACGGCCAGGAGAGGCTCACCAAGGTCGCGTAGGCCGCCAGCTGGAAGACGCCATGCGCCGCCAGGGTCCGCGGGCCGTATTCCCAGATCGGGCGCCGCTCCCACATGAGCCAGAAGGCGACGGCGAGGGCAGCCACCAGGGCCAGCGAGGCCGGGCCGCGCCAGCCGCTCGGATCGTTCCTCGGATACGCCACGAGGAGACCCACCGCCAGCACCACGAACCCGTAGACCCGCATGACGGGCAGCATGCGATACCAGGGCTCTTGCGTCTCGTCTACGTGCTGCCCGGCGACGTACGCCCACCAGCCAGGCTCGTAGTAGTCCCGGGGCGGCGGGCCCACGGATGTGGCGCCCCCTGGCGCGCTCGACGGGGTGGGCGTGGCGGAGGGCCCGGAGAGATCCGCCTCCGCGGGTGGAGCAGCGAGGGGGTGGTCCGCCATCGCGGTGATCCTTTCAGACGGCGAGCGCGAGGGTGTGGCCGACGGCCGGACCGGGCTGATTGTGGTTGGCATGGCTGCGGGCCGCCAAGAGCCGGAGGGCAGCATTCTCGGCACCGCTCCTGCATCGCCTACTGCACGGACTCAACTGCTCGCCCGGCTCCGCCGAGCGA
This sequence comes from Candidatus Limnocylindrales bacterium, assembly GCA_052144055.1. GTDB lineage: Bacteria > Chloroflexota > Limnocylindria > Limnocylindrales > CSP1-4 > JAJYNJ01. Next base: position 10,781 of record JBKQRF010000184.1, read on the forward strand.
GCGCGCGAGTTCGGGCTGCCCCGTCTCACCCTCGATCGTGACGCGTGGCAGCCAGCGCAGGAACGGCGGCATCCACCAGTTCCAGTCGCCCAGCAGGCGCATCGTCGCCGGCAGCAGCACGGTCCGCACGAGCGTGGCGTCCACGAAGACCGCGACCGCCAAGCCGAGGCCAAGCTGGCGAGCGATCCCCAAGGGCAGGGTCACGAACACAGCGAAGACGACGACCATGATCGCGGCGGCGCTGGTGACGGTGCCGGCGGAGCGGGCGATCCCCTGCGCCACCGCCTCGTGCGAGGTGGCACCCTGGTCGACGGCCTCCTTGATGCGCGAGAGGATGAACACCTCGTAGTCCATGGAGAGCCCGAAGAGGGTCGTGAAGACGAAGATCGGGATGAAGTTGGTGACCTCGGTCGGCCGGATGCCGAGCTGCGCCCCGAACCAGCCATCCTGGAAGACCGCCACGAGCGCGCCCAGGGCCGCTCCGGTGGCGAGCAGGTTCAGCACGATTGCCTTGGCCGGGATCACGACCGAGTGGAAGACGAGGAGCAGCAGGAGGAAGGAGAGGCTAAGCACGAACAGCACGATGCGGCCCATGGCGTCCGTGTAGACCCCGGTCTGGTCGAGGCTGACCGCCGCGTCCCCCCCGACGTAGGCGGCGACGCCGGGCAGACCGCGGACGACCGCCGGGACGACCGCGGCACGGACCTGACGCACGATCTCCCAGTTGGCGGGATCGTTCGCCGTTCCCGCCATGACGACCGAGACGGAGGTCACAGTCCCGTCGCTGGAGGCCGTCAGACTGGCCGGGCCGGACAGGCCCGGCACCCTGAGCAGCGCCGGCGCGAGCCGCGCGATGGCCGCCTGCGTGGCCGGGGCGTTGGCGTGCGTGACGGCCACATCGAGGGTGAGGAGGGAGCCCGCCGGCCAGTGCGCCCGGAGCGCCTCGACCGCCTGCACCGCGTCGACGCTGTTGGGCAGCGCAGTGATGTCCGCCTCGCCGAGATGCAGCTGGGTCACCGGCGACGCGAGCGCGAGGAGCACGCTCACCCCGGTCAGCGCGGCCACGATCGGCTGCTGCATGACCGTGCCAACGATGCGAGCCCAGGCGCCACCGCCCTGGCCACGGGTGCGCCCGAGAAACGGGATCGCTCCCCGGTTCACCCGATCGCCAAGGATGGCGAGCAGCGCTGGCAGGAAGATGAGGCTGCCCAGCACCGAGACCGCGATGACCGCGATCATCCCGACCGCCATCGTCTGGAAGACCGCGACCGGGACCAGAAAGAGCCCCGCCAGCGAGATCATCACGGCCAGGCCGCTGAAGAAGACGGCTCGCCCGGAGGTCGCGCTGGCCACCTCGATCGCGCCCAGTCGGTCCTGGCCAGCCCGTCGTTCGGCGCGGAACCGGGTGATCATGAAGAGCGAGTAGTCGATCGCTACGGCCAGGCCGATGAGCACGGTGACCTGGCTTGCATAGGGGCTGACGGGCATGATCGCCTGGCTGAAGATCCCGACGAGGCCGAAGGCGCCAAGCAGCGCGGTGATCGCGAGCAGGAGTGGCACGCAGGCGGCCACGAGCGCGCCGAAGGCGACGAGCAGGATGAGGAAGGTCGCCGGGAGCGTGATTTGCAGTGCCCCGTCGGTGTCGCGGCTGATCTCCTGGGCCGCCTCGTCGTTGATGAGCGTGGTCCCGTAGGCGTGGATCTGATAGGCCGGGAGCTCGGCCTGCAGTGCGGCGATGACCGGCTCGAGGGCCGCCGTCTTGGCTTCGAGCGCCGCGGCGTCGCCCTCGATCTGGCCGACGATGCGGACGCTGGTGCCATCGGCGGCGAGGAGTCCGGCCGTCGGCGGAGCCGCGTAGGGATTGATGAGCCCGCTCAGGGCCGGCTCAGGAGTGCCGTTGAGAGTGGTCGTGGCGGCCCCGAGCCGGGCGACGATCGTGCCGACCGTCGTTCGGAAGGCAGGATCGGTCACCTTGCGTGACGCGCTCGTGACGACGACCTCGAGCTCGTCCGGCAGCGACGCCGCTCCGCCCGACTGCATGGCCAGGCTTGCTCGTCCTGACTCGGTCTGGCTGAGTTCGCTCGGGCTCGTGGCGCTGACCGCCTTGATCCCACCCAGGCTCTGGCTCGCGACGAAGAGGCCGAGCGTGACCACGAACCAGGCGCACAGCACCGGCCAGCGGTGGCGGGCGCTCCAGAGCGCGAGGCGCACGGTCCAGGGCCGCGTCGAACCGGGACGCCGGCGCGAGCCTGGATGCAGGGCGAGCCTGGGCATGAATCGATCCATCGGAGTTCCGTTCCCTGTTCCGTCGGCCGGCCGCTTGGGGCCCCAACCACGAGGCTGTCGCTCGTGTCGTGCTCGACGATCTCCCAGTGTGGGAACGAGGTCCCGGTTCTCCCAGCAGGTACTTGGTGGAGCCGGGCATCAACCAGGCGACACGGCTGCTCAACCGTTCGGTGGATGGGTGGGCTCGTCCGAGGAGATCGGGATCGCCGTCACGAGTGAGGTGTGTGCGGCCGTGCTGCGGGAACGCCGACTCCACACCATCGGGCCATCGTGTCGGGGCGGTGCTGACCTCGCGCCTCGCCGACGCCCTCAAGTGCCGGCGTCGCCTCCCACGGCTTATAGGCGCCCTAGCCTTGACAGCCAACCCGCAGCCGGTCACGACTACCGCGGCTGCCCGTTCTCCGACGCTTCGTTTCCCCGGTCGGACGACCGCACCGCTTCGGGCATGGCCAGGCTCACCTCGACCTCGAGCCCGCCGGCCTCCCTCGCGCGGGCACGCACAGTGCCTCCATGGGCAGTGGCCACAGCGCGCACGATCGAGAGGCCAAGTCCCCATCCCTCCGCGTGCGTTGTTCGATCCGGCTGCAGTCGCCGGAACGGCTCGAAGAGCTGATCGACGTCCGCCGCGGGGATTGACGGGCCGCTGTTGGCGACGCGCAGGATGGCGTGCCCTTGACGCACCTCGGTGGCGACCTCGATCTGGCCACCCGGGACGTTGTAGTAGGTCGCTTTGTCGACGAGGTTCGCCGCGAGCCGCTCCAGCAAGCGCGTATCTCCCAGCACCAACGTGTGCTCCAGACGAGCATCTACCTGCAGCTCGCGGCCCTCGATGTCCTGGCTTCGCGCACGCAGCGCGGCGTCGGCGACCTCGGCGAGATCGACCGGTACTCGACGCTCCAGCCCCCGCTCGCCTCGTGCCAGCATGAAGAGCGCCTCGAGCAGCCGCTCCTGCTGCTCCTCCGCGGCGAGGACCCGCTCGAAGGTGGCGCGCCAGCCCTCCAGCGTCGGGTCCGGGTCGCTGAGGGCGTACTGGACCAGGGCGCGCTGGCGCGCCAGCGGTGTGCGCAGCTCATGTGAGGCGTTGGCGACGAATTGCCGTTGCGCCTTGAAGGAGCGCTCGAGTCTGCCCAGGAGATCGTCGAATGTCTCCCCGAGGTCCTTCAGCTCGTCGTCGGGACCGGCCGGGGCGAGTCGGAGTTCGAGGTTCGTGCTGGAGATCGCACGGGCGGCTTGGGTCATCGTGCGCAGCGGGCGCAGCACCCGTCCGGCAACGAACCAGCCGATCAGGACAGAGGCCAGAGACAGGATGACGAGCGCCACCAGCGACAGGACGAGGTGGAGGTGCTGCTCAGCGGCGTACTGGCCCGCGACCACCGCGTTCACGACGGCCGGCAGGTCCGCGGACGACCCACCGAAGGGCGCTACAAACGTGTTCGAGCCGCCGCCGCCGAACGGACTCCCGAACGTCACGCCGACCTGGCGGCTTGCGCTGACGTGCACCACCAGGGCGGTCGTTGCGCTGACCACGTCCATGAGGCCGAGCAGCGCGGCACCCGTGAGCAGGAAGAGGGCGCCATAGAGCAGCGTCAGGCGCAGGCGGATCGTGGGCCGCGGAAGGCGCAGCGGACGACGCATCTTGTCCTGCGGGCCAGGCGTCAGCATCAGAGTCGGTATCCTGCCTGGACGACCGTCTCGATCAGCGGGGGGTCCCCGAGCTTCGCCCGCAGCCGACTTACCGTCGTCTTGACTGCCTGCGAGAACGGATCGGCGTTCTCATCCCAGACTCGCTCGAGCAGCTCCTCCGCTGACACCACACGACCCCCCGCGGCGAGCAGGAGCTCGAGCACGCCGAGCTCCTTGGGGCTGAGCTCAAGGAGTCGACCGCCGCGCCATGCGCGACGGCGCGCGGTGTCGAGCTCGAGGTCGCCCTGCCGAAGCACCGGCGGGAGAGCGGGTTGGGAGCGCCGCACCAGGGCGCCCACCCGCGCCACGAGCTCCGGCAGGTCGAACGGTTTAGCGATGTAGTCGTCGGCGCCACGGGCCAGTCCGTCGACCAAATCATCGGTCGTGGCGGACGCGGTCAGCATGAGCACGCGGCTGCGGCAGGCTCGCGCAACGAGCTCCGCGCAGATCTGGTCGCCGTGGACACCGGGGAGGTCGCGGTCGAGCACGACCACGTCGTAGTCGTGCGCGAGCGCGCGCTCGAGCCCCGTGCCGCCGTCGAAGGCGACGTCGACCGCCATCTGCGCCCGGCGCAGCGTCGCGCCGACGATCTCGGCGAGTTCCTCGTCGTCTTCGATCACGAGCACGCGCATCGCTTTCCTCACCGTCGGTCCATCTACGAGCGTTCCAGCCTGGACAGCTGCACGGCTGACAGAGCCTTCCCGACCATGATGGACCCGTCGCATTGCATGGCGGTAACACCGAGCACCATGTCCCGGGACCCGACTGCAGGGTGTTACCGGGTCGCAACGTGCGACGGCGCATACCTCGTCCTGACGGGAGCGGGAGCGGCCCAGCACCGGCGACGGTGCGCCCGCGGCAAGCACCCTGCGAGGAGACAAAGATGAGGTCCCTTAGCGGTCGATCAGGCCATTCAGAGACACTTGGTCCGCTGGCCGCCGGCAGTCGCCACGCTGGGCCACCGGCGGTGTCGAGCCACCTCACGCGCGGTTCTGGGTCGCGTCGGGCCCATTGGCGCCTCCTCGCAGCGTGCGCGGGGCTCGCG
>JBKQRF010000185.1:0-2611 GCA_052144055.1 Candidatus Limnocylindrales bacterium
CCGCCCCCCCCCCCCCACAACGGCCTGGTCCGCTACGAGTTGCACGACGCGCGAAGGCAGAGCACGCGTTTGTCCTCCAGCACAGCACCTGGACCGCCTGGCAGCAAGAGGACTGCGCGTCATGTGCACCGACGTGGTTGGAGCTCTACTTCGACGACGCGACCACCCTTGCCTACCGCTGGCGCGTGATCGTGCGGGCCGGGTACCTGGGCACCGGCATCTGGACGATCGGCGATCAAGGCCCGTCCGGCGATCTTGACCGCGCTCTGCGCTCGGTCATGCTCAACGCCCCGTCCCCGTCCCCGTCCCCATCCCCATCCGTCGCCAGCGCCTCGCCTGGACCAGCGTACATCGAGAGTGCGTCGCCCTCGCAAGGCCTTGAGCCCCCCACAAGCACACCGTCTCTGGCCGCCACGCCAGCCAAGTGAGCCTGGTCTGGCGGTGCGCCCCAGGCGTGTGTGTCCCACCTTGAAGGCGGGGCTCCGTTTCAAAGAGAGGGGCATCGTGTGCGTGTGTTCGCCGCTACGCCTCGCCGGGAACTCCCCGACCGAGCCAGACCCGGCGTCCTCGGCCTAGGGCGGCAAGGGCGAGTTCCAGGGCGTGACATGAGCGCCGTCGCTGGTTCAAGGCTCGTGGGCGCGGTCCATCGCGAACCGCCAGATGGCTTCACTCGCGTCGATCTCCCGGCTGGTGCCGCCGAGGAACAGCCTCCCGAGCAGGCCGAGGTGGCCGCCTGGCCAGGTATGACCGCCGCCCGCGAGGGTCCACAGGACGACTTCGGCAGATCCGGTCCCATAAGAAGTCCGGAGCAGTCGCGGGCTGGGCGCGGTGACCTGCGGCTCGGGCCCGGCGCCGTTCGCCGCCGCCCAGGCCTCGGCTGCAGCGGGCACGCTCTCGCGCCAGTCGGGACGGCCACCGCCAGCATACGGGTTGACCCGGTCGGCGGTGCCATGAAACGCGATCACGCGCACCGGGTGCGTCGGCGGGGGCGATGGCGCCCGCAGTCCCGCGACCGCCCCGACCGCACCTACGAGATCAGGGCGCCGCGCGGCGACGTGGCAGGCCATGCGAGCGCCGCCCGACATGCCCGCCAGCACCACGCTCGACGTCGCCTGCGGGTGCGCTCGCAGGAGCATCTCGATGAGACCGACGATGAACGGAAGATCGGACTCCTGGTCCCAGCGCCAGCCCAGCCCCTGACGCACTCCGGCTTCAGGATAGGCGACCAGCGCACCCTGCGCCGGGAGAGCATCCATGCCGCTGAGGCGTCGCTGCCGCTCGGCACTCGACCCGCTCCCGTGGAGGCTCAACACGATCCCGACCGCCGGGCCGGACGGCTCGACCAAGAGGTAGCGCCAGAGCCGGCCATCGACCATCAGCTGACCTGGCGGACCGTCCCCGCGAGGCGCATTCCGTAGCATCTTCGCCACGCACGTTAGCGTAAGACTCCGCTAGGCCACGACGCCCGCTGAAGCGACTAGAACGCTCGACGCGCATGCCCCACACCATCAAGGGATAGTGCTGGGCTCACAGCCGACTGAGGATGTGCGTGAGGCAACGAACATACGTGAGATCCGCAGGCTTGTTGCCGGGGAGGCTCCCGATGTCGAGGACCGAGCCACTTGGGATGGCACCGCAACAGCCGTAACTGTTGCCGGGCGGCAGGTTCTCGTTAGGCCCGTTGTCGCCGATCTCGTGCTGCAGGAACCCCTGACTGTCGCTGCAGCTCTGCCCGTCACCGACGGCGTCGTGGCCCGGGTAGCAGCCGAACTTCAGCCACCCGAACCCGCCGGGGAGGTTGAGGCCGCCGCTGGTGAGGTCTGGGAGCCGCACTGCTGCGCTGTCCCGTTGCTCGGGCAGAAGTTGAACTGCGTCGCCGTGAGGACTTCGTGGCCGACACCGTCAGCGCCCTCGGCGGCTACGAGGTTCCCGACGGCCGCCTCTCGCGACGCGCCGATGATGAGCGGCTCGCGCGCCAACTGCGCGGACTCCCCTAGCAGTCGAACCGTCTCCACCCCGTCGCACGCGGGAAGGGAGTCTGCTGACCGGCCGCACGCGCGACCGATCCGAAAGGGTAGGTCACGCGGCGCCCGGCGGGGCGCACACTGACCCCGCGGCGGGACCGCCTCGGCAGGCCCGACGGGAGCGCAGGCACGCGCTCCTCACGCGTACCCCCCGCGTGCTGGGCCGTGCGGGCTGGACCCGCCGGCCACCCCGATCTGATGCGGTCCGGACCTACTCGCTCGGGTGGTGACGGACGATGCTTGCGTTGGCACACTCGCGGCGCGTCCCGCCATCAGGGGGGGTGATACGGGACAGCGCATCAGCCGGCCGGCACCGCATCAGCCGGCCGGCTTTCTTTCGCGTCGAGCTTCCGCTCGTCTGCGGCGCCCGGCAAGCTCCCGCAGCGCTCGGCCCTTCGGGCCATCCCACGGGCACCCTGGATCCGTGCAGCAACGGTCCCAGCGCCGCTGCCGTAAGACTCGGCTCTCTTGCGGGGCGCGGTATCCTCGCGGTCCGATCGCCGACGTCCGGCGGCGGATCGCAGCGAGGGGTTCCATGCCGCGCTCGATGTGGCGGGGGGCAATCCAGTTCGGGCTGGTGACGATCC
>JBKQRF010000186.1:0-23863 GCA_052144055.1 Candidatus Limnocylindrales bacterium
GCCGCAGTTCTTCAGTGGCAAGGAACCCCTCAGGGTCCTCAACATGCAGCGCTACTTCCACCGCACCGTAGACCTGCACGTGCACTTCCGACTCATCAAGGGGCGGAGTGAAGGGATCAACGAAGCCCGCGATCTGTGCGCCGTCCTCATAGAACCCGGGGCCGGCGGAGCCGGTGAGCCGCTGGCCGCGAGCTGTGGCGACGAACACAGCGTTTCTCAGACCGCTGACGATGGGCGCGAGGGCGTGGCGGTGTTTGTCGGCGTTGTCGAACCGATTGAGGAGAGCGAGCCCGTTGATCTTCGCATCCGGTCCACTGTGGTACGGCTGCGCCGCCTCGATGATTGTCACTGCGTCCTGGGGCATGCCGTCGACGGCGCGCGACCAACGAGCGCGCGGGTCGTCATGGACGCAGCTATAGGTACGCTGGTCGAGCGCCGGATTCTCAGTGAAGACGGGGAAGAACGCGCCGCGTCTGCCAAGCGCGACGGCGATGTGGTCCAGCGACGAGCGGACGTTGTGGACGACGTCTCCGGCCATCGCGGCGAGCGTGTCGGCATCTGGCTGCTTCGTGACTTGCAGACGGTACAGCCAGATGCGCTCCTGGCCCTCGGTCTTGATCTGACCGAGAACCTGGTACGGGTTGCGTGCCGCGTACCGAGCGACCTCGGCCTCGAGTTGCTGGAGGTGCTCTTCCGCCCGATCGAGCTTGAGACGCCAGGACGCCTTGGCCATGCATGAACAGTACGCTCGAGGCAGGCCAGACCCCAGGATCGTGGCGGCCCTCGTGCGAGGACCGACTGCCCACGGCACTGCCGTGGTCCTCCCAAGCGCCCATCGACCGCCAACACTCGCGCAGAGCCGAAGGGACGCGGCCGTAGCCCGGACCCCGGGCGACGCGGTTCAGAGAGTCCTCGGCAACCTGACCTGTGAGGAGGAGGCCGAAGTGCGTCACGCCATCGAGGCCGTCCCCGGCGAGGCGCGAGCGGAGGGCCGATTGGGGCCGGCGGCCCGCACACCATGACCTCGTCGTGGCGGGTTAACCAACCCGCGTGGGATAACCAGAGCTAGTAGATGGTTAACCGGGGCTGCCGCCAGCGGATGCCCGACGGACGGCTGTGCCGCGCTCCCGCGCTCTCCGACGAGCCCTATTGCTACATGCACCACCCCGACCGCGCCCTCGCCGCCGCCGAGTCGCGCCGGTTGGGCGGCCTGCACCGCCGGCGCGAGGGGACGCTGGCCGCCGTGTACGGGGTGGAGGAGCTGGGGTCGATCGCGGGCTACCAGCGCCTCCTGCAGGTGGCCGCCTACGAGACGCTCGCCCTCGACAACTCGGTTGCCCGCAACCGTACGCTGGTCGCGGTCGTGACCGCAGGCGCGAAGCTGCTGGAGATGGGTGAGCTCGAGGAGCGCCTGGCCGCCTTGGAGGCGGTCAGCGCCTCCAATCGGGAGCACGTCCCCGATCCGCTCTTCCCCGACGACGAATCATGATCAGAGATCGCCGGCTGGCCAAGCTCGAAGGCGCCCTCTCGCCTAAGGCTGCCACCTTGCTCTGGCTTGAGGAAGCCCATCGGTTCGGCTCTCTCCCGGCGTACGTCGACTGGCTGATCGACCAGCCCATCTCCGCGACTCCCCTGGAACGCGTGCCAGAGCAGGCGAGGACCGCCGTCGTCCAGGCGATGTCCGGGCAGCCCAGGGAAGCCGTGCGGGAGGCCGCCCGCCAGGCCGTCCGCGACGCCATCTTCCTCGTCGAGATCGTTATCCGTCTGAACACGGCGGCCGCGGAGACGACGCGCATCGAGGGCCTGCGCTACGCCGTGTTCTTCTGGGAGATGCGGGCCCTGAGCCTGGAGGCTGAGCTGCGCCCGGGTGGGAGGTCCCTGCACGGCGATGGCGTCCTCACCGAGCGGTGGCAGGCGTGGTGCAAGAACATCACAGAGCTCGTGACCGGGCTCTACGCCGCAGCGGAGGCGCGAGCTTTCCTAGAGCGCCGCTACCTCGACGGCCATCCCGCGCTGTACCCGGACGACATCGCGGACTGGGAGAGGCTGCGGGAGAGCGCCAAGGGCCTGGCCGGCCGTGGCGCAGCGTTCTGCACAACCGTAGAGGCCACACGAGTGGCGGCGCGCGACGTGTCGGTTCCGGACCTCGATGTGCTGCGAGTCGCGGCACGCCCGCAAGCCTCGGCCCTCGCCGCGAAGCTGGTGGAGGAGGCCAGGGCCGCCGCGCTCGCCGTGCTGGGAGACGTGGAAGGCGCCACACGGATCGCGGCGCGCCCGTTCCGAGGCACTCTTGCCGAGGCTCAGGGAACCACATTGTTGGCAGAAGCTTCGGCGGGACCGTGATGGTGCGCATCGCCGACGATGCCGAAGTTGACGCCGACAGTGAGGCGCGGTCACAATCGCCGCAGATGGCAGCTTCGGCGCCGACGCCGTATCGACGCACACTCCTCTACCTTGCCCAGCGGCTTGGAGAGGTCCCGAATACACGCCTCCACAAGGTCGTCTACCTGATCGACCTCGAGTACCACGGTCGCTACGGCCGGACTCTGACTGGGGCCCCATGGGTGCGCCACAACTACGGCCCGATGACCAAGGCCCTGCTGCCGGCTCTCGACGACATGGCCGACCATGAGTTGGTCCAGCGCGTGAAGACCACGCGGTCCGATCGCACGCTCAAGCTCATTACGCCGGGCCCGGCACTCCGCTACCAGCCAGATCTCGGTCCGGAGGAACGGGAGGTCGCGGATTTCATCCTCGCACTGACCCGTGGGCTGACCGACCGTCAGGTGCTCGACCTCGCCTACTCGACGACTCCAATGCGGGCCGTCCTTCGGCGCGAAGCCACGCTGGGGAAGAAGCTCATCGGCGAGCCGATCGATTTTGATGCCGCCCCCGTTCTTCCTGGTGCGGAAGAGACCGATGCACCGGGCTACGCAGCGTTCAAGCGTGTGGAGACTCAGGCGCTGAGCAGCACCCGCAGACGCCTACTGGCCTCGTTCGCCGGGTAGGGGCACGGGAACGAGAGTCCGCCCCGGCGCGGTCTTCACGGTTCCCGCGGAGGATGTCTCTATGCCCCCCGCTAGGTCGCCGGGGCCCCCACGGAATGAGCGATGGCTCCTCGTCATGTCGTGCAAGAGGGACTGCCAGGACGCCTCCTGTCCGACCGTACTCGTGACCATCCTGTCGGCCAAGATCGAGCACGCGGGTCGCCACGACGAGCTCGTCCGAGCCGGCGATGGGGGCGTTCAGAGAGATTGCATCGCGCAGACCGACCTAGTGCTGTTCTGGCCAAAGAACGAGCTGCTCGATGAGCGATGGAAGGGTGACTTGATGCAGGACACATTGCGGCGCGTCCGAGCCCGACTCGGCAACACCCTCGGCATGGCAGAGCCGAAGGCGACCGCATCCTAACGTCTCGGCGAGCCTCGCCATGGCCAACACGATGACCTGATCGTGCCGGGTTGTCCGGTCGCCAGTCTTCGGGTCCGACGCCGCGCGGATCGGTCCAGAGCCCCTCGATGGGCCGGCCCCAAGAGCCCCGACTTTTGCGTCCGGTCGGCCCGGCGCTGTCGGCCTCTGGGCGACCAACCGCTACGCGGCTCTGTGGCCCGGGACTCCGTAGGCTGCCTGGCCCCTTATCCCCGAACGAGAGTCGCTGCCGCGTTCGGCCCCATCGAAGTCGAGGTCAGCGCGTCACTGTCGTGCGCGCGACGTCTGCGCTGGGTTGGCGGGTCCGGTTCACCGCCGGCAAGTGGGGACGGGTCGAGGGCGCGGAACGGCTCGGACGTCAGGAGCTTCCGCAGCAGGCCGGCGAGCGCCGCGCGGTCCCCGACCGTGAGTCCGGCCAATAGCCACTCCTCGTTCGTGATGTGGTCAAGCAGGGCGGCGTCCACGACCTCTCGGCCGCGCGGCGTCAGGGCCACCAGGCGCCCGCGACGGTCGTCGGGGTCGGGCTGGCGCTCGACGAGGCCCATCGCCTCGAGGCGGTCCAGGCGGTTGGTCATGGCGCCCGAGGAGAGGATCAGCGCGTGGAAGAGCGCGGTCGGGTTCATCCGATAGGGTGGGCCCGCACGGCGCAGCGCCGCCAGCACGAGGTACTCACCAAACGAGAGTCCATGGCGCGCGAACACGTCGGCGAAGCTGCGTGACTGGAGGAGGTAGAGGCGCGTGATGCGCTGCAGCACGTGCGTCACCGACACGTCCACGTCCGGTCGCTCGGCGTTCCACTGGGCGACGATGTGATCGATCTCGTCTTCTGGCATAGCCTGAGCATGGCATCTCACTATCTCGATGTCAAGAGTCTTGACAGGCGTACTAGATGGACCTACTCTCTCGATATCAAGATACATGGGGAGCAACGCCGCGATCGAGCTGACCCTGCGTGACCAGGTCCAGGTCCAGGTCGGCGGACCCGCGCCCGAGCGTATGTGAGAAACGAGGCACTCAAGATGACCGTCGAACAACCTCACCAGACCGTCCCGACTGACACGCCGCGCCATGTCGCGGTCTTGGGAACCGGCAAGATGGGCGCCGCCATCGCCGAGCGGCTCGCCGCCGAGGGCTTCACCCTCACCCTCTGGAACCGCACCCGCGCGCGAGCCGAGGCGCTGGCGGTCGGTCACGTGGCCGACACGCCGGCCGCTGCGAGCGCCGACGCCGACCTCGTGATCAGCAGCCTCACCGGGCCCGACGCGGTGCGGGCCGCCTACCTCGGACCGCACGGCGCGCTGGCCGCTGGCCGCGGCACGCTCTTCGTCGAGATGAGCACGGCGGGGACAGATCTCGTCCCCGAGCTGGCGGGCGCGGTGGCGGCGGCCGGCGCACGCTTGGTCGACGCCCCGATCCTGGGCGCGCCGCCCTTCGTGCGCGAGGGACAGGCGGCGATCCTCATCGGCGGGGCCGGCCCCGACGTCGTGCTCGCGACGTCGGTCTTGAGCCGGCTCGGCTCGGTCCGCCACGTGGGCGCGCTGGGAAGCGCCGCGCGTCTCAAGCTCGTGGCCAACAGCATGCTGGCCGACCTCGTCCTGGCGGCCGCCGAGCTGCAGGTGGCGGGCGAGCGGAGCGGGCTCGCACCCGAGGACGTGTTCTGGGTCCTCGAGCGCTTAGCCCCAGTGCTCGGGCCGCGTCGCAACGGCTATGTCGAGAACCGCCATGTACCGACGCTCTTCGCCCTGCGCGACCTGCGCAAGGATCTCGACTTCGCGATGAGCCTCTTCGCCCGCTCGGGCGCACGGACCCCACTCACGAGCCAGGCTCGCGACCTCGTGGTCGAGGCCGATCGGACGGCCGGCGATCTCGACATCACGGCGGTCGTCCTACCGTACCGGCAAGGCCCAGATATCACTCCAGATCAAGAGTCTTGACATAGCTGCTCTAGTCATGTATCTTCACGTCAAGACAGATGGAGGCGTCCCCCATGAACCACACGACTTCGTTCACAGCCCGACCCAGGCCCGTCCGCGAGGACATCACGGGTCCGGAGGCCGTCCACTCGATGGTTGACCAGCACCGTGCGCTCGAGCTCATTGAGCAGGCGCAACGAGAGAGCCTGTTCTGCAACTGCGGCGCACCCAGCGTGATCGTCGAGCGCACCGGCGGGCTCTGGCTCGAGTGCTCGTCGCGATCGCCGTCGGCCGAGGGCCGGATCGGCCGGCTCGTCTCCGCGCTGACGGCGACGCTCCATACCCGCCGACTGATCGTCGACTACGTGGCGCTCGCCGCCTAACACCGACCCATGCCGCCTGCGCCGGTGAGGGGCGCGCGGCATGCACCACCACTGGAGCGGAGCGCCCCGCCGGCCGGTCAGTCAGCTGGCTGCCCGACCGGAGCACCTCCTCGAGGCGAGGATGACACCATGACCTTCACACCGCAGACCATCCGCTCGTCTCCAGGCACCACGCCCCCGTGGCGACGCATCTTCGCCGACCCCGAATACGGGAGGCTGCCCGCGATCCTGCTCGGACTCACGGCCGTCACCGGCATCGTCGATGCCGTCAGCATCCTCGCCCTGGGACGGGTGTTCGTGGCGAACATGACGGGGAATCTCGTGTTCATCGGCTTCGCCCTTGCCGGCGCGCCGGGCTTCTCCTTGGGCGCCTCGCTGGCCGCCCTCTGCGGGTTCCTCTTGGGTGCGTTCGCGGCCGGGCGCCTGATCGTCCGCTCCGATCGCTCGCGCGAGTCGCTCTTGCTGCGCGGCCTCGCGAGCGAGCTCACGCTGCTCGTCGTGGCGCTCGGCGTGTCTTTCTCCCTCGCCACCAGCCCGGGCGGCTGGCGAGTCAACCTGATCGCTGCCGTCATGGCGATCGCGCTGGGCGTGCAGAACACCGTCGCGCGGCGGCTTGCCGTCCCCGACCTGACGACGACCGTGCTGACCCTGACACTGACCGGGCTCGTCGCCGACGTCAGGGGCCGAGCGAGCCCGGGTTCGGGGTGGCGCCGCCTGGCGGCGGTGTTGACGATGCTCTGCGGTGCGGTCGTCGGGGCGGAGCTCGTCCTGCACACCAACATCGCGACGGCCCTCGCGCTCGTCGTCCTGATCCTGGCGATCCTTACCGGGGCCGCGGCCGCGAGCCGTCCGCGGGCGGTTGAATAGAGCTCGGCGGTAGTGCAGCCCCACACCATGGAACGATCGTGAGGTATGGTCGCCCTTGACCCAAACGAGAAGCGGGCGGACGTCGTGCCAGACCCTCAACGGCTTGGGACTACTGCGGGTTGCCCGTATAGCCGAGGGCTGAGGGAGCCCCGACCACCACCGCCTGTCGTGGCCCACAAGGGCGAAGCTCGTCGCCCATGTCAGCGCCGCACGGCGTGGAGGCGCCCGGGCAAGTAATCTATTGACAGGGTCGGAACTTAGTCACATTGTTACGGCCATCAGCAAGGGGTTCGCGCCAACATGACCGCCACTCTCCCCCGACCCGTCACGACCGGGGACGACAACATCACCGCCCTGCCAACCAGTCCTCTTCGTGTCTATGCTCGTGACCATCAACCGATCCGCTTGCTCGCTGAGATGGAGGGGGTAAGTGCTGCTGAGTTGCTCCATCGCGCCCTTCAGGAGTACTTAGCGCGACACGGGGAGTCGCTGGCAGAGATGGCCAGCCAAACTCGCGAGCGGATTACAGCCGGTGATCTAGATGGGCTCGCCCAGTTGTTCGAGACCAGCCAAATCGGCCGTCGAAGGCGGCGCGCGGCCCGCCTTGCGGCGCTGTCTCAGGCCGACACGCAGTAGACGCGCTGGCTGGTGGACGAGGGAGGAGAAGCCGCATGGCGGCTGGCGGTTACCCGGCGGTGTCTTGAGGAGGATCTCAATCTTCCTGCAGATATCCCGCTCGACGAGGCCGCCAGGCGACGGCAGGTCGTGGCCGCGTTCACAGAACGCCGAGCACAGACGCCTGACGGCCAGGAGCGGATCGAGGGGGTCATCGGCTTGATCACCGAGCCGGTCTTCTCGTTGCACTATGGGTCGCTCCGCGCCGCGACTTGGCACGATCGAACTGAAGATGTGGTCTGGCTGCTCGCGGTCACGGATCACGACTACGAACAGGTCGAGTCGTTGGCGCGCCGGGGGCAGCTGCTGCCTACCCTAGACGACTACGATCAGTTCGATGCGCCCGAACTGGAAAGCGCGCAGTTCCTGCGCCGGCTAACTCAGGACGTCCGGGTGACCATCGCCCGCGCGGCAGCATCACCCGACCACATCCTGGTATCCGTGCTCGCAGGGCGAGTACCTGTTCGTGTGTGCGTGGAGTCGGGCGAGCCGCCATTCTTGGCCGTTGCTGTTGGCCGGCGGCTGATATCTAACGGGCCCGACCTCCCGGCCGACTGGATGTATCTGGTCGCCAACACGTTCTTCCCAGGGCGTCCAGTCGGGGACCTCGTCGATTTCACGTCCTTCATCGACGGAGAACCCGTTCGCGCCGACGAGATGGCCTTACGAGACTTCGCGACCGACACGCTGGCGTAGGTTCGCGTTCGTCGATCCCAACCCGCGCCGGATCAGGCACGTGGCGCATGTCTAGCCAGCCGTCGCGGTCGGCGGACCCGAGACCGCGCAGACGCAGACAACCGGCCGCCCCAGACGCGCCCACCATGTCACCATCATGGGGGGTGCGCCAGGGCCGATCCGCGAGCACAGTCGTTCGGCGCGAGGCGGCATCCTCCGACCCGCCTCGGAACGACCACCTGACGGACCCGTGATGCCCCACACCCGGGCCGGGCGCCTAGTTGGCCGGTTCTGTGTCGTCACCCCGATCTCGCCCGTCGCGCATCGCTCCAGCACGGCCGGGACCATCGGCCAGGCTCTGCTGCGCCCTCCGTACGATGGCCAGCCACGACGTTCGGTCTGACGCTTGGACAGTCGTCGACCAAACACCACCTGCAGCGACTCGCGTGATCCGCTCGCGACCGGCCCCTGAGGTGCGAGGGAAAGGCCCGATCAGTGACGAAGGAACGGCTCGGCCTATCGCGAGCCGCGAACATAGCGCATCCAGGCGACTGGCCCTTGACGTCGCCGTCGAGGATGCCAGTCGTGCCTGGGGGCACCGAACGTCGCGCGTCCGACGCGCGGGCGGGGTCGGAGCACTCGCGCGACGATGATCGCTTCTTCGGTCGGTATGCCGCCCTGTGCGCGTGCGCCACCCTGCTGTTGTTCTTGGGCGGGCTCGTGGCAGCGCCCGCGGACGAGCGCACTGGAGTCGTCCTCATCTCCGGCTTCGCCGGCGCCGTGGTCGCCCTCGCCGCCTGGTTCGTCTGGCGCGGCCTCTCACGGGGGCTGTTCCTCGTCACCGGCATCGTGCTGATGGCGCTGGGAGTCGTCGTCGGTGCGGCACTCCCCGATGGCCTCGATGGGGCCGCGGTGCTGCCGTTGGCGGGCGCCCTCCTTGTGCTGCCGGTGCTGCGCGGCCGGCCACTCTTCGTCATGTTCGCGACGGCCTTCGGTGCAAGCCTGGTCGGCGAGACCGCGGCCTATGTGGTGGGCGGCATGACCCACCTGACACGCCTGGTGAGCGCGCCCCTCTCGCTGGCGCAGTCGGGGGTCATGCTGGCCTTCACCTACGGGCTCGTGTGGTGGGTCAGCAACCAGTGGCGCCTGGCGAGCGAGCGCAGCGAGGAGGCGCTGGCCATCCAGCGCCAGATCCTCGCGAGCCAGCGGCAGGTGCTCGCCCTCAATGAGCGCCTCCTGGCCACCCTCGACCCGCAGCAGGTCTTGAACCTCATCGCCGACTCGTTGAAGGCCGTAGTGCCCTACGACAACCTCACGATCTACCGCGTCGATCACGACGCCGGCGTGTTC
Source organism: Candidatus Limnocylindrales bacterium (assembly GCA_052144055.1). Lineage (GTDB taxonomy): Bacteria > Chloroflexota > Limnocylindria > Limnocylindrales > CSP1-4 > JAJYNJ01. The sequence goes on from JBKQRF010000186.1 coordinate 9,293, forward strand.
CGGCCCGTGCTGGCCCGTGATCGCTTCGCCTCACTCATCCTGGAGAACACCTTCCCCCTGGAGCACGGCATCACCGGCTGGGTGCTGACGCACGGGGTGGCGCAGTGCGTCAACGATGCCCAGCTCGATCCACGCATGGCCCTCATCCCGGGGACCCCCAGTGAGGATGAGTCCCTCATCATCGTGCCGCTGCTCATTGATGGGGACGTCGGGGGCACCCTCAACGTGGGACGCATGGGAGGAGCGGCCTCCCATTTCGACTCGAGCGAGTTCGAGATCGCCCAACTGCTCGCCAGCCAGGCCTCCATCGCGCTGCAGAACGCCGAGGCGCACCATGCGGTCTCGACGCGCGCCGCGACGGATGCCCTCACAGGGTTGCGGAACCGAGGAGCGTTCGAGGAGGACATCGCCGCGCTGCTCGCAGACCGGAACGCCCAGCCGCTCACGCTTCTGATGCTCGATCTCGACGGCTTCAAGGCGTTCAACGATCAGCTTGGCCACCCTGCCGGCGACCGACTGCTCGGCACGGTCGCGCGCGCGATGAGCGCCGCGGTCCGCGCCGACGACCGCGTGTACCGCTACGGCGGGGATGAGTTCGCGGTCCTGCTACCCGGCACGACGCGAGGGGTCGGGGAACAGGTTGCGCAGCGCATCTGCTCCGCTATCGCCGCGATCGACGCGGGTGCCGGTGCTCGGATCACCGCGAGCGTCGGCGCGGCCAGCCACCCTGCCGACGCCGCCACTCGAGATGACCTGGTGGCTGCCGCCGACACCGCCCTGTACCGGGCCAAGGCTCCGTGCGACCATCGCGCCGTCGTCGATGTCGCGGGTGCTTACACCCTAGCGGGGGCGGCGGATCGGGGAAGCCGATGACCATGGCCTCGCCGACCGAGGCGGATGGGCGGGCTCGCGCGGAGCGCGAGTCGCGGCTGTACAGCCTTTTCTTCGGCGCCGCGTTCGTGGCATGGGCGATCGTGGCGGTGAGCTTCGTTCTCTTCGCGCCGGCGTCGATCCGCTGGTCGAATGCCGTCCTCACCCTCGTGGGGGGCTCGCTCATAACCATTGCCGTGAACCGTCCGGATCGCCGCTGGGCGACTATCGCAGCGGGGTTCCTCGACGTCGTCGCCCTTGTCCTCGCAACCTATGCCCCGATTGGGATCTCGGAGGCCCTGGTCTTCCCGCTGGTCGGCAGCCTCCTGCTCGTCGCCTGGTACCGGGGCCGAGACCTCGCCGTTGCCTTCATGATCGCCTGGATCGTCGGCGTCGCCGCCATGTCGATCGCGTTCGTTGTCGGGCCCATTGGCCGGCTCGACTCCCTCACCTACCCGCCGGCGGCCGTGGCCGTAGGAGCCATCCTGACGGCACTCGCATATGTGACCCTCTGGTGGGTGGCGTCGAGGTGGCACCTCGCGGTCGATGACGCAGCTGCCGCGACGTCGCACTACCGCTCACTCATCGACCAGGCCGCGGACGGCATCATCGTGCTCGATCAGGACGGACGGGTGATCGAGGCGAACCCGACCGTTGCGCGCGTCCTCGGCCGACGATCCGCCGAAATAGTGGGGCATGACGTTGCCGAGTTCGTCGCACCCGCGAGCCTCGACGCGCGGCCGGTCGACTTGTCGACGCTCGAGCCAGGCCAAAGCATGCTGTCCGAGCGGACCATCACGAGCAGCGACGGCGGGGTTGTGCCCGTCGAGTTCCGGGTGTCGGCGATGGGCGACGGCCGCTACCAGGTCATCGCCCGCGACCTCACGGCGCGTCGGCGTGGTGAAACGGAGCGAGCGCGCCTGGCCGCAGCCGTTGAGCAGACCACGGACCTAGTCATCGTAAACGACCCAACAGGGATCATCGAGTACGTGAACCCGGCCTTCGAGCACTTGACCGGGTATGCGGCGACCGAGGTGATCGGCCGACCAGTCGCGAGCGTTCTCCGCAGCAATGTCCATCCGGCCGAGTTCTATGCGGAGCTTGACGGAGCCTTCGTGCGAGGCGAGCCCTGGCGGGGCACGATCACCGATCGGCGGCGGGACGGGAGCCTGTTCGAATACGAGCTCTCGATGTCGCCGATCCGAGCTGCGGACGGCTCCATCGCTGGCTCCGTGCACGTGGGGCGCGACACGACACATGAGCGCGAGATGGAAGCCGACCTGGCCCTCGAGGCGACCGTGCGAGGCGTGCTCGAGACGGCCCTGCGGAGCGTTCCGTCCGGAGCCTCGCTGGAGCAGACGGCCCAGGCGCTGTGCGACGCCCTGGGCAGGCTGCCGGGCATCGCCTTCGTCACGGTGTTCGCATTTACCGCCGGCGCCGAGATTGCCGCGGTCGCATACCATGCGCCGCCAGGGTTTCCTGAAGCGCACGGACGCCCCGCTCACCGAGCGCTCGGCATGCACCAGCGAGCCGCCCACGGTCCCTGGACGGAGGCGTGGGTTCCGCGGGAGGACGATGGAACGTGGGGTCGCGCGCTGACCGAGCTCGGCACGCGCGCGGCCGCATTCGGGCCTATCGTCCATGGCGATCACGTGGACGGGGTCGTCATGGTAACCACGCCTGACGAGGGGTTGGCCCGCATCCTGATCGACAAGGGCCCGAGCGTGCTCGACCTCAGCACGACGCCGAGCGCCCTCCTCGCGGAAGGCATCCACGCACAGCGCGAGCGCGCCGAACTTCGCCGGTCCCTCGAGCGCGTGCTCGTGGAGCATGCCTTCCACGCCGTGTTCCAGCCCATCGTTGAGCTCGCTTCGGGCGAAGTTGTCGGTCACGAGGCACTCACGCGGTTCGCCTCAGGCCAGCCACCCGACCAGTGTTTCGCCGATGCGTGGTCGGTTGGTCTCGGCCCGGAGCTCGAGTTCGCCACCCTACAGGTGGCTATCGAGGACGCGCGTGCATTGCCTGCCGGTCGCTGGCTCGACGTCAACCTCTCGCCTCGGCTGCTCTCCGAGCCCGACCGGCTTCGCGGCCTGCTCTACGGCGCCGACCGACCGCTGGTCCTCGAGATCACCGAGCACGAGATCATCACCGACTACCCCGCCGTGCGCGAGGCCGTCCGCTCGCTGGGCAACGACGTTCGTTTGGCGGTCGATGATGCGGGCGCCGGCATCGCCAACTTCGGCCACATCATCGAGCTGTCCCCGGATTTCGTGAAGCTCGATATCAGTCTTGTGCGCCGAGTCAACGCCAACCTCGGGCGTCAGGCTCTGGTCGTCGCCATGCGGCACTTCGCCCGGACCGCCGGATGCCGCCTGGTAGCGGAGGGGATCGAGACCATCGAAGAGGCGAAAACACTCGCAGGACTGGGCGTTGAGTTCGGGCAGGGCTACCTGTTCGGGCGGCCAGAGCCGGTGCCATCCACGGCGGTGGCGAGTAGCGACTCAGACGCCCAGACTCGGTCAGGGTCCTCGACCGAGATGCCAGCCCGCCGACGAACGTCGCCGCGGCCTCCGGCGCGGCGCGCTCATCTCAGTACGACAGGCCGCGAGTCCCGGTCCGCAGGAAACCGGGCTTCAGCCACTGGCGCCCATCCCCCGGCACCATGATCGGATCGTGCTGGTAAGCGCGAGGACTGACGATCTATGCGGAGACTGCCGAAGCCAGGCCTTTGTACGATCGCAGCACAGCCTCGATCTTTGGGCTCTCGCGCCAGTTCCAGTCCTCGATGTTCAGCTCCCGGGCGAAGACGAGTCTGAAGTACTGAGACGGAAACGGCCCGCCAACCGCCACATGCGCGTGCCCGCTCGGCGAGTCATACCACAGATACTCCCTGTCCCCGGCCAGAACGCCGAGGGCGCCCGGGGTTCCATTGAACGGAAACCATGCGAAATCTTTCCTGATCGTCGGCAACACTTGAGCTGCGGCAGGAAGCATGTGGTAGTGAGCGTGCTCGACCGTGCAGGGAACTCGACCGGCCAGTGCAGGCCCGTGCTCGAAGCCGTGAACCGGTAGCCGGTACAAGTGACGCAGCACTCGCCGCAGCCTGCCGCGGAGCACCCCGAACTCGCTTGCCGACGCTGGGTCGAGGCGCGCAACGCCTCGCACATGCTTCTTCGGGCAGACTAGTACATGGCCCTCAGCCAAAGCGCCCAGGCTCGGTAAGACGGCGAACCGCGACGTCTCCAGGGCGACGAAGCCGCTGTACGGCGTCGGTAGCGCGGCCATCTGGGCGATGAGATCACGTTCAGGGTCCCGAGCCACCTCACCGCACAAGTAGCAGCACGTCTCGCTCACTCGACCATCCTCGTGCTCTGCCCGTCGCCCATTATCTCACCCCCTCAACGCTACGTCGCGATCTCGCTGCGCACGACCTCAGCCATCGGTTGCTTCCTGGTAGGAGTGGCAGTAATCTGCCCGCGCCTTGATGAACTGAGCGTATTCCTGCTCGCTGATGACGCAAGCTAGGCGCATCGCCTTGGCCACCGCTTGTGCAGCCTGACGCGCCTCCTCAGTGGAATTCCATGGTCCACTCTGCAGCAGTCGCTGCACGGCGCTGTGGAGTTCCGTGCGGACAAAACGCTCCGTCACTCTTGCAAGCTCGTCGGCGGCTGCTTGCCCCATCTCGTCCATCTGCGGGAACATCGCCCTAATCAAGCGTTGGCGCGCCAGGGCGTCTGGTGGACCGACGGCGACCAGGTGGTCGATCCGACCTCCTCGCTTGACCGCCGGGTCGATGGATTCGAGGTGGTTTGTGCAAATGAAGAACACACACCGCCCGCGGTCGTGCAGCTCTTGGAGTTTGGGAAGCATGCTCGGAGTGACGAAGGCGGTTATGTTACGGACCTGTTCGGTTCCAGGATCTGGCTCCCGGTCTCGGAATAGCTCGTCGCACTCGTCAAACAGAACGACGACACGCGACATTCCAAGGAGATCGGCGAATACCGCGCCAGCGCGCGCTTCAATGAACTCTAGCCCCTTGTCGATGAACGTCCCGGGGCTAAGGCTCAGGACCGGCCAACCTAAACCATCCGCAACAGCGCGAACTATGCTTGTTTTGCCGGTACCGGGAGGGCCAAAGAGTAGGCACGAAACGGTGGACTCGCGTGCCGACGGGAGATTCCGGGCGCTCTTGAGTATCGGGGTCACGATTCTTCGATCCAAGTACCTCAACACAGGGCGCTGGGAATCTACTTCGGCGGAGGCTGCGTAAGCTGACCAGCGTAGCCAGCTCGGCCAGTGAGGTGACACCGGCCATTCGACGACATATTGATCCAGACGGGCTAGCCTCGTCACGTCGTCGTCGAGGTCGCGCAGAACAGTGAGCGCCTCCAGTACGGTCGCGGTTGTCCACGACTCGACCATTGGGGCCCGAAACGCGTGGTCGCTGCACCAACCTAAAGTCGGTTCTCGGGCTGAGTCCAGGCGCAGCACCGAAGCGCTAATGTAGGACTCGGCGCGCTGAACTCCCTCGATGAAGTCAGGCGGTACCGACATACGATCCGCGCCGCGAATGATCGCTCTTACGGCTGACGCAACGGCAGCGGTCATCTCGTACGTGCTTACCTCGACCTGAGCACCCACCGTGTCCTTGTCGGGAGAGACGATCCGCCCGAGAGGCCAGCAGCCGGACTCATCTTGTGCAGCGAACGCCGCCTCGAGCGCGGCGATGATGTAGTCATGATGCGCGGTAGCGTCGCAACAGGCGAGGGCTGCACCGCAGAAGGCAAGGGCGACGACATCGCCTGGGGGCAAGGGACGAAGCGCCCGTCGCGCCAGCAGCAGGTCGGCGTCGATCAGTGTCTGGGCAACGGCGAGGTTCACAGCACTCTGGCACCGCTGAGTCCCGTCGGTGAGCAGCTCAGATGCGCCCCTCAAGGCTCGGACGTAGTGAAACAGGAAGAATGGGTGAGGTTTCGCGTGCGGCGGATACTCTAGCGGTCGCTCCAGCAAGAGATCCACGGCCTGTTGCAGACGCCGAATCGCAGCCATGTGCAAGTCTGCGGCGATTGCCGTCCGCGCGACGGACGCGATTGCCTCGAGATAGAGGCACAGCGTGAAGCTATTGAGTGGTGACGGGTTGCCGGATTCGTCCTTGTCCCCGTCCATGCTGGAGCGGAGGTCTGCTAGTTCATAGCGGACAAATGTTGGCACCAAGGCGTTGAGTATCAGAGCGCTGGTTTCCGGCCGGAGCCAAGACTCGGCTTGGGTCGTCGACTCGGCAAGGACTTGAATGCTCTTGATCGTCACTGTTGGGAAGAGGTCCTGGGTTGTCTTTCCACTCTCTCGATCGCGCTGACGAGTCGAACGCCAAAACGTTCGTGCGGGCTCATCCCAAAGGGCGATGATCGCCGCGATAGCCGCGCGGGCGTTTGTCTCCCGCCCCTCGGCTACTGCGTTCCTATGGTCGGTTGGTGCTGGGCGTTCTTGGTGTCTATTCTGCATCGAGGTCCTCTGAGGCGCCAAGGGGCAGCTGAAGCTGACCCGGATGCATAGGTCGATCTGGCTCCAGAGAAAGGTGCATCGTTCCATCCTCGGAGTGGGCCGTGAGCAGCATTGGGCCGCTGGTTCCCCATGGGAGGCGCACTTTACCGGGGTATGGGCGAGGAATCATCGACACCGCTATCTGCAACCGACTCCCGTCGGTCGCGGCCGCGATTATAGGAACCCCAGCGTGCACGTTAAGCATCGGTATGGGTTCGTCCGCCGCGGGTTCCTCGGTCGAGTCCAGCCGCTCCGGCCCTCTCGAACTCGTCTCGGCGAGATACAGGAGTCGATCGAAGCCGCCCCTTGACTCGCGCCTCGTCGTCGCGATGCGCTCGATCGCGTTCATGTCGAACCCGATCTCCCTGGCCAACGACCGGAGAACTTCATACACGTCGCCCAGTTCTTCCAACAACGCTTCCTTCGGTTGTGACCGAGCTGACCAGAGCTCGAAGGCCTCTTCTATAAGCTTCTGAGTCAGGAAGAGTCGGGCTTCCTCCCGCGGGATCGTGGAAACCCGTGCAAGTCCGCCTGAGCGCGCGACGATCGCAGGAATTCGGTCTCTCACCAGTTTGCCGTAGCGGACAACCATTGGAGCTGGATCTGGAGGCCTGACCGGCACAACCTCGGCTCCTTCGCGGCGAAGGATGTAGTACGCGTGGCCAAGCAGGCTGCCCTCAAGGTACACGGGCAAGCCCTTTGCCACAGCGGACCGGGCCAAACGGACCAAGAATTCCCGATCACGGGGCAGCTCACCGATGGGGCGCAGGACAAAGCCACGTACTGAACTGTCTGTTCCAACCTTGTCCAGATCCGCGGGAACCCTTATTTCCTGGAGCCTGGTGCCGGGCAACAAGATGCGCGATGCGCGGTCTGGTGGAAGTAGGTCTAGTGTGGTGTAATGCCAAGGGAGGCATCCGGATGCGCCTCGCCGGCCCGCTATCCGAACAAAGGCCATGAGCTGGATGCTCCTACCCTCAGCGTCAGCGATGGTCTCGGCCCATCTGGCGAGGGTCCTGGCCTCCTCCTCGTTAAGGATGGGCTGCCAATCGTATGGTGGGCCGACTGGAATCGTCCGACGTTTCCCGATGGCGTATTCGTAAGCCAAGTCTTTGTAGTGAGGTCGGCTGAGAATGCGGCCCGAGGACGGGGATACGAAGTAGCTGTCATAGGAAAGGTAATTGAGGCCATCTGGGAGGCCCCAAGTGGCGTCTATGCGGACCTCGGCAGACTTGGGATACGCGTGCACCCAGGCGCTGGCCGCCGCCGGAACCCAGTTACTCGCAAGGAAGGCCCACTCGGAGTCCGATATCCCGCGCGCGGCGAACTCCTCCGAGGTCCGACGCATCCATCGCTGCGCCGACGCGACATCGTCTAATGGGTCACTTGTCGGCAGGAGGAGGTCAGTACCCTGGGCGTTTGTGCGCAGGTCGGTCCTAAGGATCACCGTTCGGTTGACCAGTCGCGCGAGGTCCCTCTCCACGAGGCCCCGCTGGTCGGCTGGCACGTACTCGTCCCCGGTCAGCACATAGACCGCCGCATGTGGAAGACCAAGCCGGCGAAATTCCTTCGGACGTCGCAGTTTGCGCCAGTTGTCGTCGAGGTCATCGAATTCATGGAAGGCCTCGACGTCAACGGGCGCGGGCATGGGTCGAGCCGTCATGTTGTGGAGGAAGGCCTTGATCGGCTCGGCGCTGACCGTCGCCGCGCACTCGTCACATTGGACGATCCAGACTCGCGCTCCATCCCACACCCACTCGACATGATTCCGAGTCGGTCCGTCAGCAAGGACGAAAGCGGCGACCTCGCGCAGGCGGAGGACCACCGAACGTCGAGATCCCGCCAGCAGTGGCCCTGGCCCGTAGCTGTGGTCTTTGACGCGAGCGCGGAGGAATTGCTGCTCGCCGTTGTCGTCGAACTCCACGAGCCACTGTCGGACCCGCTGCGAGACGCGGCGCTCATTCGAAAGGTGTCCGAGAAGGCCCGGATGGATTGCGTACTGTAGGACCGGGATCTGCCCAGAGAGCTCACACAATCTGGGGAGTGCGGACTCAAGTGCGCGTCGCGAAGAGCTGACGGGCATGGAATCGAACTGTCCTCTCGTCTCCTCCCGACCTTCACTTACGCCGTTTGATCGCATCAACAGCTGAGGGAATGGACGGGCAGAGGCCTCGGCGAGGAAACCATCAAGAACCCGCGCCTCGGCGGTTGAGAGCGCCGCATAGGCGGAACGAACTGACCCCGAACGGCGCACCGCTTCGGTGAAGAGGGGCGTGAATATCAGGAATGGGGGTACCCATGGATCTGGTAGCCGCAACAGCCCGAGGACTTTGCCCCCAACCCAGAGGCGATCCTGGGCCCAGTGCCATGGGATTCCCGGGCGAGTCATCAGCAGCGGCTCGGTTGACCGGCGCTTGCTCAATGGGGACTCTCAGGCGACGCGTGGTCGGTAACAAGGAGAGGCATGTCGTGGAGCACCATTTTGGGGAGCTTCCGGCGGACGTTCAACACCCGCACACCCGGACGCTCGCAGACACTGCGCTGTGGCGACCAGCGCATCCCGCGGGAGCGTTGTCGTGCAGCTCCTCCCCAGTGCGGCCCGCGCGCTCTGCGCGGTCCATTCCGGATCCCTCAAGCCCATGCCTGATGGCCAGGGCGGCGCCTCCCTCTCCACCAGCTTGCGCCCAGTATGGCCGCTCGTGCGACCCAGGAGACCGTGGCAGCTCTCGCGCCCGAAGACTCGGTCCGACGTGGGCGACGATCCCCTCTCCGTCCACCTACGCTTGAACGACCACGACTGCCCGCCGACCCCCTACGCGCCGCTTATCGCCCGGTGACGATGCCGGCACAGGGAGCCCTGTCCGGAACGTTCCCCTGGATCTGCTTTTTGGGGCCGCCACGTGCTCGATGGGGGACGCGAGCGGCGGCACCTCAGCCGCGGTGGTGCGGCCTCGCGCTCTCCGTCGGTACCGCCCGCGTTCCGGGATCCACGCATACCCCTCCGTGATGAGCCACCTGACACGGTACTGGCAGAGACTCGTTCCATCAGACCCGTACAGTGTGCGACGGCGGCGGTCGAGGTCTCGCCGCCAGCCAGGGCGGAGTGCACGAGTTGCCAGGATCGGTAGGACGAACTCGAAATAGGCAACAGCGCCCGGCGCGGATGACGTCTTCACCGCCCCCCAGCGGCGCTGCATCCCCTTACCCGTGGGAGTGGCCTGAAGTTCAAACACCATGGCGAGATCGTGTCCCGTGACGGCGCTGCCGTCGCCGGTCGCAAGCTGGCCGTCGCTTCCTGGGCGAGTGCGACCGCCGGCTTGATCTGGTCCCGCAGGTTGCCCCGTCTCGCCGCCAGCAGGACCCGGTCGATGCGGGTGAGTCGAGTCTGCTTGACCTGCCGGCTGCAGCACCTTCAGCTGGTGGCGGAGCACGAGTAGCTCGATCTCCTGCACAGCCTGTCGACAGCCTCCGGCTCCGAGGATTCGGCGGACCAGGAAGTAGAGGAGCGAGACCAGCATCGAGCTGCTTCGCCTGCAGGAGATCGCATGCTACCGGTGCAACAGACCCCGAATCGGGGAGTTGAACCCTTCAGGGGTCTCGAGGTCAGACGCATGCGCCTCCCCCGCCGGACGGCGACCCGCGCCATCGCAATGGCGGAGCGGCCGGGTCGGACGGAGGCTCGACCCAGGGGGACGGAAATCGACCGGACCGGACGACGACCACTCATCCGGACAGGTTGGAGGCTACTCCTGATCGTCGCGACATATCGCGACCTGGCCAATGAGAGCACGATTCCAAGGAGCGCCCCACCAATGACGTCGATCCCCGCCACCACGACCAGCACTGGCCGACGACCGTCGGTGCCCGCTCTCGTGTTCCCCGTCATCGACTTTGCCACCCCGATGCGCGAAGCCCGCGTCGTTGCGGTGACCGACGAGACCCCCACGATCCGGTCGATCCGGCTGGAGCCACCGCGTGGGTATCGCTTCCGCGCCGGCCAGCACGCACTGCTCCGGCTCGATACCGAGGCGGGACCCGATTTGCGGCCGCTGTCGATCGCCTCCGCGCCCTCCGAGGGCGTCCTCGAGTTCGCCGCGCGGATTGGACCGAGCGCGTTCAAGCGCGCCTACTTCGACCTCAAGCCCGACGGTCGCGTGAAGGTCTCGAGGCCGATTGGCAGCTGGACGATCGACCCGTCTGCTCCCGCCGTCGTGTTCGCGGGCGGCACCGGTATCACGCCGGTCATGAGCGTCCTGAGCGAGGGGACGCAGGAGTATCGGCTGCCGGTGCGGCTCGTGATCTCGAACCACGACGCCACCGAGATCCCCTACGAAGCCAAGCTTGAGGCGCTGGCCGCAGTCGTGCCGGGGCTCAGTCTCGCGTGGCACCTTACCGCCTCGTCGGCCGGCAGACCGGACGGCGAGGTCTACGCTGGGCGCGTGGACCGGTCTGCGGTCGAGCGCGAGGTGGCGGCGGCCGCGCCCGACGCCGTCTTCTACGTCACCGGCCCCGTCGCAATGGTCGGCTCGGTCGAGAGACTCCTGGCCGAGGCCGCGGTCCCGCCCTCACGGGTCCACTCGTATGTGCAGGGCCACCGCTGATCGCCGGCCCTTGAACATCTCGTCGACCCGCCCGACCGAGGGAGTCGACTGGCTCAAGGTCGGTCATCCGGCGCAACGTGATGGGGCGTCTCGTCGAGCAAGAGATCGTTCGGCCTGCCCGGGCCAGTTACTTGAAGGTGCCGATCGGCTATGGCCGGGACGATGCGCGCGACGTCCGATCTGTACAAGGTGCTCCAGGTCGACCCCGAAGCGGAGCATGACGTGATCCGGGCGGCCTACGTGTGCCTGGCCAAGAAGGCCCACCCTGACGCGGGAGGTGCGGCAGAGCGGATGGTCGCCTTGAACGAGGCGTGGACCGTCCTCGGTGACTCGGCACGGCGCGCCACCTACGACCAGACCCGACGGTCGACGCCGCTCGCGAGGGCAGCGCGGTCGGAGCCTGGCGAACACGGGACGATCTACGTACCAGGTCGAGATCACGGGTAGTGCAAGCTGGGTCGTGCTCGACTCGCGCTAAGCACAGGCGCCTTCGGTTGTCTCAAGCGCTCTCGACCGGACGCAACCCGGAGCACAAGCGCCGGGTGTAGTGGCCGTTACCCAACACGACCGGGCCATCGTGTGGGGGCACGCGGTCGGGGTACCCCGACCGCGCCCGAAACGGGAGGTGACGCCGCCGACCGTCCTGCGGGTGCTCCGCCAGCTGATCGCGTGAGGGGCCTCGGAAGGAGGTCTCATAGTTGCTCCAAGCCCGATCAGCCGACCCGCAACTGGTCACGACTACTGCGATCGCCGGTCCCCCGACGCTTCGCTTCCCGGGTCGGACGACCGCATCGCTTCGGGCATCGCCGGGAGGCTCACCTCGACCTCCAGCCCGCCGGCCTCCCTCGCGCGGGCACGCACAGTGCCTCCATGGGCAGTGGCCACGGCGCGCACGATCGAGAGGCCAAGTCCCCATCCCTCCGCGTGCGTTGTTCGATCCGGCTGTAGTCGCCGGAACGGCTCGAAGAGCTGGTCGACGTCCGCCGCGGGGATCGACGGGCCGGTGTTGGCGACGCGCAGGATGGCCCGACCGTGACGCACCTCGGTGGCGACCTCGATCTGGCCACCCGGGACGTTGTAGTAGGTCGCGTTGTCGAGGAGGTTCGCCGCGAGCCGCTCGAGCAGGCGCGGATCTCCAGGTACGACCGCGTGCTCCAGACGGGCATCCACGTGCAGTCCGCGGCCCTCAATGTCCTGGCCCCGCGCACGCAGCGCGGCCTCAGCGACTTCGGCGAGATCGACCGGCACCCGACGCTCCAGCCCCCGCTCGCCGCGTGCCAGCATGAAGAGCGCCTCGAGCAGCTGGTCCTGCTGCTCCTCCGCCACGAGGACCCGCTCGAAGGCGGCGCGCCAGCCGTCCAGCGTCGGGTCCGGGTCGCCCAGGGCGTACTGGACCAGGGCGCGCTGCCGCGCGAGCGGGGTGCGCAGCTCATGTGAGGCGTTGGCGACAAACTGCCGTTGCGCCTCGAACGACCGCTCGAGTCTGTCCAGGAGATCGTCGAATGTCTCCCCGAGGTCCTTCAGCTCGTCGTCGGGGCCAGTCGGGGCGAGTCGGAGCTCGAGGTTCGTGCTGGAGATGGCACGGGCGGCTTTGGTCATCGTGCGCAGCGGGCGCAGCACCCGTCCGGCAACGAACCAGCCGATCAGGACAGAGGCCAGAGACAGGATGACAAGCGCCACCAGCGACAGGACGAGGTGGAGGTGCTGCTCAGCAGCGTACTGGCCCGCGACCACCGCATTGACGACGGCCGGCAGGTCCGCGGACGACCCACCGAACGGCGCTACATACGTGTTTGAGCCGCCGCCACCAAACGGACTCCCGAACGTCACGCTGACCTGGCGGCTTGCGGCGACGTGTACGGCCAGGGCGGTCGTTGCGCTGACCACGTCCATGAGGCCGAGCAGCACAGCACCCGTGAGCAGGAAGAGGGCGCCGTAGAGCAGCGTCAGGCGCAGGCGGATCGTGGGCCGCGGCAGGCGCAGAATCGGGCGACGCATCTTGTCCGGCGGGCCAGGTGTCAGCATCAGAGCCGGTACCCTGCCTGGACGACCGTCTCGATCAGCGGGGGGTCCCCGAGCTTCGCCCGGAGCCGGCTCACAGTCGTCTTGACCGCCTGCGAGAACGGATCGGCGTTCTCATCCCAGACTCGCTCGAGCAACTCCTCCGATGACACGACGCGACCCCCCGCGGCGAGCAGGAGCTCGAGCACGCCGAGCTCCTTAGGGCTGAGCGCAAGGAGCCGACCGCCGCGCCATGCGCAACGGCGCGCGGTGTCGAGCTCGAGGTCTCCCTGCCGAAGCACCGGCGGGAGGGCGGGTTGGGAGCGCCGCACTAGGGCGCCCACCCGCGCCACGAGCTCCGGCAGGTCGAACGGCTTGGCGATGTAGTCGTCGGCGCCACGGGCGAGCCCATCGACGAGGTCATTGGTGGTGGCCGACGCCGTCAGCATGAGCACCCGGCTGCGGCAGGCTCGCGCGACGAGCTCGGCGCAGATCTGGTCGCCGTGGACGCCGGGCAAGTCTCGGTCGAGCACGATCACGTCGTAGTCGTGCACGAGCGCGCGCTCCAACCCCGCACTGCCGTCGAAGGCGACGTCGACCGCCATCTGCGCCCGGCGCAGCGTCGCGCCGACGATCTCAGCCAGTTCCTCGTCGTCTTCGATCACGAGCACGCGCATCGGTTCGCTCCCCATTGGTCCCCTACGCAGCGTTCCGCCCTGGACTGCTGCATGGCTGACCGCGCCCTCGCGACCATGATGGACCCGTCGCATTGCGTCCCGGTAACAGCGAGCACGACATCCCAGGGACCTCACGCCGCGGCGTTACCGGGTCGCAACCTGCGGTGGCCTACACCTCGCCTTGATGGTCGTGGCCGCGAACCACGACGCGGCAGCGGCAAGCGCCGCGCAGCGGGAGACGACGATGAGGTCCCTGACCAGACGACCACGCCATACAGAGGTACCTGGTCCGCTGGCTCCCTGCTGGCGCCACGCTGGGCCACCGGCGTTGTCGAGCCACCTCACGCGCGGTTCTGGGTCGCGTCGGGCCCATTGGCGCCTCCTCGCAGCGTGCGCCGGGCTCGCGCTCGCCCTCGTGGCGGCGTGCAGCGGGTCGCCCGGCCGGACCATCGGCGTCGCCTCGCTGCAGAGCCCGGGAACAGGCTCCGGTGTGCAGGCGAGCGCGTCACTCACGGGCTCCCGCAGCCCATACCAGCAGGAGCTCGCGTATTCGCAGTGCATGCGAGCGCACGGGATCGCCGACTTCCCCGACCCACAGATCCAGGCCGACGGAAGCGTCACGCGGAAGATCGAGGCCCAGCAGGGAAGCGACCTCGACCCAAGCACACCACGGTTCCAGACTGCTCAGAAGGCCTGCCAGTCGCTCGTGCCCGCCCCTCAGCAAGGGCAGCAGGCGGAGCAGCAGGCGCAGACACAGGCGCAGGCGTTGCAGTTCGCGCAGTGCATGCGCGCCCACGGGGTGCCCACCTTCCCCGACCCGGACTTCTCCCACGGGATCACCTTCGCCGACAACGGCAGCTACGACCCGAACTCGCCCTCGT
>JBKQRF010000187.1:0-4797 GCA_052144055.1 Candidatus Limnocylindrales bacterium
GCCACCGAGAGCCTCCCCTCGCTGCTGTCTGACACCACCAGCGTAGGGGGCTCTCACAGCCTGTGGATCCTCCCGCCACCCGTCCGCATCCAAGGTCCGGTGTCACGGACGTATCTGGACGCGGACAAGAAGCCGGCGCTCTCAGGGCTTCTCCGCCAGCCGCGCCAGTCGTTTGCGCACACGATGCAGCGCGTTCCGATCAGAGAATGCGACGAAGAGCGTGTCGTCGCCGGCGATGGAACCGACGACCTCCGGCCAGTGAGCGCGGTCGAGCGCCGCCGCGATGGCATGCGCGCTGCCCGACAGCGTACGGACGACGAGGATGGGACCAGCCTCGCGGACGTCGACCGGCAGGTCGCGCAGCAAATTAGCCAGGCGCTCCTCCCCGCTTGCCTCGGTCTCCGCGAGCCGTGCGGGGAACGCGTACACGTAGAGACCATTCCGGTGGACCTTGACGAGCCCCAGCTCTGAGACGTCGCGGCTGATGGTTGCCTGCGTCGCCCGGAACCCGCGCTCGCGCAGGGCCGCGGCCAGCTCCTGCTGGGTGCGGACGTCGCGCATGCCCAGCAGGTCGCGGATGGCTCTGTGGCGGAGCTGCTTCATCACTTCCATGGGGCGCCCGTCATCTCGCGCGCGCCGTCAGCGAGCCAGCACGAAGACCACCACCAGCGCGGCAAGGACGAGCCGCTCGGCGACGAACGGCAACGTGGTGTGGCGCCGCAGGTACCCGAGCAGGAACGCGATCGCCAGCAGGCCGGCAACCGCCGCGCCGAGCATGCCAGCGCCCAAGGAAACGACGTCCAACGAGGAGAGGCTGGCGTGCAGCAACTCCCGCGCCTCCCAGGTCGCGGCCCCGGCGATGATCGGCGTGCCCATCAGGAAGGAGAAGCGCGCGGCCGCTTCCCTCGTCAGACCCGTGTAGAGGCCGGCCGCAATCGTCATCCCCGACCGACTGAACCCAGGAAACAACGCGATCGCCTGAGCGCAGCCGATGACGATCGCGTCCGGGAGGTTCACGTTGTCGAGCCCGCGCTGAAGGAACGCGAGCTGCTCGGCCAGCCACAAGATCCCTGCGCCCAGCGCCAGGAAGACGGCGACCAGGATGACGTGCTGGCGGAAGAACGTGTCGAAGAAGCTCTCGAACCCCACACCGAGGAGGGCGCCGGGGATCATCGTCACCACGATCAGCCAGGCGAGCCGGCGGTCCGGATCGCTGCCGATGTGGCGGTCGCGCAGCGAGGCGAACCACGCCGCGAGCAAGTCGACGAGCTCGCGCCAGAAGAAAACCAGCAGCGCCACGAGCGTGCCGGCGTGGAGCATCACGTCGAAACTCGCGCTGTTGAGGAACGGGTCGTTCCAGCCGAGGAACCGTGGCACGACGATGAGGTGTGCAGACGACGAGATCGGCAGGAACTCCGTCAACCCCTGCACAATCCCGATGACGAGTGCCTGGAGCACGAGCGGCATGGCTGTCCCGGTACGTCCGCGTCAGCCGCGCGCCAGCCGCCGGCAGCGGCGAGCCGGACCGGCGGAGGCTAGCGGATGAAGAGCGGCGCGAAGACCAAGGTGAGTGTCGCGAGGAGCTTGACGAGCACGTGCAGCGACGGCCCAGCTGTGTCCTTGAACGGATCACCCACGGTGTCGCCGACGACAGCGGCCGCGTGCGCGGCGGTCTTCTTGCCTAGCACGTTACCGTCCGCGTCGAAGAGGTGCCCCGACTCGATGTACTTCTTGGCGTTGTCCCATGCGCCGCCGCCGTTGTTGAGGACCGACGCGAGGAGCACGCCCGCGATGGTGCCGACCATCAGGAGGCCGGCAGCCGCCTGGTACCCCAGCACCAGGCCGACGATGATCGGCGTGGCGACCGCAACAACACCCGGGGCCACCATCTCCCGGAGAGCCGCCCGGGTCGTGATGTCAACGACACGCGCATAGTCCGGTCGCTGGGTGTAGTCCATGATGCCGGGCATCTCGCGGAACTGGCGTCGCACCTCGACGATGATCGACTGCGCGGTGGTGCCCACGGCGCGAATGGCCAGCGAGCTGAAGAAGTAGACGAGCATGGCCGCGATCAGGGCCGCCACGAAGACGCCAACGTTGGACATGTCAACGGACGTCATGAGGTGAACGCCCTGCTTGCCGGCCGCGATCTGGCGCGACAGGATGAGGTTGACCTTGTCGATATAGGCGCTGAAGAGCAGGAAGGCGGCCAACGATGCGGACGCGATCGCGTAGCCCTTCGTGAGAGCCTTGGTCGTGTTCCCGACGGCATCGAGGCGGTCGGTGATCTCGCGGGCGCCAGCCTCGCTGCGCGAAAACTCGGCGATGCCGCCCGCGTTGTCCGTGATCGGACCGAATGTGTCCATCGCCAGTACGTACGCGCAGGTCATGAGCATCCCCATGGTCGCGACCGCGGTGCCGAAGATGCCGCCGATGTTCTGCCCCTGGGCATTCACCAGATTCGCCTGCGAGCCCAGCCAGTGGCTGATGAGCAGCGCGATTCCGATGACGATCGCCGTCGCGAACGTCGTCTCGAAACCGACGGCCGTGCCCGCGATGATGTTGGTGGCGGGGCCGGTCTTTGACGCCTCGGCGATCTGGCGCACCGGACGGTATGCGCCGGACGTGTAGTACTGCGTGATATAGACGAATGCGATGCTAGTCGCCAGGCCGACAAGGCCGGCACCGAAGAACCAGAGCCACGTGGGAAGCCCGGACGCACCTGACTGCGACCCGGTCTGCATCATCACGTACGTGACAATGAGCATCCCAACCGCGCTCAGGCCGGTGGTCAGCCAGTAGCCGCGGTTGAGGATGTTCATGGGGTCCTCGTCCTCGCGGCCGCCTAGCGTCGAGAGCGACACGATCGTTGCCAGCAGCCCGAACGCACGAACCACGAGGGGGAAGAAGATCCAGGACTCCGGGTGAGGCCAGCCAGCGGCAACTGCCACGTTGTAGATGCCGACCGAGAGGATCATGGCGCCGATGTTCTCGACCGCCGTCGACTCGAAGAGGTCGGCGCCGCGGCCGGCGCAGTCACCTACGTTGTCGCCAACGAGGTCCGCGATCACCCCTGCGTTGCGCGGGTCGTCCTCGGGGATCCCGGCCTCAACCTTTCCCACCAGGTCGGAGCCGACGTCGGCTGCTTTCGTGTAGATCCCGCCGCCCAGCTGCGCGAACAGCGCCACGAACGACGCGCCGAAGCCGTAGCCGACGATCAGGAAGGGCGCCTGGTCCGGATGACTGAATCCGCCGTATACGACGAACATCGCCCACACGCCCGCCAGAGACAGTGCCACTACGAGGAAGCCCGAGACGGCCCCTCCGTGCATGGCTACCTTCACCGCCTCCACGAGGCTCCGGCGCGCGGCAGCGGCAGTGCGCACGTTGGACTTGACGCTGACGTACATGCCAATGATCCCGGAGGCCATCGAGCAGGCTGCGCCCACCAGAAAGGCGATCCCGGTCCGGATTCCGAGGTTGAACCCGTAGATGTCGGTATCCGAGACCTGCTTGGTCTCGACCAGCCCGATCACCACGGCGATCACCACCGCCACCACCACGGCGAGCATGGCGATGGTGGTGTACTGGCGGCGGATGAACGCGACCGCCCCTTCGTAGATCGTGTCGGCGACGTCCAACATGGCCTGCGTGCCTGTGTCATGCGCGAGCACGTCGCGCGCAAGGTATAGGGCAAAGAGGACCGTCGCCAGGACGGCTATCGGGATGAGCCAGGGCATCGCGCCGGCAAGACCTGTCACGTCGGATACGCCTCCCAAGACATGGAAAGAGCCCCGTTCGGGCGGGGCGGACACATGGCGTTCGGCGCCCCGCAGTGTAGCACGTGCGATCGCGGCCACACCGCATGCGCGATGCACACCCGAGGGGCGGCGCCGCCTATCCGGGGCGTCAGCGGCTGGCTCCGTAGACGTCCAATGGGGCTTGTCTAGCTCGAGGATCTCGCTCTTCGGTTACCTCCCAATCTCTAGAAGCCCGCGCGCGTAGTGCAGGCCGTGGGCGGCCGTCACGAGGTCGGTGCTGTCTAGCCGGATAAGCGTGTAACCGGCGGACCGCGTCGCTGCCATCAACTGTCGAACAATGCGCGATCCACCCGGGCGTGGCAGGTCGGCATATCTCGGGCCGGTGCGCCGCAACACAGGCGATGCCGAAGGTCATATCGCCCTCGGGCGCCAACACGAGGCGACCATCGCGGGATCGAACCTGGCGATCATCGCCACGTCGTGCCCCACAGTCTCTTCGCCCGGAAGTCGGAGGCCGCACCTCGACTCAAGCTCTCCGCTGGCCCCTGTGGGATGCTCGAGCCGCAAGCGTCTGACGTGGTCCCGACCTCAAGGCAGGCGGGATCTCGGATCTCAGCCGTCGCCGGGACCTCACATTCGGTGAGGCGTCCGGGGCGCACGCCCGAAGAGAGTACCAGACGACCTTGGTCAGTCCCGGGCGCCCAGTCAGCCCCAGGCGGCCCGGTCAGGCCCGGCGCGCGGCCAGCAAGCTGATGATCGCCAGGATCCCGAACGGGATCAGCAGCAGTCCGAACCCGCCCGGAATGACGGTCTGAAACCACACGAAGATGTTGTGGAGCACGTCCACCGCTGCACCGATCGGATCGCCCATTCTTGGTCTCCCTGGGTTCCGGCGGCCGTCTCAGGGCCGCCGCCATCCCCGGCGGTTGGCCTCACCCTCTTCGTAGCACAGGAACCCGAACAGCACTACCAGCACGACAGTGATGGCGAAAGCCCAGCCCCTCGTGTTGATCCAGAGCATGGCGAGCGTCAGCAC
>JBKQRF010000188.1:0-8360 GCA_052144055.1 Candidatus Limnocylindrales bacterium
AAGAGCGTGACGAGCCTCGACGCCAGGGCCGACGACGGACACCCAACTACACCTACCGAGCTGCTCTACTGGCGGAACGGTTGTTGACGAGATCGCGTCGCGCAGAGTGTCAGCCCTATTTGCCGCCGCCCCGACGATGAGTCCGCGCCCGCGTCGGTCAGTGAGACTCATGAGGCCATCCCGCTCCCAGCGCTTGCGGGTGTCGGAGTCGGCGCTGCCGGGTGGCAGGATCAGCGTTTCCGTGTCGGCAAGCACGGCAATGCCGACGATCGGTCCGTCGTCCTGCACATTACCGATAAGGGTGCCGGGATCGTCCGAGAACGTCGACCGTACGACGATCGGCATGCCTCCAGCCCAGCCGGTGGCAACGGCGCGCGGATGCACGACGCTCGCACCAAATCTGGCCATCTCGTGCATCGCATGAAAACTGATCTGCCGCAGAACGCGCGCACTGGGCACGAGACGCGGATCGGTGACTAGAACACCACGGACATCGGTGAAGACCTCAACCCTGCCGGCGCCGAGTGCCACGCCCAGTGCGACGCCGGAGGTGTCGCTGCCACCGCGCCCGAGCGTTGTGTAGTCGAGCGTGTCCGGAGCAACACCTTGCGCGCCTGTGACTACTGGCACTTCGCCGGACGCGAGAATGCTGCGTAGGCGGCGCGTGTCGACGCGAACAATCTCGGCCTCCTGGTGGTGCCCGTCCGTGTAGATGCGAGCCTGGACGCTGGTGAGGCCTACGGCCGGAACGCCCGATCGCCGGAGAGCATGCGATATGAGAGCCACCGAAATGGCCTCTCCACAGCTGAACATAAGATCATAGTCGTGGGCATCGACCGAGCCGCGATCAGCGCGCAACAGATCGAGCAACGTGTCTGTTGCGTAAGGATCACCTCGGCGGCCCATCGCGGAGACGACAACCACGACTTGGTCGCCTGCTTGGCGCGCCTGCCGAACGTGCTCGATCACCTGCCGTCGGCTCTCGGCCGTCGAGACCGAAGTGCCGCCAAACTTCTGAACGAGGATCGGCTGGCCAGTCATCCGACGGAAACGAGGTCGGCAACCACGAGCTGCTCCGCAATCTGCACGGCGTTGAGCGCCGCCCCCTTCCGGACGTTGTCTGCCACAACCCAGAGGTTCAACCCTCGGTCGATCGAGAAATCCTCACGGATTCGTCCCACATGCACTGCGTCGGTGCCGGACACCTGCAGCGGCATAGGGTACGTGTACGTGGTGGGATCGTCGACGACACAGACGCCCGGCGCCTCGGAGAGGAGACGGCGAGCATCGGCAACTGTGAGCTTCACGTCGGTCTCGATATTGATCGACTCAGAATGCCCGACCTCGATAGGAACGCGGACCGCCGTTGCGGATACGCGAATGGACGGGTCGCCCATGATCTTGGCCGTCTCATGGACCATCTTCCATTCTTCCTTGGTGTAGTCACCTTCGTCGAAGACGTCGATCTGCGGGATCAGGTTCATCGCCAGCTGGTATCGGAAGGCTTGCGGCGTGGTGATCTCGTGGCCCGAAGCGATCTCCATTGTCTGGCGGCGTAGCTCATCGACGCCGCCCTTGCCGGCGCCGGACGCCGCCTGATAGGTCGAGACCACAATGCGCCTGATCCTTGCAAAGTCGTGGAGCGGCTTGAGCGCGACGTCCATCTGGATCGTGGAGCAGTTGGGATTGGCAATGATCCCCTTGTGCCAAAACAGATCGCGGAAGTTCACCTCGGGCACCACGAGCGGACAGGCAGGGTCCATGCGCCACGCGGAGCTGTTGTCAAGGACCACGGCGCCCTGGCGGACCGCCTTGGGCGCAAGGTCGAGGCTCGCGTCTGCGCCGGCCGAGAAGAATGCGATGTCAATCCCCGCGAAGTTGGCTTCGGTGGCCTCGAGGCACCCATACGTGGCGCCCGAGAAGCGCACTTCCGTCCCAGCTAGCTGGGGCACGTCGAGCGGCCGCAGCTCGTGCACCGGGAATCCTCGCTGCTCGAGCGTCCGGATCATCTCGCTACCTACCATCCCGGCGGCACCTACCACCGCGACGTTGAACGAACGGGTCACATCACCACCCCACGATCTGCTGATTTCCTCGAGCTGAATTCGTGCCTCGAGCTGAATTCGTGCGCCCGAGCGGGTTGGTCAGCCGATCATGGGTACAGCCCGCGCAGCGCGGTTGCCTGCGCGACGCGGTCGACGGCCAGCATATACGCGCCGGTCCGCATGTTGACCTCGTGCAGTTCGGCGAGCGCGAGCGTCTCCGCGAACGCCTTGGTCATGATCTCCTTGAGCCGGTGGTTGACCTGATCCTCGCTCCAGTGGTCCCGGTTGAGGTCCTGGACCCACTCGAAATAGCTGACGGTCACGCCGCCGGCGTTGCAGAGGATGTCCGGGATCATGAAGATCCCGCGCTCGTATAGCGTCGCATCAGCTTCCGGCGTGGTCGGGCCATTGGCGGCCTCGGCCACGATCTTGGCCTGGATGCGGCCGGCGTTCTTGGCGGTGATCTGGTTCTCGAGCGCGGCCGGGATCAGCACGTCGCACGGGATCTCCAGGATCTCCTGGTTCGAGACGGCCGTGGAGCCGGGGAACCCGACCACGGTGCCGTGCTCCTGCTTCCAGACGATCACGCGCTCGACGTCGAGCCCCCTGTCGTCCCGGACCCCGCCCTGGGAGTCGGAGACGGCCAGGATCTTCGAGCCCTCGGCGACCATCAGCTGCGCAGCGATAGAGCCCGCGTTGCCGAAACCCTGGACGACCGCCGTGGCGCCGTGCAGGTCGAGCTTGAGGTGCTTCGCCGCCTCGACGACGCAGTAGACCGTGCCGCGTGCCGTGGCCTCGTTGCGGCCCTCCGAGCCACCTAGGCTAATCGGTTTGCCCGTGACGACGGCCGGCACGGTGTACCCGACATGCATCGAGTATGTGTCCATAATCCAGGCCATCGTCTGAGCATTGGTGTTCACGTCCGGCGCGGGGATGTCACGCTCGGGGCCGATGATGATGCTGATCTCGGTGGCGAACCGACGGGTTAGCCCCTCGACCTCGCGCCGCGAAAGCTTCTTCGGGTCGACGATCACGCCGCCCTTGCCGCCGCCGAAGGGGATGCCCACGACGGCGCACTTCCAGGTCATCCACATGGCGAGGGCCTTGACCTCGTCGAGGGAGACGTCCTGGTGGTAGCGGATACCGCCCTTTGCCGGGCCACGGCCCACGTTGTGCTGGACGCGGTAGCCCGTGAACACGCGAACCGTGCCGTCGTCCATCTTGACCGGGAAGTGGACGGTCAGCTCGCGGCGGGGCTCCCGAAGCACCTTGCGCAGGCCCGGATCCAGCCCCAGCTTCTCGGCGGCGAGATCAAACTGCTGCTGGGCGACGGCCCAGGGGTTGATCACGCCGATCTGCTCTGTCGCCATGTGGCGGAGGTCCTCCATGACCGACGCCTTGCGACGGAACTGGGACTCGCCCGGCCCGCCCTAAAGCGAGGCATACTCTCAGGGCGCCGGTGCGTGGTCGCATGGTCGTCTCGTTGGCGACTCTATACGCCGGGTGTCCGGAACTCGAAGGGCCGGACGGCCCGATCCCCAGGGTCCAGGCCTCGGGGCAGGCCGGTCCTGTCGACAGGGAGACATGCCCGAGACGACGGCGACCTCGGCGGCGCCAGCGCCCTCAGACAAGCAGACCGCAGGGCGGCCCGCCGGCCTCAGGCCCTACTGGTGCCGCCAGAGCACGACCGCGCCGTACGCGCCCGGCCCGACGTGCGGTCCGATCGACGCCCCGATGATCTGCGTGCTGAGTGTCGCTCGTTCGATGCCCGCGGCCCTCGCGAGGACGTCGCCGAACGCCTCGACGTTCGTCTCGTCAGGCGTGTGCAGCAGCGCCACGCGCTCCACCGGCCTGGCCGTGATGAGCTCCACAAGTCGCTGGCGGGCTCTTGAACGGGTCCGCGGCTTGTCCACGGTGTCCACCACTCCGTCGAGCACGGTCAGGATCGGCTTCAGCGAGAGCATGGCGCCCATGAGGGCGCGCCCGCGCCCGATCCGGCCGCCGCGCACGAGATACTCGAGCGTGTCGAGCATTACGAACAGCCGCAGGTCCGGGATCCGGCGCTCCATCTCAGCCGCGATCTCGCTCGCTATGGCGCCGTCGTCCGCCATCTCAGCGCCGAGCTGAGCCAGCATTCCCTCGACCATGCTCGCGCCCCAGCTGTCCACCACGTGGATCTCGCGATCCGGTAGGACCTCACGCGCCATCTGAGCGCTCTTTAGGGTCGCGCTGAGCGTACCGGCCACCGTGACGCAGACGACGGCCTCCGCACCCTCGACGAAGCATCGCTCGAACGCGGCTTGGAAGGCGCCGGCGCTGGCGGCCGCGGTGCGCGGGAAGGGCGCACTCGGCGCAGTCAACCGGGCCCAAAACTCACGGGGCGACATGTCCACGCCGGCCTGATACTGCTCGTCGCCGAAGATCGCGATCAACGGGACGAGCGCGATGCCCCCTTCCGCAGCGACCGACGTGTCGAGGTCAGACGCGGAGTCGGTGACGATCGCGACGCGGCGCATGCTGCCCTCCGAGGCTCCCCGGCCGAGACCCGGCCGCCGGATCCGGGCGATCCTACGCCTTCGGCGGCCGCGGGTAGGTGTAGAAGCCGCGCCCGCTCTTCTGGCCCAGGTAGCCCGCGTCGACGAGCTGCCGGAGGATCGGTGGCGGCGCGAACTGCCGCTCGTGGAAGCCGTCGTGCAGGACCTCCATCACGTGGAGGCACACGTCGAGCCCGATAAAGTCGGCGAGCTCGAGCGGTCCCATCGGATGGTTCAGGCCGACCCGGACGCCACTGTCGATGTCCTCGAGCGTGCCAAGTCCTTCCTCGTAGGCGTGCATTGCTTCCACGAGGTACGGCATCAGGATGCGGTTCACGATAAACCCGGGACGGTCTTTGCTGATGATGACCTGCTTGCCCAGCCTCACCGCAAGCTCGCGGATGACCGCCTCGGTCGAGTCGGACGTCTCGGCTCCGCGGACCAGTTCGACGAGCGGCACCACGGGCACCGGGCTGAAGAAATGCATCCCGATGAACCGTGGACGGCGGCCGGGCCGCACGGCCGCGGCCAGACGGGTGATGCTGATCGAGCTCGTGTTCGACGCCAGGATCGTGTGCTCGGGGGCACGCTGGTCGAGCTCTGAGAACAGGGAGCGCTTGACGGCCTCGTCCTCGAACACGGCCTCGAGCACGAGGTCGCACTGCGCGACCGCGCCGCCGAGCGCATCAGCGATCCGGATCCGGCTGAGCGCCGCGCGACGCTCCTCGTCGCTCATGCGGCCCTTCGCCACGGCCCGCTCCAAGTTCGTGCTGATGCGCGCCAGTCCGGCCTCGGAGCGCGAGCGGTCGGCCTCGAACAAAAATACGTCGTGGCCGGAGACCGCGCAGACCTGGGCGATGCCATGCCCCATCAGCCCGGCGCCGCAAACGAGGACCGCCCTGATGCTCATCGAGCCGAAGGGTACTGCACCGGCACAGCCGCTGGATCGCCATCCTCGGCCGCGCCGTCGAGCAGGCCCATGACCCGGTCGGCTGCCGCATACGGATCGATCTCGTGCCCGGCGATGGCGTGCACCAGCGCATCGATCTCGCCGCGGTGCCGAGTCTCCCGTACCCGTCCGCGCAGGCGCTCCGCCATAACGGCGTCGAGCTGCGCAGCCGCGCGAGCGAGCCGCGCAGGGCGCAGGGCCGCCGCGTCGCGACCCGCCGCCCGCCGGTCGAGCGCCTCGAGCAAGTCGGAGATTCCGTCCCCCGTCAGCGCGGTCACCAGGAGCACCTGCGGCCTCTTCGGCCGGCGGCGACCGCGCGCCGCGGCCCGCCGGGTCGCCTCCGCATCGTCGGCCGCCCCCACCGTGAGCATGGCGCGGAGCTGCGCCGCCGTGCGCTGGGCACCTGGTCGGTCGCCCTTAGTAACGACCACGATGTCGGCCATCTCGAGCAGGCCGGCCTTGATCGCCTGCACCTCGTCGCCCATGTCCGGAGCCTCGACAACGACCGTGGTGTCCGCGATCGACGCCACCTCGACTTCGTTCTGACCGGCCCCGACCGTCTCGAGGAACACGATGGGGAACCCCGCCGCGTCGAGCGCGGCCGCGGCGTCCACCGATGCGGCCGCCAGTCCACCGGGGTGACCCCGGGACGCCATCGACCGGATGAACACATCACTGTCGCCGGCGTGCTCCTGCATGCGGATGCGGTCGCCCAGAATCGCGCCCCCGGTGATCGGGCTGGATGGGTCAATGGCGAGCACCGCCGCCGGCCTCCCGGACCCACGGACGGCACCGGCGAGGGCGGCCACGAGGGTGCTCTTGCCGGCCCCCGGCGCGCCGGTGACACCGACGAGGTGGGCCTTCCCGCTGAGCGGATACAGGACCCGCAGGGCCGACTCGGCGAGGGCGGTGCGATCCTCGATCTCGGTCAGCAGGCGGGCCAGCGTGCGACGGTCACCTGCCCGGACGCGCTCCGCCAGCTCGGCGCCGCGGTCCGCCGGCGTCACGCGGTCTCGCGAGGGCGGATGTTCTCGCGGAGGTACTCCGCGACCTCCCCGATCGTGGTGCCGGGCCCGAACACGCGATCGACCCCCGCCTCGCGCAGGGCCGGCACGTCGTCGGCGGGGATGATCCCGCCGGCCGTCACCAGCACATCGCCCAGGCCCTCCTCGCGGAGCGCACGGCAGACGCGGGGCACGAGGGTCATGTGTGCCCCCGACAGGATGGATAGCCCGACGACGTCGACGTCCTCCTGCAGCGCCGCCGACGCGATCATCTCGGGAGTCTGGCGCAGCCCCGTGTACACGACCTCGAACCCTTCGTCGCGCAGCCCGCGGGCCAGCACCTTCGCCCCGCGGTCATGGCCGTCGAGGCCGGGCTTGGCGATGAGCACCTTGATCGGTCGTTCGGTCATCGTCGCGCATCATACGTCGCCGACACGGCGCCGCTGCTCCGCCAACTGGCGCATCGCTGTGGGCGCCGAGGCGGTCAGTCGCCGGGCGGCCGACGGTCGAGGTGTGAGAAGAACTCAGCGCGGGTCCGGTCGCGACGACGGAAGACCCCGAGCACCGCGCTCGTGGTCATGACCGCGCCGCTCGTCTTGACGCCCCGCATCACCGCGCAGAGATGTGTCGCCTCAAGGACGACGCCCACGCCCATGGGATCGACCGTCTCCATGAGGAAGTCCGCGATCTGTTGCGTCATGCGCTCCTGGACCTGCAGCCGCCTCGCAAACATCTCGACGATGCGGGGGATTTTGGACAGCCCGATGACGCGGCCTCGCGGGATGTATGCGACCGCCGCGCTGCCGAAGAACGGGAGCAGGTGGTGCTCGCAGAGGCTGTAAAACGGGATGTTCTTGACGACCACCATCTCGCTGTAGTCGACGTCGAAGACGGCACCGTTGACCAGCCTGACCGGGTCTACGTGGTAACCGGCGGTCAGCTCGGCATACATCCGGTGCACGCGGCCGGGCGTCGCGGCGAGCCCGGGCCGATCAGGGTCCTCCCCGATCTCGACCAGAATGTCCCGAACGGCCTGCTCGATGGCGGCCGCCGAGCCCGCGACTGCGGTGCCGCGGCCGTCCGGCCCGGCCTGCCGGCCCTCGATGATCTCGGCCGGGGTGGGCACTGCGCGTCCGTCGTCGCCGCCGGTTTCGCCGATCTCGTTCTCGATCTCGGTCACGAGTGCCCGGACATGCTCTGGCAGTCTGTCCACGACCGCATGGTACGCCGGCATGCCGGACGGTGGCTCAGCCGGCACCCAGCAGAACCATGGCTGCCAGCTCCAGCGCCGGCTCCTGGGGCATGTGCCGAGCGAGGTTGTGCCCGGCGGCCGGATAGCGCACCAGCCGCGCGCGACCCCAGAACAGTCCAACTGCGTCGCACAGCTCCAGCTCGCGATCCCGCCCGGCCTCGTCGTCGGTGGCGATTGCGCCTGCGGGCGCCACCAGCGCCGGGACAGACACGAGCGGCAGAAGCGCGTCGGGCCCGTAGGACAGCTTCGACGTCACGCACGCGAGGAGCGCGCTCCGCCGAGGACACGTAGCAGTCTCCCCGATGCCATGGACGAGCACGAGCGGCGGCAGCGGGTGCCCGGTGACCGCAGCGGAGCCGCGCCAGTCCACATTAGAGACACGGACGCCGGTGTCCATCGGGACGGCCGGAGAGTCAGGCGCGGCGGACGGGTCGGGCGACAGGGAAGGCACTGAGGGCCTGTAGCCGAAAGATCCCGTTCAGATCGTGAGGTTTGTGCCATCAAAGCTGGCATCGCGTGCCGCCACGATGGCCGCCATGAGCTTCGCGATCGCCTTGACCGATGAGCAGTGGGAGC
>JBKQRF010000189.1:0-4838 GCA_052144055.1 Candidatus Limnocylindrales bacterium
CTGTCCGCCTTGCGCCTGTTCCGGGCTTGAAACGCGAGACCGGGGCCGCTCCTCTGAGAGCGGCCCCGGTCTCCAGCAGGAGGAGGAACCGGCCCAGCATGCACCCGGGTCGCCCGCTCGCGTCGTGAGTCGGAGGTGCCACCAGTCGGAGGTGCCACTGATCGACCGCTGGACGTCCTCTTGCGTACCTGCCTGCCGGGGATCGCGCCGTGTAGGAGGCTGCCCTACGCTTCGCCCGAGGCCCTGGCCCCTGCAGGTCGGGGCCTCCTGCTGTGCCGCTTGTGGCCGGCCCTGGGACGGACCTCGCCGCGGGCGCTGTGGGTACCTGTGGCGCCGCAGCGTCGCGGTCGTCTGGCTCGGTGACAGCCTGCGCCGGTTCATCACCGCGCTGGCCCGAGGCCGCCGCAACCTCGGCCCGAATGCGGCTCGAGGTCAAGCCACCTCGGCCAGAACTCGGGGCCATCCCGTCCTTCTCGCTGAGCACCACACGGTCGGGGTCTGGTGGACAACCAGCACGAGACCGGCGCCCGCGCGCCGGACTTACCGAATACCGAGAGGCGCGGGTGCGTGTGGGCCTCGGCTGGGATGACCCCGCTGATGCACGATACTCCCGTGGTGCCAGAGCACGTGCCGCTTACCACCCTGTTGTCCTGGGCGTGGATCGCTCACACCATCGAGGTGGACAACGCCTTCGAGGCCGCAAGTTCCGAGACGGTCGGTCGGCACTTCCGCATCTCGTTGGCGATGTGGACCAGCGGGTTGCGCTCCATCCCCGCGGAAGGCATCAGCGTCGGCGAGCTACGCGAGCGGACCCGCGCCGCATGCAATATCGCGGGCCTCGAACGCTGGGGCTGGATCTCGATCGGCGAGATCAACGGGATGCGTCGTGCCGGCTACGGAACCGGGCGCGGCATCAGGGCCGACACCGTGCTGCGCCCCACCCGAGCCGGCCTGTACGCGCAGAAGCTGTGGCCGCGCACGATCAGCGCAGTCGAGGAGCGCTGGCGAAGCCGCTTCGGTGGGGAGGTCATCGACGCGCTGCACGAGACGTTGATCGCCATGGCGAGGCCGATGCCGTGGTCCCCGCCCGAGGTCGCTCCATCCGACGGGTTCTGGACGCATGTCATCGACGGCGACGGCGCCGATGACGACGGACGCCCGCTCGTGGCGCTGCTCGGACAGGTGCTCACCGCCATGACGCTCGATCACGAGCGAGGCGCGAAGGTGTCACTTCCCCTCGCCGCCAACGTGCTGCGCGTGATCGGCTCAGGCGCCATCCGCCTCCGCGATGTGTCAGCGCTGAGCGGTCTCTCCAACGAGGGGATCGCCATGGCTGCCGGCTACCTGCTGCGCCGCAGCCTCGCTACCTCGGCCCCCGAGCGCGCCATGCGTCTGACGCCAGAGGGACGTGACGCCTTGGCGGACTGCGAGGATCGAGCGCGCCAGCAGGACGCCGGGGCGCTGCGCCAAGCGCTAGACGCGCTCTTGCAGCAGACCACGGCGCTCTCGGCCGGACTCGTACCTCCAGAGGGCTGCTGGCGAGCCCAGACGCCATACGTGGCGCAGAGTCGACGCCTCGTGGCCAACCCGCTCGGCTCACTGCCCTGGCATCCGATGGTGCTGCATCGAGGCGGCTGGCCTGACGCGAGCTAGGTGATGGGGAGTCGAAATGGCTGACGAGCCAGAAGGTCCAGCCGTTCGTCTGCCGATACTCACGGCCCGCGGGTGCGCCGACGACGGCCTTGCGAGCCATGCCCCCGGCCTCGAGCGGCAAGCCGTCGAGGCGCGCGCAGATCTCCGCCACGGCCGGTGCGTTCTCGTTCGTGATCCGGAAGTTGCGAAGGACGGGCCGACAAGGACGATGCCGAGCACGGCGACCACCGCTACGGTCGCCGTGAGGGCGAAGAGACGCGAGCCGAGCGTCAACGTGGCCGGGATTGTCGATCGGCGCGCATCGCGCCGCCTCTCATGGTGCGAACCCAGCACGGGAACCGATAGAGTGCTCCGGCGGAGTCCGGTTCAACTCCGCTGTTGCGGGTACGTATGGACCGGGTCCCCCGCTCCGCGTGTTAGCACCCGAATCGAGGGGTTGACGGCCAGACTGGCGCACGTATACTGCTACATATACTGAGTCAACGACGGAGAAGGCTAGGATGGCGCGGTGCCGAACAAGACGATCTACGTGTCCGACGACGACCTCGAGCTCTACCGCCGGGCCCAGGAGGTCTCCGGCGGGAACCTGTCCCAGGCAATCGTGGCTGCGCTGCGCCGGTACCTCGACATCGAGGAGGGCCGGCGCGAGGGGTTCGATGAGGTCATCGTCCGCGTCGGTCCCGGTCGTGGCAGGAAGGTCCGGTTCGCCGGGATCCTGCTCGCCGAGTGGGGAGATTCCTCGTGGAGCACGCGGTACCGCATCTACCGGACCCGCACGGGCAAGTACGTGCTCCACACGCAGCGATCGCCCGAGTGGACGATGGGCGATGCCGACGGCAAGCCCGCGGGCTGGCTCGCCCAGCTCACCGGTCTCGGCGGATCGAGCTGGAGCGCCACGTACGCGGACGCGACACTCGACGTGGTTGACTCGCTCGAGGCCCTCCGCGAGAAGATCCCGCTCCGGATCTACGAGACGCTCGCGGCCTCCGCCGACCAGCCGCCCGTCGAGGATCTCGACATCTGAGCCTCGCGGTGAACGCGTAGGCACTCGCGTCGCCGTTCGCTAGAGGCGGGACGCCTTCTCAGGTCGTTCCGCCGATACGCATCCGTCCAAGGGCCGCCGACCCGATGTCGACGGCGCTGGTTCAGCCTGCGCGTCGCCACGCCAGCTGGCCCCGGTGCGTTTCGGGACGACCGTCACTTCTTGCGACGCCACCGATCGCGCCGCACGCACCCAGTCGTCAAAGTAGAGGCGAAACGGAGAACCAGATGACAGCCAATCAAGTCCAGATGCCGGCGATCCTTGTGCAGGGCCTGGAGAAGTCCTACAAGCAGCTGCACGTGCTGCGCGGCGTGGACTTCGAGGTCGCGCGGGGCAGCATCTTCGCCCTGCTCGGTCAGAACGAGGCGGGCAAGACCACGGTCGTGAAGATCCTGTCCACGCTGCTCAAGGCCGACGCGGGGAACGCCAGCGTCAACGGCTTCGATGTCGCCACGCAGGCTGCGGACGTGCGGGCGTCCATCAGTCTCACCGGACAGTTCGCGGCCGTCGACGAGATCCTCAGCGGGCGGGAGAACCTGGTGCTGGTCGCCCGGTTACGTCACATCCAGGACCCTGCCAAGCTCGCGGATGAGCTGCTTGAGCGGTTCGGGCTGAGCGCCGCGGCCGCCCGACGGGTGGTGACCTATTCGGGTGGCATGCGCCGCCGCCTCGACATCGCGATGAGCCTCATCGGGAATCCGCCGGTCATCTTCCTCGACGAGCCGACGGCCGGGCTCGACCCCGAGGGGCGCCTCGAGGTGTGGCACGCCGTGAGGGAACTCGCCGGGCACGGCACGACGGTGCTGCTCACGACGCAGTACCTCGACGAGGCTGAACGACTCGCCGACCGGATCGCGATTCTGCACGACGGTCGCATCAGGGTGAACGGCACCCTCGCCGAGCTCAAGGCCCTGCTCCCGCCCGCCAAGGTCGAATACGTCGAGAAGCTGCCCACCCTCGAGGACATCTTCCTCACGATCGTCGGCAGCAACGGCCAGGACGGCAGCGAAAGCGTGGCCGGCAACACCAGCTCCGGAAAGTAGGGAACAACCATGACCACGCACTTCGTCGGCGAAACCGCCGTCCTGACGGGACGGTCCCTGCGCCACATCACGCGGAGCCCGGACACCATCATCACGACCACGCTCATGCCGATCGCGTTCATGTTGCTTTTCGTCTACGTGTTCGGCGGCGCGATCCAGCACGGTTCGGGCGCCTACGTGACCTATCTGCTGCCCGGTATTCTGCTCATCACGATTGCGTCGGGCATCTCCTACACCGCATTCCGGCTGTTCCTGGACCTGCAGAGCGGCATCTTCGAGCGGTTCCAGTCGATGCCGATCGCTCGATCGTCCGTGTTGTGGGCGCACGTGCTGACTTCGCTGGTCGCCAATCTCATCTCGCTCGTCGTAGTCGTGCTCGTCGCCCTCGTCATGGGCTTCCGCTCGTCGGCGGGCGTGCCGGCCTGGCTCGCGGTCGCCGGCATCGTGATCCTGTTCACCCTGGCGTTGACCTGGCTCGCGGTCATCCCCGGACTGACCGCGAAGTCCGTGGACGGCGCGAGCGCGTTCTCCTACCCGCTCATCTTCCTGCCGTTCGTCAGCTCGGCGTTCGTGCCCACCGCGACGATGCCCGGCCCGGTGCGCGCCTTCGCCGAGAACCAGCCGGTGACATCGATCGTCAACACGATCCGCGACCTGTTCACCCGGCAGCCGGTCGGCACGGGGATCTGGGTCGCCCTCGCCTGGTGCGTCGGCATCCTCATCGTCGCGTACACCGTCGCGATGGTCACGTACCGCCGCAGAATCGCCCAGTAGAGCGTTGAGCTCGTGGTGCTGGCGCTCGGTGGGCGACGCGCGAGCCGGGCGCAGAGCCGATCGCTCCCTTCCACCACCCCTCGCCGTTCGTCAAGCGGCGGCCGTTTCAGTTGTACAACCGCTTGTAATAGACAGTTGAACGATATATATTGCTTGCGTGGCCAGGCGCAGAATGCAAGAGGCGACGTTCCTCATCCTCACCGCGCTCGCAGCGGGCAGCCAGCACGGCTACGGGATCATCACCGACGTCGAGCAGATCTCCAAGGGGCGTGTCCGACTGCGCGCTGGGACCTTGTATACGGCCCTGGAGCGCCTTCGCACGGACA
>JBKQRF010000190.1:0-3443 GCA_052144055.1 Candidatus Limnocylindrales bacterium
TATGCCGGACCGGGTGTCGAGCGCAGCATGGCCGGACTGGCCCCGATCAGGGCGGGGCACAGCAGAACCGGAGTCGCGGGCGCACTCCCAACGGCTCCGGTTCGCCATCGACGCGCAGGACGGCTTGGTCCGGGGAGGTGGGCGCAGCGTCTCTTGCGCTTCAGGACATGTTCAGGGACGCGAAGAATCATCCTGATCGTTCCTCCTTCCTCCTCCCTCAGACCTGAGCGCCCGGTTAACCCCCCGCCGGGGGCTCTTCGCTGTCCCGCCGCGTCCCCGTCAGGAGTCCGAGCGCCGCCAGCGCGAGCAGGAGGACGCCGACGATGGCAAGCGGCGGCCAGTTGCCTGCGACGCCAACGAGGATGAGCACGAGGCCCGTCAGGGCGGTGAGGGCCGGGGAGGAGCGCAGCCCCGAGATGCTCAACATGGCCCGGAAGCCTCTCCAGCGCCGCAGGCGACCGGCACCTGCTCGCATTCGTCCGACGCGGATCAGGGCCTTCTGACTCGGAGAGCCACTCAGCGCGTCCGCAACACCTCGGCCAACTCCCACAGCGCCTCAGACTCCGTCATGACCCGCGACTGCACGGTGGAGCGACGGTCGAACCGATGGATGTGGCCCGCGTAGTAGGCCGTAGCCGCCCGCGGCCGCTCATCCGGGTGCCAGTGGCCAGTGCGGGCGGGCGGCCTCTCGGCCCGGCAGCCGTTGGAGGGCTTCGTGCACCGCCTCCTACGCCGCCTCGGTGTCGCCCATGGCAGGGCAGTGTAAGACAGGCGTTCTAGGCCCTGTACAGGAAACTGGGTGCTGGTGGGAGAGGGACTTGTCGCCCTTCTGCCATCAGGGCTCCTAGGGCCCTTCCGAGCGTTCGCCTGGAGAGCCGCAGCGTGGTCGGCGCGCAGCAGCCCGACCCGATCGCATCTCTCCTGTCACTTGCCCGGCGGCAGTCCGGCGCGGCGCAGCACCTCGAGGCGTTGCTGGAACTCCTCTGCCCCGATCTCGCCCCGGGCGAAGCGAGCCAGCAGCACCTGCTCAGGATCATCCGGATGCTGGTGCTGCATCCAGTAGCCACGCCGGGGTCCCCGGATCAGTCGCACGATGAGGGCGACGACCAACACCACGATGATCAGCCGGTTTCCCGT
Organism: Candidatus Limnocylindrales bacterium; assembly: GCA_052144055.1. GTDB lineage: Bacteria > Chloroflexota > Limnocylindria > Limnocylindrales > CSP1-4 > JAJYNJ01. Next base: position 1,138 of record JBKQRF010000190.1, read on the forward strand.
TCTCTCTGGCACGAGTCCGCCTGTTCATGGCGTGGCGAGGCGCGATGAAGATGACGTGAAGGCGTGGCAGAGAACCTGTGGGGTGCGGCTGGCCACGGGCATCGTCAATAGATCGCCCCGCGAGCACTCGCACATGGTGGTGATGCCCTCGCTCAGTGTTCCTCGGTGCGGCGCATCCGCGCGGCCCGCACGGCTCGAAGTCCCGCGTCGGTCAACTGCAGGGACAGTGGGGTGCCGGTCCGCCGCACGAGTCCCTGCACCAGCAACTCGTGGACGAGGGCCTCGGTGTCGGGCTCATCGAGCCCCATGTCCGCCCCGATGCCACGGCCTGACGCCTGCCGGTACGGCGAGCCGTCCGTGGCGTGGAAGACGGCGGTCAGGAAGCGCTCCTGCGGGTCCATGAGGGGCATCTGTCCTGTCAGCGTTAGCCTCCGCCCCACAACATCCACCAGATCCGGCCCCGGGCGAGCGTGCGGCCGAGCATCGTGTTCGTGACCCAGCGCGCGATGCGGTGCGGGTTCCCCGAGGCGAGGACCGACACGTCGTTGGCCTAGCGAGCGGTCCGGTACAACTGTGAAACGAAGGATCGACGGGCCATCAGGAGACCTCCGGTTCGGGCTGGGCGTCGCGCACCATCAGTTCCATGCCCGGGGCGTCGTCGGGCCGGGCAATGAACCCGAGCCGCTCGCAGAAGTAGGCCATGTACCGGGCGCAGAAGAGTTGCACATCGAGGACCCGACGCGCCCGGCACTCGGCCACGAGACGCCCGATGATACCGCTCCCGATGCCTCGGTGCCGATAGGCGGGATCGACGATGACGTCAACGAGCAGGGCATGCAGAACGCCGTCGCCGACGATCCGGCCCGTCCCGACGAGACGGGCCTCGTCGTATGCCGACACGGCATACCACGTGTGCCCCAGTGCTTCGACTGCCGCCGCGACCGTCAGCCGACCCTGCGGGTCCCAGCCCGTGGTCGCGAACAACCGGACAAACGCCGCAGGGTCGGGGACCTCGGCCCGGTACTCGATCACGGGCGTGTCTAGGTGCATCTCCTTCGCTCCTTTTCCAACTCGCTGTGACCCTCCGGCGCGGATTGCCCATCGGCGCCGACTAGGTGGGCTAGAGGGCCGCTTTATGCCTCCTCGAAGAAGGCCAAATCAACCCGCTTCAGGACGTGCGGCTGCCCGACTGGGACCCCACCGACCCCGAAATCGAACAAGTAACCAGCGAGCTCCCGGCCGTCGATCAGCAGGATGCGCTGCTCGATCCCCTTCACGTACGCCTGCGCGGGCGAGGAGAAGGTCGAGCTGGCGATCAGTACACCGCGCCGCGCATGTTGCCCGGCGAGTGCCCCCGCGAACGCCTGCACCACCGGCCGCCCGACAGTGCCGTCCCAGCGCTTGGCTTGCAGGTAGATCGTGTGGAGGCCGAGGCGATCTTCCTTGATCACCCCGTCGATGCCGCCATCGCCGCTCTGGCCCACCGCTTTCCCGCCGTCCTCCTGCGATCCGCCGTACCCCATGGCGACCAGCAGTTCGACAGTCAGGCGTTCGAAGAGCGTGGGGCTGGCCGCCTTGACGCGCTCTAGCAGTTCCTGCTCGACGGAGGCGCAGAAGGCAGCGTAACTCGACGCGATGGCCTCCTCCGGCGTCTCGGCTTCATCGGCGCTCTGTGTCTCGGCAACCGACGTCTTGGACGGAGTCTTCTTCCCGGGTTTCTCGCGGAACGTCCGGCACTCCGGGTACTGCATGAGGTACGAGATGTCGATGCGATCCCGCGGCGCAGCCAGCACCTGCTGTGGTCGCTCGGTGATGCGAAAGCGGCCGCGCCCAGTGGCCGTCAACACGCCGCATACCGCAGGTAGGAGGTGGCCCATGACACGCGGTTGTAGATGACCGTCCGATTGGCGTGGGGCCGTGGCTGCGCTCGCTCTTCGGGCGTCACGGGGAAGTCGTCCGACACGGCCTGCACCGTCGCGACCAAGGTATGCTCGGCCCCGTCCCCGGTGAGCCGCAAGAGCGGCAGCATGATCATCTGGAAGTCCGGGATCGCCGCGTTGCTCCTCCCGCCACCCTGGGGCGGTTCTCAGCCCCGAGGACTGCCAGCGTAGCAGCGGGAAGAGGGCCTTTCGTAACGGTGCATCAACCTAATGTGGGCTCGTTTCGTGGCCGACTGCCGACTGAGGGCCTGTAGCCGAAAGATCCCGTTCAGATCGTGAGGTTTGTGCCATCAAAGCTGGCATCGCGTGCCGCCACGATGGCCGCCATGAGCTTCGCGATCGCCTTGACCGATGAGCAGTGGGAGC
>JBKQRF010000191.1:0-6198 GCA_052144055.1 Candidatus Limnocylindrales bacterium
ACTCGTCATCCCCTACTGCCTGACCGGCACGCTCGTTCGGCGCGACGGGTCCTGGCGTTTCCTACTGCTCCACGGCTCCGAGGAGGCGTCAAACGCCTAGCAAACCCTCCAGGGCATTCGGCCACAGCCCTTTAGTCGAGCGGCGCCGACCACTGCCGCTCGGGCGCGGGATGTAGGCTGATCCCGTCGGCGTCGAACGATCGGGGGAGTGCCTTGCAGGTCGGCGTGATCGTGCCCCAGGGCTGGACCGGCGAATACGACGGATGGGATGCGGCCCAAGCGTGGGCACGCACGGTGGCGGTAGCGCAGCAAGCAGAGCGGCTCGGGTTCGAGTCGGCATGGCTATTCGACCATTTCCACACGGTGCCCGACCCCACGGACGAGGTCACTTTCGAGTCGTTTACCTCGCTCTCGGCGCTCGCCGTGCTGACATCCCGCGTGCGTCTCGGCCAGATCGTGATCTGCAGCGGGTTCCGCAACCCGGCGCTTGTGGCGAAGATGGCGGCCACGATGGACGTCGTCAGCGGCGGACGGATGGATCTCGGGATCGGCGCCGGCTGGAAGCGCGACGAGTGGATGGCGTACGGCTACGGTTTCCCCGAGACTGCCGAGCGACTGGCTGCCCTCGCCGACGCGCTCGAGGTGATCTCCCGGATGCTTGCCCCCGGGCGGTCAGTGCACGCGACCTACGACGGCCGGTACGGGCGCGTCGAAGACGCCATCAACGTCCCCAAGCCGCTGCAACAGCCCCGCATCCCGATTATGGTCGGAGGCAACGGGCCGAACGTGACCTGGCGTCTAGCGGCCCGATTCGCGGACGAGCTGAACGTCGACGGCCTGCCCCCGGCTGAGCTGAAGGTCGCCTTGGCGACCATTCGAGGTCGCTGCGAGGAGATCGGGCGAGATCCGGGGACGCTGAAGGTGTCGGCGCACATCTGGTGGGAGCAACTCGGGCGTCCCGGCCCGCGGCGACAGGACCTGATCGCGAGCTACCGCGAACTCGGCGTAAGTCGCGTCATGGCGCTCGTCAGAGACGCCGCGGACTCGGACGACGCGCTCGAGGCATTCGCAGAGGACTGCGGGGTGGCCGGAGCGGAGCTGGCGTAGCGGCGACGCAGCCATCCGCGTCCGGGCTGTCCCGCGGAGGCAGCCGGCCCGCACGCACGGCGGAGGCCCCAGGGGCGAGGTCGCGGGACCCTACCGGACGACGACGTTGACCAGCCGGCCCGGGACCTGGATGACGCGATCCGGCCGACGATCCCCTAAGATCGCGCGGATCTTCTCGCGCTCCAGCACGATGGTCTCGATCTCGGCCGCCGACAGGCCAGGCGGCACCTGGATGCGGTCCCGCAGCTTGCCGTTCACCTGGACGGGCAGCTCCACGCGGTCCTCGGCGACGAGCTCCTCGTCCCACGTCGGCCACGGCTCCACGTGGATGGAGCGCCACGGCTCTCCGCGTGACTCAAGCTGCCGCGCCCAAAGCTCCTCGGAGATGTGCGGAGCTGACGGCGCGAGCATGTGCAGGAGCAGGTCCACTGCCTGGTTCCAGCCTGTTCCGCCGGCAACCTGAGTCCCGCGGAAGCGCATCAGCACGTTAGTCAGCTCCATCAGGTGCGCCACCATCGTGTTGAAGCGATAGCCCTCGAACTCGCCCGTCACCACCTTCAGGGTCCGGTGCGCAGCCACCAGCAGGGCGCGCTCGGCGTCCGCCGCCGTCTCGCCGGGCGGCAGGCGTCCCGCGTCCGAGTCTCCCGCTTCAGTTCCTGCAGGGTCGAGGACGACGGTCCATACGCGGTGTAGGAAGCGGCTGATGCCCCCGATCCCGGTGGAGCTCCACGGCCCGCCCTGGTCCCACGGACCCATAAACATCAGGAATAGGCGGACCGTATCGGCGCCGTACCGCTGCACCAGCTCGTCGGGATCCTGGACGTTGCCGCGACTCTTGCTCATCCGCTCGCCGTCGGCGCCAAGGATCTGGCCCTGGTTGAACAGGCGCCGGAACGGCTCGCGCTCCTGCACTAGCCCGAGGTCGGCGAGCGCCTTGGCGAAGAAGCGGCTGTACAGCAGGTGCATGACCGCGTGCTCGGCACCGCCCGTGTACTGGTCCACCGGGCACCATTCGGCCTCGACGTCGCGGTCGATCGCCCTGTCCGCGTTGTGCGGCGACAGGTAGCGCCACCAGTACCAGGAGCTGTCCACGAAAGTGTCCATGGTGTCCGTCTCGCGCGTCGCGGGGCTGCCGCAGCGCGGGCAGGTCGTCCGAAGGAACGCCTCGCTCGCCTTCAGGGGGCTCTCGCCCGTGACATGGAAGTCGATGTCGCGTGGGAGTGTGACTGGCAGTTGGTCTTCCGGCACCCCGACGATCCCGTCGCGCTCGCAGTAGACCACCGGGATGGGCGTGCCCCAATAGCGCTGCCGGCTAATCAGCCAGTCGCGGATCCGGTAGGTCACCGCCGGCACGCCGCGGCCCTGGGCCCGCAGGTCGGCGACGATCGCGACGAACCCGTCCCTCGCCGAGTGGCCGGTGTGCGGGCCGCTGTTGACCATTACCTCGTCCTCGGAGTGCGCGACGAACGCCGCGCCGCCGGTGCCGCCGGCCGCGACCACCTGCGCCACACGTGCTGCCTCCGCCGGGTCTGCCGGTGCGATCACCTGGCGGATCGGCAGCCCGAACTTCACGGCGAACTCGTAGTCGCGCGCGTCGTGTGCAGGGACGGCCATGATCGCCCCAGTCCCGTATCCCAGAAGAACGTAGTCGGCGATCCAGATGGGGATGCGTTCGCCGTTCACCGGGTTGATGGCGTCGGTGCCAAGCGGAACGCCGGTCTTCTCGCGGTCCGTGGAGAGCCGGTCGATCTCGGACTTGCGCCGTGCCTCGTATTGGTACCGCTCGACTGCCTCGCGCCGCCTCGGGTGTGTGAGCTGAGGGACGAGTGGGTGCTCCGGGGCGAGCACCATGAACGTGGCCCCGAACAGCGTGTCCGGCCGTGTGGTGAACACGCGCAGCTTATCACCGCCCGGCTGGTGCGCATCCGGCGCCACGGTGAACGCAACCTCGGCGCCTTCGGATCGCCCGATCCAGTTCGCCTGCATGACACGAACGGGCTCCGGCCAGTCGATTCCGTCGAAGCGTAGCAGTTCATCGGCGTACTTCGTGATGCGAAAGAACCACTGTTCAAGGTCGCGCTTGACGACCGGCGTTCCGCAGCGCCAGCAGTGGCGGTCCGCCCCTTCGACCTGCTCGCGGGCGAGGACGACCTGGTCCCTCGGGCACCAGTCCACGGGCGCCATGGCCCGGTACGCCAACCCGGCCTCGAGGAACCTAAGGAAGAGCCACTGATTCCACCGGTAGTACTCGGGCTCGCACGTGACGACCTGCGCGTCCCAGTCGAACGTGGCGCCCATCGTGCGCAGCTGGCGGCGCATGTTCTCGATGTTGCGCATTGTCCAGTCAGCGGGGTGGATGCCGTGCTTGATTGCCGCGTTTTCTGCGGGGAGGCCGAACGCATCGAACCCGATCGGGAAGAAGACGTTCAGCCCGTTCATGCGGCGGTAGCGGGCGATCGCGTCGGTGGGCGTCTTGATGTACCAGTGCCCGATGTGCAGGTCTCCCGACGGGTACGGGTACATGGTCAGCAGGTAGTAGTGCGGGCGCGATCGATCGCGCAGGTCGGTCCGGTAGAGTCCGAGCTCGACCCACCGCGCCTGCCAGCGCGGCTCGATGCCCGCAGGGTTGTAGCGCTCGATGCGGGTCGAGTCGGTCACCATCGCGATCCCAGCTTCCTGCCCTCGTGCGACCCCGGGACTCGTCGCGGCCGGTGGCGTCCCCCGGAGCACGAGCCCGAGCTCCAAGCGGACGGTCGCATGCCTCTCCTAGTGCGACCCCTCGCTACTCCGGCGAGGGGTCGTTGATCGGCGTTCGATGAGAGTGGTGGAGCTACAGGGATTCGAACCCTGGACCTCCTGCATGCCATGCAGGCGCTCTCCCAGCTGAGCTATAGCCCCACGCGTTGGCGGTCAGGCTCCGGTCTGGCTCCGCCTGGCGGGCGCAATGGTATCGCATCCCATCTGCTCACGGACGCCGCAAGCTTGCTCCACGCGGATCCTCCGGGCCCAGCGCAGGCTGTTGTGCTGGCCTGGGAACACCGGGCACACGTATCGCGCCCGATCGCATGCCGTGATCACGTCATGAGGGATACTGCTGCAGATGGATTCCGGGACCGAGGCACGCGGCAGTTCCGAGGCGGACGCCCGGGCCGTGGCACCCGGCAGTGCAAGGGCGCCCGGCACGGCGGTCGCACGGGAGGCCGCGGGCGTGGCGTATCGCCTCCGCCGGTCTCCCCGAGCGCGCAGGCTCAGGCTTGTCCTCGACGGAGACGGCACGCCCCTCGTCACTGTGCCGGCGCGGGCACCCACGCGGCTTGCTGACGAGTTCGTTGTATCGCGACATGACTGGATCGTCCGCCAGCGTGCCCGGTTCGCGGCGGAGCGTGCCCGGCACCAGGCGCGCGGGCGTCTAGGCGATGGCAGCGTGCTCGTGTTCTTGGGCCAGGCGCATCGGCTCGAGATCCGGCTGCTCGCCGGGCGACGAATGACGAGGATCCAGCACGATGACGCGGTCGAAGCGACGATCCGCGTCTGGCTGTCGGAGGCCGACGGGGAAGCCCTGGCGGCCGCCCTCGAGCGCTGGCTCCGCAAGGAGGCGCGTGCGGCGATCGAGCGGCGGGTGGCGGCCCGCGCCCCCCAGCTCGGTGTGTCCCCGGCGGCCGTGTCGATCCGCGACCAGCGAACGCGGTGGGGCAGTGCGTCACGGCAGGGACGGCTCTCGTTCTCCTGGCGGCTTGTCCTCGCCCCGCCGGCCGTGCTGGACTACGTGGTGGTCCACGAGATGGTGCACCTCGCGATCTTCGGCCACCCACCGGCGTTCTGGGCGCTGGTCCGGTCGCTGGTGCCGGATGCGAGCTCGGCGCGCGGCTGGCTTCGCGAGCATGCGCGGGAGCTGCACTGGTCGCTGGAGTAACGGGAACTACGTGAGTTATCGGGCTCTACCGCTCCCGGTGGTATAGCCGGAACCCGTAGCGGAAGCGCGAGCCGTCCACGCGGGTCAGGATCGCCGCAGACTCCCGCTCACTGAACTCCATCGCGAGCACCCGTCCCAGAGCCTTCCGGGATGGGGCCCGCCATTCGCTCATCACGGTCGTCCCGGCAAAGCCGTTTGACGCCCAGAACGCGTCGAGCCGGTCCGCCAGCCCCGGCTCGTTTGCCAGGTAACCGAACTCGCGCAGGTAGCCGGCGAAGTCGCCCTCCCGAAGGTCGCTGTCAATAACCACGATGCGACCGCCCGGTCGCACGATCCGCAAGGCCTCCGCTATGCCCGGCTCGCAGCTCCGCACGCGGTCGCTCTCCGGGCCGAAGAAGTACGCGAACCTCGAGTGGAGCAAGTCCACCGAGGCGTCCGGGAGCGGGATAGCCTCGGCCCCGGCGGCCAGCACGCTCACGCGGGAGCCGATGTCCTCGGGTTCGGCCGCGATGCGGCGATGCAGCTGGATCAGCATGCGAGGCGCCGGCTCGACGGCGAAGACATGCGCCGCACGCTGGGCGTAGCGGACGGCGTGGTATCCGCCACCTGCCCCGACGTCTGCGACCACCCGACCGTCCATCGGCAGGAGCCGATCCATGAACGCCTCGACAAGCGCATCCGGGTCGGAAATGCGGTTCTCCAGCTCGTAGGTGACGGCGTCGTGTGCGCCCGGGTAGTCATAGACGAACGTCTCGGTGGGCAGCGGCGTGATCGGCGGTTCCCCACTCATCGGCCGAACCGGCGGGAGCGCTGCTGGAACGTCCTGAGCGCGCGCAGGAAGTCGATCTCGCGGAAAGCCGGCCAATAGGCGTCACAGAAGTAGAACTCGCTGTGCGCGCTCTGCCACGGCAGGAAGCCCGAGAGCCGGACTTCGCCGCTCGTCCGGATGATCAGCTCGGGATCGGGTCTTCCGGTGGTGTACAGGTGCCGCGCCAGCTGCTCAGCGTCGATGCGCGCTGCGAGGTCTGACGCCGGCACGCCCCCGGCGACGAGTTCGCGTACCGTCTCGCGGCATGCGTCGACCAGCTCGTCGTGGCCGCGGGACGCGACCGCGAAGGGCGCGGGCGGCCCCCGGCGCGGCGCGGTGGCCGCCGCGGCGGCGTCGATCGCCGCCCGCC
>JBKQRF010000192.1:0-5192 GCA_052144055.1 Candidatus Limnocylindrales bacterium
CGCGACCGACTCGGCCAGCTCATCGGAGAGCTGCGGCGGATCCGGGAGCGGGCGTTTGACGCGATGGCTCACGCCGGCTAGCGTAGCAGAGTGGGCCATGAACGTATGAACACTCCTGCAGACGAGCCGGTGGTCCGGGGTGCTCTCCCGAGCCTGGTCAGCGGCGTGCCGGCCACGCCCGAGTCGGCATCCGTCCTCGTCAACGCCCGAGAGGCCGCTGACCGGCGCCTCGCCACGCAGGCGGTGAGTGTGTCCGCCATCGGGCTGGCTCTGGCGGGTCTGGCGGAGCTTGCGGTCGCGCTCGTGACGGGGTCGGTGGGCCTCCTGGGCGACGCGATCCACAACCTCTCCGATGTCAGCACCTCGGCGGTCGTGTTCTTCGGTTTCTGGGTCAGCAAGAAGCCCGCCAATGACCGCTACCCCTACGGGTATGAGCGGGCCGAGGACCTCGCCGGGCTCGGCATCGCGCTCGTGATCTGGATCTCGGCGGGCCTGGCGGCGTTCGAGAGCTATCGCAAGCTCGTCAGCGGGGCAGGCACGAGCAACCTGGGCCTCGGCATGCTCGCCGCCCTCGTGGGGGTCGCCAGTAACCTCGCCGTCTCGCGCTACAAGCAGCGCACCGGGACGCGCATCCATTCGAGCGCACTCATCGCCGATGCTCGTCACAGCCGCCTCGACGCGCTCTCGAGTGTGGGCGCGCTCGCCGGATTGGTGCTCGTCGCGGCTGGGTTTCGGATCGGGGACCCGATCGCTGGGTTCGCGGTCACTCTCCTCATCATTGAGGTCGGCTTCGAGGTCACGCGCGACGTCCTGCACCACCTGCTCGACGGCATCGAGCCTGAGTTGCTGGTCGGGCTGCGCGCGCAGGCCGCGGCTGCGCCCGGCGTGACCGCCGTGCTAGGCGCTCGCGGGCGCTGGACTGGCCGCTCCATCCGACTCGAGGTGACGATCGTGCCGGCGCCAGGGGTCGAGCTCGCTGAGATCGAGGCAACGCTGTTGGCGCGGATCCAGGTGGAGCATGAAGCCGTGCGGGAGCTGGTCGTCCGAGCCTGACGGGGCGGCTCCAGCGTCCTGTCTCGACGGTCTGATCGGCCATCCGCCGGGGCCAGACGCGAGAGCGGTGTGTAGCTCGCCGGCGCGACACCCACCCCATCCAAGGCGCCTTTGAGCAGGCCCCGCGGATCTCGAGGGGACGGTGCCGTCAGTGGGCGGCCCGCTTGTTGCTCCATGCGGGTCGTTGGCTGCTCCGGCGCGGATAGCCGGTGGCTGGCGCTCGGCCTGGCCCCTTATGGGAGGCGCTCGGCAAGGATGATGAGGCCGAGTGCGATAAGCGCAATCCCCGCCAGGCGCTCGGCTCCCTCGCGGAACCGCCTCGAGAGCGACGCACCGAGCCGGAATCCCAGCTGCGACGCGGCAAACGCCTGGGCGCCAATGGCGACGAGGATCGGCACCACGGGCACTCGAAGGAGGCCCAGGGTGAACCCGATGGCGAGCTCATCGAGGCTGACGCTCAACCCAATCAAGATGAGCGCGGGGCCGTGCGCGCTGGCCATCCTGGAGGCTCCTTCCTCCTCGCCCGCGTTCCGCAGCAGGGTGTAGGCGCCGTAGCCGATGAGGATCGCGATCGCGAGATAGTCGGCCGTCGTGCCGAGCACTTGACCGAGCGGGCCACCGACGAGGACCCCGATGGCGGGCACGCCGCCTTCAAAGAGGGCGAACAGCCCGCTCAGCCGGAGCCGCTGTCGACGGGTAGGGTTGGTCAGGCCTACCGCAGCGCTCACCGCGAAGGTGTCGAGCGCGAGCGGCAGGATCAGGGCGATCACGGCAGGCGCGATCACGGGGGACTCTTGCTGGTGCTTCGCGCACCGGGTCGAGCCTCCCGTCGCGCGGACACGCTCCTCGCGTCCTGGCTCGCTGCCACGCTCCTCGCGTCCTGGCTCGCTGCCACGATCTCCATTCGTGGATGATCGACGTTCGGCCGAAACGCGCTGCGGCACGGGACATGCGGGTCGCATGTGGCGCGGTCGGAGGTGAGCCCGACAAGGACGTCGAGGGCTGCGTGGCTCGATGAAGCCGCTGGCGATCACCGAGGGACGCCTGCTGCGACGTGGCCTCGCGTTGGCGTACGTCACGCTCGGCTGGAACGTCGTGGGCGCCGGCGTCCTCGCCTTCGTCGCTCTCGCCGCTCGCTCGGTGGCCTTGGCCGGCTTCGGATTGGACTCTCCCTGGTCGTGATCGGGGCGTCCCTCGTCGTGGTCTGGGAACGGACCCGCGCTCGCCCAACCGGAACGCGAACGGGGCGCCTTGCACCTGATCGGTGCGGCCTTCTTCGGCCTCGTCCTCACTACCGAGAGCCGCGTGACGCTCGTCGATGTGCTCCTAGCCGCCGCCGTGGTGGTCGGTCGTGGGCTGAGCGCGGCGCTCGGCTGGCGGTGGGATGCTTGGGCGACTTATCAGCTGCTTGCGCAAGCACGCAATATTGACTACCATAGGTGCCACGTCGCCCACCGCCAGCGGGCGGCGACGCGGGCACAGACCGTGACGGAGAACGATGGACGAACGGAACGCGGAGCGATACCGGCGTCACGCGGAGGTCTGCAAGGTCCTGACGGACCCGAAGCGCCTGGCGCTGATCGATGCGCTTGCCGTGGGCGAGCGATCGGTGGGCGAGCTGGCGGCGGTCCTCGGGGTGACGCTCGCCAACGCGAGCCAGCACCTGGGTGTCATGCGCCACGCGGGGCTCGTCGAGACCCGCCGCGAGGGGACCACCGTCCTGTACCGGCTGAGCGAGCCCGAGATCGTGGACGCCTGCCGGATCATCGACCGCCTCGTCGGCCGCCGCATCCACCGAGACGTTCGCGGGGGACCTGTCTCCGACCCGGCCCGGGCGGCATCATTGGCAACCAGCGCACGGAGTTGACACCCATGACCACAGCCACGCGCTACACCTTCGGCACGCTCCTCAGAATGCCCATCGCCGACGCCAGACCGCGCGTCGAAGCCGCCCTGAAGGCCGAGGGATTCGGGGTGTTGACCGAGATCGACGTGGCGGCCACGATGCGAGCGAAGCTCGGCATCGCGCAGGCCCCCTACCTCATCCTCGGGGCGTGCAATCCGCCGCTGGCGCACCGGGCGCTGGAGGCCGACCCGTCGATCGGGGCGCTCCTGCCGTGCAATGTCGTGCTACGCGAGGAGGGGGGCGAGACCATCGTCGAGGCCCTCGACCCGGACGCCGTGCTGGGAATTTCCGACAACGCGGCCATCGCCGCCGTCGCGGCTGATGCGCGCGAGCGCCTGCAGCGGGTGATCGGCAGCTTGGAGGTCGAGGCATGACCGGAACAGCCGTGCGCCCGCATCGCGTGCTGGTCTTCACCACACCGACGTGTCCGTGGTGCAGCCGCGCCAAGAGCTACCTACGCACCCGGGGCGTGCCCTTCCGGGAGATCGATGTCAGTCGCGATGCCTCGGCCGCGCGTGACCTGGTCCGGCGCACTGGCCAGATGGGAGTCCCGGTCATCGAGATCGACGGCCGCCCCATCGTCGGCTTCGACCAGGGCCGCATCGACGCCCTGCTCGGCCTCCGCGTTGGCACACCCGTCAACTAAAGATCGGATCGCCCGCGGCCTCGCCGTCGCGGTGCCGACCACATCGTCGCAACAGCCTTTCCTAGTGCAGAAGGAGGCACGTGCCATGTCCAACCAGATCCAACCGCTCGGGAGCCGCGTCCTCGTCCGCGTCCTCGACGAGGAGAGCGTGACGAAGTCCGGGATCCTGCTCCCCGACACTGCCAAGGAGAAGCCGCAGCGCGGCGAGATCGTCGCCCTCGGTGACGATACGGAAACCATCAAGGTCCGCGTGGGAGACCGGGTGCTCTTCCCGAAGTACACCGGGACCGAGATCCGCCTCGAAGGAGACGATCACCTCATCATCGACTCGACCGACCTGCTCGCAATCTTGCGCGAGTCGTCGGCCATCGTCGCCGCCGCGTGATCGCCAGAGGTGTCCGTTGGCAGATCAGCCGCTCCTGGCGATCGTCTCCCATGACGCCACGGCGTGGATCGGGGGCGACATGGCGTCTCCCGTGGTTGTGAGTGAGACCCGGTCCGACGTCCGAGTCTGGCCCTTGGGCCCCACGAGGAGGGCCCCGGCCGCGTGAACCGGGATTGTCCTCCTGCGGCCGTCGCGTGCTCGTTGGCCTCCGACGTCCGGGAGTCAGCCCGGTCGCTCGCCGCAGTGTCGGATCGGCGGTTCGTCGCCCGGGCGTTGGCCGGGAGTCTGGTGGCCCTGCTCGGGTTCGGGCTAGTGGCCGCGGTCATCCCCAACCCCGTCTTCGGGCGGAGCATTCCACCGCAGCCGTTCGCCATCGCCACTTGGTTGCTCTCGGCCCCCCTGATGGGGCTCATCGCCGCCACGTACGGGCGGCGGGCGAGGGGTGCCGCGGCCGCGCTCGCTTCAGTCCAACTGGGTGTCCGTGCACCGATTGCGCTGGCTTCGGCACCCGCGGGCGGGCCGACAGCGAGGACGAGCGGCTCCACGACGGCGACCGTCGGCAGCGCAGCCGCGTTCCTCGCGATCGGATGCCCGCTGTGCAACAAGGTCGCTCTGCTCTTGCTGGGTGCCAGCGGGACGCTCTCGGTGTTCGCGCCGCTGCAACCACTGATCGGCGCGGTGTCGCTCGCCCTGCTGGCGGGAACCCTTGCCTGGCGGCTGCGCCTCCTCGGGACCGGGGGCACCTGTGCGGTCCCGCTTCAGCCCTGAGTCATGCCCTATGCCTCCCTGCTCTAGCGAACCGACCCCCGAGGCAACCGCCGACGGGTTCTACCAGCTCGCGTGCGGCGGTGGCGCCCGCCGTCGGGCTGTCCGCGGGGATCGGGAGACCCGTGGGGCCCGGGAGCCCGCCGCGATGAGTGTTCCGCACAGGCAACTGTCGCAGTGATCGCAGTGGGTCCACCCCATTCGTCATTCGCGGTGGTGCGCCGGGGCGGCAGCCGCAGCCACGTGGCCATTGGCTTAGCGCTGAGCCTGGGGTTCGGCGGACAGGTCTCTGTTCAGGACAGGACGAGCACCTGGGCCCGCACTACTGGACCGCTCGAGGAGGACTAGCATGGCAGTCGATCAGCGTCGTCTCGACTGGGACGACCGGCACAAGGACGGCGATTTCGAGGGCCGCGGCCAAAACCCCACGCTGGTCG
>JBKQRF010000193.1:0-6631 GCA_052144055.1 Candidatus Limnocylindrales bacterium
GTCGAGCGTGCTCAGTGCGCAGGCCGGCCACAGCGTCACGCTCACCCTCACCAGCCACGACAACGACTACCCGACCCAGCCGACCTTCACCGTCTACGACGACGTGGCGATGAGCGGCGGGGCCGCGGTCAGGTCCGGCGTCAACTTGGTCGTGATCGTGCCCTTGCTCGCACTGGCTTGGATTGGCCGGGCGACAGCTCGGGGCGGCCATCCTCGTCGGCGTACCCGAGCTTGGCGCGCGTCGTGACGACGCGATTACACGACGCAACATCAGGTGGCCCCTAGTGAAGGGGGTGGCGGCGCTTCGCTCCGCTGGCGGTTGGAACCCGGCCAAGCCCTAACGAGCGCGCAGGCCGACGCCCATCACGGCCCCTGGGTCGCCCCTCACCCCTTGACCCCGCATGGGGCCGGATCGGGCCATCGTGCGTTGGCGCTCGGTGGATGCGGGCCCACGCTTCGCGGGGCGGGGTGTAGGCTACGTGTAGGCAGATGAACAGCTCGAGTTGGAGTTCGCGCACCGCCGGCAACGTTGCCGCGATCGGTCCGGTGCGCCGGGCCGCGCTCCTGTCAGCGCTCTTGGCGGTCGTGACGCTGGCGGCGTGCAGCAGCAGCCCGACGCCGTCTCCGACGGCGCAGGCACCGACGCCCTCTCCCGCAACGTCGGCATCGACGTCCTCTCTCGCAACGTCGGCACCGACGCCGTCGGTCGCGCTCGCACGCGTCACGGTCACGGGGGTCGGGGCGATCCGGCGGGGCGGATCATCGCCTGACACTCTCGCCTTCTCGTTCATCGAGGCGGGCGCCTCCGCGTTTGGGAGGGGGCCCGGATCCTTCGACGTCACCATATTGGATCATGCGGGCTCAGACCTAACGCTGCGCTTCACGGGGACTCCGTCGGCGGCAAAGTCTCCCGGTTCGCTCGGCGCGACGGCGACCATCATTGCCGACGTGCTCACGATCCGCATCCTTGACTCCGACCCATACCACGTCGAGCCGATCATCGTGACTGGTATCGGGATCGCTGCGTCGCCTACAGCCGCGATCGGCCCGATCTTTGCCACCATGGGAAGCTTCACCGGCTCACTTGCGGGCGGTGCCACCAATGACGTCGTCGCCTCGCCGGCTGTGGTCACTGCTGGCCCGTAAACCGAGCAGGCCAGGGCTGTACGTGGCGCGACCACGTCGCTGCTGGGACACGGTCTCTTGATCCATGCCGAGCTTGTCTGCAGCTCCCGGATTCCACCGTAGCGATCGCGCGGGCTGCCTCTCGAGTACGAGCGGATCGGAGAACGGCGGGTCGTGCCGAACCGAGCTAGGGGACGGCTGCGGCGGCACGGCCCTTACCGGCCCCGGGTCCTCCCTTGGACGCCACCGTCGCGGGCGAAGATGTGGTGCCCCCGCGCACCATCGGGCCCGTCGTGTAGGACTACTTGTCCTATGTCAGGGCGCATCGGCCCATTGCAAATGGCCCATCCGGTGACGAGGGTTAGTGCGCAGGCTGGATGTCGTGCGGTGCGCACTTGGGCTGCGCGACCTTGTTGAGCTGCCACCGTAACCCAGCCGCGAGCAGCAGGGCAGGAGGACGCGCCTATTGGTCTGGCATGTAGACTCAGGTTCACCTATCGGGAGGCACAAGGAGGTAGCGCATGTTGCAAGAGAAGCGACTGTCGGTTCGCCCGCGCGTCGCCATCGCGCTGGCTGTGGCGCTCGTGCCGGTGATCGGCGGTCTGGGACTGGCGGCCACGGCACTGGCGAGCGGAAGGACGTTGCCAGCCGAGGAGCAGGGGTTCAGCCCGCCCTTCAGCGGGACGTTCCAGACCCAGCACATCCAGATCATGCTGCTGGTCAACGCCTCGACCTCGGGCGGCAACGTCACCTACACGTACCAGGTGTCCAACCCGGGCTCCGTGGCCTTGGGCAGCGTCACGGTCACCGACAAGGCCTGCAAGCCCGTGACGTACGTGTCGGGTGACACCAACAAGGACGGGTGGCTCCAGCCGGGGGAGTACTGGATCTACACCTGCACCACGGCGCTCACGGCCACCACCACCGACGCGGCCACGGCCTCGGGCACGGGTTTGGGCACCACCGTCGGCACGGGCAACGCCACCACGGTGACCGTCGGGCCATAAGACCAGACACGCCGAGGCCAGCGGACGCCCCGGTGTATCCCTCGACCCGATTAGCGAGCGGCGAGAGGGCACCAGGCGTCGGCCGGCCTCCCGACTTCGTCGATGCACCGCATGATCGGAACCCGCCGGACCTCATCGGCTCGGCGGGTTCCGCTGTGCATGCTCTGCGTCTCTGATCCTCAACCGGACGCCCGACGCTGCGCCGGCACGGAGAACACCATGCCGTCGGGGTCCGCTTGCGAGCGCGCCATAAGCGCCGACGCCGCGGGCGATTGAGGGTGCCATGACGCCGGCCGGGGAACCTCCGCCATGCGCGCCCGATACGTCGAATTGGCAGGACTCGCGAGCGCGGCGCTGGACTCAGGGCGTGCTGCTTGTGGCTGCTGTCCTGACGCCGCTGTTCTTTGTCCCGAGCTTCCAGGACGCGTTCGCCCTGCCCAAGCTCGTCGTCCTGTACCTGCTGGTCCCGTTGGGCTTGGCGGGCCCCATCAGCATCCTGGTCCTAGGCGGCATCCCGGCTCCCCGGCGGCTGACGCTGCCAGACGCCGCCGCGCTTGCCTTCGCAGTCCTCGCCGTTGCTGCTTGGGCGGTTTCTGCGTCCCCACGCCACAACCTGCAGGGCGAGCCTCTGCAGTATCAGGGCCTCCTGCCACTGCTTCTATATTCCGTGTCGTACGCTCTCGCGCGTACAACGTTCGACGACGCCGCCGGATTGCGGCGGCTCTTCGTCTGGATCACCCTCGCGGGAGCTGTCGTGGGCGGGTACGCCGTCCTGCAGCAGCTCGGGCTTGATCCAATCTGGCATGCGCTGGACAAGGGCCGCGTGTTCTCCACGCTCGGCCAGGCCGACGACCTGGCGGCCTACCTCGTGCTCGCGCTGCCGGCAGCGGTATCGTTGGTAGCCACGGGATCGAGGTCGATGCGGGTCGTCGCTGGGATCGCCGTCGTGCTGATGCTGGTTGCCCTGGCGCTCACGTTGAGCCGGGGCGGCTACCTCGGTGTCGTCTTCGAGGCCATGGTCGGGATCGCCCTACTGGCAGTCCTCGGCAAGTTGCGGGTGCCTCGGCCTCTAGGTTGGCGGCGGGTTGGGCAGGCTATCGCGGCGGTCGCGATCGTCCTACTCGCCCTTATCGCCTTCCCGCCGACGCGCCACGGCGTGGAGCGCGTCGTGCAGCGCGCGGCGTCTACCGGCGATTTGCAGGAGACTTCGATCCAGGACCGCCTCGATCTATGGGCAGTGGGCCTCCGGATCACCCTCGATAACCCCTTGCTGGGCACCGGCCCGGACTCCTACGTGCTCGTGTTCCCGGCCTACCGCGACACGACCCTGCCACCCACGCGGGCCGCGTTCATGGCGCGCTTCCGCCCCGAGAGCCCCCACGACGTGTACCTCGCGCTTGCCTCTGGGCTCGGCCTGCCGGCCCTTGCCTGCTACCTCGCCCTGATCGCCGGCGCGTTGCTCGCAGCGGCCCGTGCGCTGCGTTCGCATGAGGGGCAGGCCCAAGTCCTTGGCGTGGCGCTTGTCGCAGCCATCGTCGGCCACCTCGTCACGGACGGGTTCATGACCGCCGAGCTCGCCGGGACGTGGCTCTTTTGGGTGTTTCTTGGGGCAGCTGTCGCTTCGTCGGGCATCATCGACCGCGTGGCCGTGGGCAGGCACGCGCCGTTGGGGGTGGCATGAGGGTGTTGCATGGGTCGCAGCCATTGGCGCCGCGCGGCGAGCCCGAGTCCCGTACAGATGCCTAGCTTGTGGTCGTCCGCCCGGCGGAGGATACGGCCGCCGGCATGACAACCACTCTGTGTCGCTGAGCAGCCACTGCGCCTCGCGACCCGCGCGCCTATGCCGAGCCAACCAGGGGCATTCGCCGCGAACTGATTTCGATCGGCCTGTGCCCCGCAGGGTCCGCGGGTGCTCACCGGGGGCGGCGCAAGTGGCGCAGGAGGCGAGCATCCAGAGGCTGGTAGCCCGACACGGCCGAGCCGATGGCTGCCTTAGTTTGGCAGCGGAGAAGTCCCCTGATACTGCTTCCGCTCTGCCCGCACCGTGGGAGGGGCGTCGTCTGAACGCCGTGAGCGCCGCCGCGCCCTCCTCCGTCGCACGGGAGAGCCCTGCAGAGTGAAGCTCGGGGACCTCCGGTCGGCCAGGCGGAATACCATTAGGTGCGCGTTCGAAGTTGAGCGCGGCTGTATGGGCCACTCGTCGGCAGAGGGTCAGATGGGACTCTGCGCGCAGATCCTGAGTCGGTTGGTACCGCACCGAATGGACCGGTGCGCCCGTGACGGTCGATTACCGCGCCACCTGGGGACAACCTTGGCCGCGCTTGTGATCGCCGGCGCGGCGGCGCTCGCGGCTCCATGGGCCGGGGCTGTCGCGGGCGTCACGATCCCCACGCCCATTCCCGTAGTCGTTAACAGGGCGATTGGCTTTACGCCGACGCCGTTTCCGGCCGGCGCGGCGAGCATCGTTGTCAACGTCATGTCGGTCTGCCCATTCGTGAACGCTGGCACGGTGACGACCGGTGGCCCTGCGACGTTGGTGGCCGGCGACTTCGTGGTCGCCGGCACCGACACAGGCGACGCTGGAGCGGCGGGCGCGGTTGTGGCGGGCCAGCAAACGCTGACGGATTTGGCACCCCTTGCCGTCGCCATCCCCGCCGGGGCCCTGGTGACGCAGCTCAATGCGCCACTCTGCGACCGCCCCACACCCGCGCGTTTGATTGCCCTGTCCATATCGGCGGCTCCAGCCAGCACGACTCCGGGCGGCACTGTGACGTTCACGTACACGGTCAAGAATCTGGGCGGTGCTACCCTCGACGGGGTGGGAGTGACTGATCCGTCCTGCTCGCCGGTGTCCTACGTCTCGGGCGACACAACGCCAGACGGTGCCCTCGAAGCCGGCGAGACGTGGATCTTCATGTGCACGATGACCCCATCTGCGACCATGCTGGAGACCGCCATGGCCTTCGGCACCGCCGATGGCACGACCACGTTGGCGACTGCGAGCACGACCGTCACCGTCCTCCCGGGGCCGGTCACGCCGCCATACATTGTGGCCACCCGCCTCTCCGCGGGGTCGGCTGTCGGGGTCGCGAGGATGGCACCCTTCAGCGGCGCGACGAAGCTGCCGCGGGTGGGACAGTATGCAACGGTTCGCTGGGTCATCAGTCCGGCGCAGGCGCATCAGCTCATCGGAGTAGAGATAGCCACCAAGGGGGCGGACGGCACCTGGGGCCCGTGGACCACCGTGACGAGCCGGCTCACGGACGCGAGCGGGGTCGCCTACTATTTCCTGAAGTCGGCGCGCCCGCTGTGGGTCTCCGTCCGCGGCAGGTTTGCCGGAGCGCAGCATCTGGCGCCGAGCGTCGCGCCGGCTGTGCAGGTGCACTGGCGATAGGAGCCGACCACAACCACGCTTTGGGTTTCGCGCGATCCCGAGCGTGAGGCCTGCTGCTTCAAGACAACGCGAGCGGGCCAACCCAGGCCGAGACCATCCCCGTGGTGCTGCCGCCGGCTGCGTGATGCGAGTCAGCGACGCCTGGCTGGGTCAGCGAGCGGGGCTTCGCCGGGGTGGGGCAGGTCAGCAGGGAGACGCCAGCGCGCTGCGGGACCTGCGTGTCTCCGGGTCTGCCCACCCAGGCCGAGATCCAGCGGCCGTCGGATGCCGACGGCGTCTCCCTGGTCGGCGGGCATGGGCTGCCGCCTGCGAAGCTTCGGGCGCCGGTTGGCACACCCGCGTGCCGGCATCGAACTCGAGGGTGGCCCCGGGTAGAATTGTGGCCAGGTCGTCTGGCTCGGGACGAGCAGGACCCGGATTGGCCGGGGTGACCATCGGCGCTCGGGCTCGAGACGATAGAAAGGCTACTTACTGACCGCGATCGCTCTCCGGACTCCCGGACATCTCTCGACTATCGCCCACACCAGTGGCTCCGCCAGCACACGGTCCGCGCTCCCACCCGCGGACCTGCTGCGCATCGACGGGGCGCGCATGACACTCGAGCCGCAGGCTGCGGCTCGCGCCGTTCTTGATCACCCCGACCCCCTGATCCTCGTCGAGGCTGCCCTGCGTGCCACCCTGGGCGGCGACATCCGGCCGGCCATGCTCACGTACTTGGCGGCCACCAGCCGGCTGCTGGACCTTCGGCCGGGCACGATGCCCTGCCACGCGCTGCTGCAGGCGCCTCCGTCGGTGGGCAAGACGGCCACCCTAAGCGCGGTGCAACGGCTGCTGCCTCCAGAAGCGATGGTGATCATCGAGGCCGGCTCGCCGCACGTCCTGATCTATGGCGAGTTCGACCTGCGCCACAAGGCGCTGTTCGTCGGTGAGGCCGACAGCCTGCCGGCGGGCGAGGACAACCCGGCAGCCAGCGCGGTCCGCAACTGAGGGCCTGTGGCCGAATGCCCTGGAGGGTTTGCTAGGCGTTTGACGCCTCCTCGGAGCCGTGGAGCAGTAGGAAACGCCAGGACCCGTCGCGCCGAACGAGCGTGCCGGTCAGGCAGTA
>JBKQRF010000194.1:0-5615 GCA_052144055.1 Candidatus Limnocylindrales bacterium
GTGAAGTAGGCTCCGCCGAAGCCGGCGAGCGCTCCGCCGATGATGGTGTGCACGTAGCGGTAGGTCGTGACGTTGATCCCCATCGCATCGGCCGACCGGGGTGACTCGCCGACGGCGCGCAGGTACAGCCCGATGCGCGTCCGGAACAGGTAGTACGAGACCACCACCACGAGAATCCAGGAGAAGTAGACGAACGCGTCCTGGTTGAACACGATCGGGCCTACCACCGGCAGCCCTGAAAGCCCAAGGAGGTCGATCTTGCTCAGTTGGTGAAGGCCGTGCTGCCCGCCGATGTTCCAAATCTGCCCGACGTACGAGGAGAGCCCGATCACTCCCGCGAAGATCGTGAGGGCGAGCCCGGACACGATCTGGTTGACCCGGACGGTGATCGCGAGGAACGCGTGGATCAGGGACATGACCGCCCCCGCCAGGCCGGCCGCGATCACCGCGACCACGAGAACCGCCGAACCGGGTCCGTGCAGGGTCTGCGAGGTGTAGAAGGCCGTGACAGCGCCCATCAGCATCATCCCCTCGACCCCGAGGTTCAGGACCCCCGAGCGCTCCGTGAGCAGCTCGCCGAGCCCGGCGAGGACAAGCGGCGTACCGTAGGCGATGGCTGAGACGGCGATCGCGACGGCGATGGACGAGTTCATCGAGCTACCTCGGTTCCGCCCAAGGCGTAGCCGTCTCCGGCTGACGTCGCCGCACGCTCACGTCGTCGACCTGCCACAGCGCCCTCTACGAGTCGACTGTGAGCGAGCCGGAATCGTCGCCCACGATTGGGGCACGCTGCGGCGTCCGGCCGATCCGGATCCGGTAGCGGCCGAGAAACTCACCGCCCAGCACGCTGAACAGGATGATGCCCTCCATCGTCCCGACCAGCCCGGCCGGGAACGACGGGCCCTCCAGCGCGAACCCGGCGTTGGTGAGCGCGCCGATCAGGATCGCGACGATCACCACGGCTAGCGGGTTATACAGGGCCAGCGCCGCGACCACGATCCCGGTGTAGCCGTACTGGGCCTGCTCTAGGCCGCGCGGGTCGAGGACGTGACCGAAGTCTCCGATTTGGCTTGCCCCGCCAAACCCGGCGAGGGCGCCGGACAGCGCCATGACCGCTACGATTGTTCGCCTGGTCCGCATGCCCGCATAGTTCGCGGCCGATGGCGAGTCGCCCATGACCCGCATCTCGAACCCGAAGCGCGTGAGGCGGAAGAGGGCCAGCAGGAGCAGGGCGAGCACGACCCCGGCCACGAACCCGAACGGCAGCGTGAACGAGCCGAACACGAACCCAGGCCAGGTGGCGGCCGGCAACAGTGTCTTGCCCGTCGGGAAGACGCGCGCCGTTGCCGTCGTCAGGTCGCGCCAGAAGGAATCGCTGTCGTAGATCAGGAAGTACATGCCGAAGCCGGCCACGTAGTTGAGCATCAGCGACGTGAGGATCTCGTTGGTGCGCAGGTAGGCCCGCAGCAGGCCCGGGATCAGCGCCCAGAGGGCTCCCGCGGCCACGCCGCCCAGCATCATCATCACGATCAGCAGAGGCTGCGGCCACGATCCGAGCGCGAGCCCCACCCCGGACGCCCCGACGGCGCCCACGTAGAGCTGCCCCTCGCCGCCGATGTTCCATACACGCATGCGGAAGGCGATGGCCACGGCAAGGCCGGTGAACAGCAGCGGGGTGGCGTACACGAACGTCGAGGTTAGGGCGCCGGGGGACGTGAACGACGCGGCGTAGATCTGCTGGTAGGTCGAGATGGGGTTATGCCCCGAGAGGACGAGGACGATGCCGGCGATGATCGCGGCAATCACGAGAGAGACGACCGGCAACGCGATGCGCTGCCAGCGCGGCGTGTCGAGGCTGCGCTCGATGGCGATCATGTCGCGGCTCCGGCCGCCGTTCCAGCTGCGGTCCCGGCCCCGGCCATCATCAGCCCGAGCTGCTCGTACGTGGCGTGGGACGCCTCGACCACGCCCACGACCCGGCCTTCATACAGGACCGCGATCCGGTCCGCGAGCTCGATGATCTCGTCGAGGTCCTCGCTGATCAGCAGGACCCCGGCACCTCCTGCGGCGGCGCCCACGAGGACGCGGTGAACGTACTCCGTGGCGCCCACGTCGAGTCCGCGGGTCGGCGAGGCCGCGACGACTACCCCCGGCTGAGATGACAGCTCACGGGCCAGCACGACCTTCTGCACGTTGCCGCCGGAGAGCTGGCGCACGAGTGTCTGCGGCCCGGGGGCGCGGATGTCGAAGCGCTCCATCAGCTGCACCGCCTGCGCGTTCGCCTGACGCATCAAGAGGATCGGTCCGGCATGGGGTGCGCCGCGCCGGTACGACTTGAGCAGCAGGTTCTCAGACACCGACAGGTCGGGCGACACGCCGGTCCCCATGCGATCCTCGGGAATATAGGCGACCCCTCGATCGATCACTGCGCGGGGGTCGCCGGGTGCGACCCGCTCGCCGGCGTAGCGGATGGACCCGTGAGCGAAGGGCCGCAACCCCGCCACCACCTCCGCCAGTTCTCGCTGGCCGTTGCCGGCCACCCCGGCGATCCCTACGATCTCGCCGGCGTGCACGGTCAACACGACGTCCTTAAGCGCCTCGGTGCCGAAGTTGCCATGCGCGGTCACGTGATCGAGCTCGAGCACGGCCGGCGGCGCCGGGGCCTCGGACGCCGCCTCGGTGGCGCGGGGCGTCACCTCGAACGACATCTCGTGGCCGACCATGAGGCGGGCAAGCTGCCGGGCGTCGGTGCCCGCCACGTCGACGGTGGTGATGGAGTGCCCCTTTCGGAGGATCGTCACGCGTTGTGCGATCGCGAGGACTTCGGGCAGTTTGTGGGAGATGAACACCACCGTGCCGCCACCGGCGACGAGCTCGCGGACGCTGGAAAACAGCTGCTCTGTCTCGGCCGGTGTCAGAACGGTGGTGGGTTCGTCCAGGATCAGGATGCTGGCGCCCCGGTAGAGCGCCTTGAGAATGTCGACGCGCTGGCGTTCGCCGAGGGACAGCTGCCAGATCTTGGCCCGCGGGTCCACGTCCATCTGGAAGCGCGACGCGATCTCGGCGATCTCCGCCTCGACCTGCCGAGCGGCAAACCCGAAGCCGCGGTGCCGCGACCAGCCCAGCACGACGTTCTCGGCGACCGTGAGGCTTTCGACCAAGCTCAGGTGTTGGTGCACCATGAAGATGCCGGCCACCTGGGCCGCGCGGGGAGAGTGCAGCCGGACCGGCTTTCCGCCGATCTGGATTTCGCCTTCGTCCGGCCGGTACAGCCCGGTCAGGATGTTGCAGAGCGTGGTCTTGCCTGCGCCGTTCTCGCCGAGGAGCGCGTGGACCTCGCCGCGCCTGGCCTCGAACGAGACCCGGTCGTTGGCCACCACGCCTCCCGCGAAGCGCTTGGTCACACCGACAGCCGCTACCGCCGGACTCGGCCCGGCGGTAGCGGCTGGTGCGGACGCGGCGCCCGGATCGACGTCGCGGATG
This sequence comes from Candidatus Limnocylindrales bacterium, assembly GCA_052144055.1. Taxonomy (GTDB): domain Bacteria; phylum Chloroflexota; class Limnocylindria; order Limnocylindrales; family CSP1-4; genus JAJYNJ01. The sequence continues at coordinate 3,484 of JBKQRF010000194.1, forward strand.
TTCAACGCCACTCCTTCGTGTCGTTGCTTCGGAGATCCGGACGGAGCCTCAGCCCGCCGGGTTGCCGATGACGCCCTTCACGAAGAAGCTGATCGAGTACTTGCTGAGCCCGGTCGGGGTGTAGACGGGCAGCGTGACCCCTGCCGGCACACCGATGCTGCCGTTCTGCTCGACGATTGGACCGGTGAACGGATCGAATGTGCCGGCCTTCATCGCATTCTCTTTGGCGATGATGGCGGCCTGCGTTGCCGCGCTGACTGACGTGCCGAACGGCCCCATGATCACGAACCCGTCATCGAGTCCGCCGTAGTAGAAGTGCGTCTTCCAGGTCCCGTTCATCGCGGCGGCGACGTCGTTGATGTAATAGGGACCCCAGTTGTAAGTGGTCGCGGTCAGCCAGGCGTTGGGGGCGAACGACTCCTGGTTCGAGTCGTACCCGGTCCACTTGAGGCCCGCCGCTTCGGCCACCTGGCCGGTGGTGGGGCTGTCCTGACCGTCGGCGAGCACGTCGACGCCTGCCGCGACAAGGCTCTCGGCCGCCTGCCGTTCCGTGGCCGGGGCGAACCAGGTGTTCGTCCACACGACACGGACGGTGGCGTTCGGATTCATCGACTGGGCGCCCATGGTGAACGCGTCGATCTCGCGGATGACTTCGGGGATGGGGTAGGGAGCCACGAAGCCGATCTTCCCGGTGGTCGATGCAGCCCCGGCGGCCATACCGGAGAGGTAGTCGCCGTTCTCACCGGCGCCGTAGTACTCCGCGAGGTTGGGCAGCTGCTCCGTGCCGGTCGCCTGCTCGAAGAGGACGTTCGGGTGCGCCTTGGCCGCGGCCACCAGCGAATCCTGGTAGCCGAAGGACGTGGCGAAGATGATGTTGGCGCCCTGGTTGATCAGCTGCGTGACAACCTGCGCAGCCTGAGGGCCCTCGGGCACGTCTTCCTTGTACATCGTCTGCACGCGTCCGCCGAAGGCGGCCTGGACCTCCAGGCGCCCGACGTCATGGGCGTGCGTCCAGCCGGCGTCGCTGGGGGCGCCGACGTAGATGAATGCCGCCTTGAAGGGGTTGCTCGTCGTCCACTTGCTGAGCGCCGCTGGCGTGAGCGAGGGCGACGGAATTGCGCCCAGGGCCGCTGCTGGTGCGGCCGAGGCCGCTGCTGCCGATGCCGGCGCCACGGATGCCGGCGCCACGGATGCCGGCGCCACGACCGATGCGGCTGGTGCAGCCGTGGGCGCGGTGGTGGCTGACGAGCCGCATGCCGCGATCAGCACCGCGACCGTCCCAATTGCGATCGACGAACGGAGAGTCCGCATTGTCGCGCTCAAAGCTCCTCCTCCTTGCCTCTCTGTTCCGAGAGGCATCCATGATTGTCCGTCACCACACCGCCCGCGTCACGCCGCGTTCGACCTCCAGCCGGGTCCGAAAACGCGCACGCAGGACTCCCCACGGCTCCTGCGGATGCGCCTGACGGAAACGTCCGACCCGCTTCCCTGGAACGTCGATCCGCGTTGACCACGTCGGAAGCCTGCGCGGATCGCGCGTCGCCAGCCCTGCGGTCCGGGGGTAGGCCACATCTCGTGTCGCGAGATAGCAGCATTCGCTGCCGGCGTCAATGGGTGGCTCCAGTCTTCGCGTGGAGCACGCAGGAGGGTCGCCGGCGCCGGTGCTGAGGGGAGTCAGAATAGCGTGGCGCGCGGACGTTGGGAGCCGACAGTCGCGTCGCCGGCACGTCGTTCGTCACAGGCTGCAACTCCAACCGTCAGACGTTAGTCATCCGACATCATCTCCGCCTGTGTTGTGGCACACGGCCGTGCGCGGACCCAAGTGCCGTTCGGCCTATTGTCACTGACTGGACCCGCGGCTGCAGGGCCGCCACGCGTCTGCGACGGGCGCTCCCCAGCGCCGGCCCTCCGCCGGTTTCTCGCCCCGAGGTCGACTGACCGGGACGACGGGTTACGGGCCGCGTGGGGCACGTGCCCGCGCCTGAGCGCCCGGCACCTCGGAGCTGGGTCACGTCCCATAGCGTGGTGTCACAACGCAGGTGGCCGAGAACGAGAACGGCCACCGCGTCATCCTCGCGTCGTTGGAGTAGGAACCGACGACACGGAGGGAGACCACGATGGCCGACGAGAGA
>JBKQRF010000195.1:0-5730 GCA_052144055.1 Candidatus Limnocylindrales bacterium
GGCGAACCCCGGGTCGGACGAGCGAGGCGACTGTGGGGGTTTCGCGGCGGCGGGGATCACTCGTGTCAGTCTGGGCGCGCAGAGCATGGACGACACCGAGCTGCGACGGCTCGGGCGCCGACATTCCGCGGGGGACGTGCTCGCAGCCGTGACGGCCGCGCGGCGAGCAGGGATCGGGTCCGTCAGTGTCGACATCCTCTACGACATACCGGGTCAGACCATGGCGACGTGGCGACACACGCTCAAGACGGTCCTGGAGGCCGGCGTCGATCACGTGTCAGCCTATGCCCTGACGCTGGACGACCCCGACGCCGAGGGTCTGACGGGCCCGGCCGGCGACCACCTGCCGACTCGCCCCGGTGCCCGCTCGTGGCGGGATCGGGCGCGCGCCGAGCAGGACGACGACCGCGCCGCGGACCTCTACTGCGCCGCCGACGAGATGCTCGCCGCCGGCGGGTTCCACTGGTACGAGCTGTCCAACTGGGCGCGGCCGGGGCATGAGAGCCGGCACAACCTCGCCTACTGGCACCACGATCCATACGAGGCCGTTGGGCCGGGCGCGCATGCCTTTGACGGGCGCTCGCTGCGCCGCTGGAACGCGGCACGGCTCGATGGGTACCTCTCGGCACTGACCGCCGTGCCCCCGCGGCTCCCACCGGGCGGCGAGGAACGGCTCGACCAGGCAACGGTCGCGGCCGAGGAGGCGATCCTCGGCCTCAGGCTCCGCGATGGGATCGAACTGGACGTCGGCTCGCGGCCGGAGATCGTGGCCGCGTTGGGCTGGGCGCGCGGCCACGATCTCCTGGAGGACGTCGCCGGAGGGGGAATCCGCTTGTCGCTGCGCGGACGGCTGCTGTCCAATGAGTTGTTCGCGCGGATCGTCCCATGACGAGAGGGTCAGGGTCCGTGGCTCTAGGCCCCCGGCCCATTGACACGCCGCGAGCCAGCTTGGTACTATCGGGCACGTTAGCACTCCAGTACAGAGAGTGCTAACGAATGCGAGCCGGGGCGGCCCGGCCGAATCATGAGGGACAGGTCGTGGCGCGTCGGAAAGACCGCGAGCCCGGGCCGCTCGACCCACGGGCGCAGGCAATCCTGCGAACCATCATCGAGGAATACGTGGTGACTGCGACTCCAGTGGGCAGTCACGCCCTCGTGGAGCGATACGGATTGGGCGTGAGCTCGGCCACGGTGCGAAACATCATGGCCCAGCTCGAGTTCGCCGGCTACCTTTCGCACCCCCACACAAGCGCCGGACGCACGCCTACCGACGCCGGGTACCGGCTGTATGTGGCATCGATCTCGGAGGGCGTCAACCTGGCCCCGGTCGAGCAGCTGATGATCCGGCACCAGTTCGGCCAGGTCGAGTTCACGTCCGAGCAGTGGTTCCGGCTCGCGGCGGCGACGCTGGCCGCCGTGACCCGGGAGGCGGGTTTGGCCACGCCGGCCAAACCGGCAACGGCCCGGCTCCGCCGCGTCGATCTCATGGAGGGCGGCGACCACATCGCGGCACTCGTCCTCGTCCTTGCCGAGGGTCCCGTCAAGCAGTGCCTCCTGCAGCTGGGCGAAGCCGCCGTCCAGGAGACGCTCGACCGCGTAGCGCGCCAACTCAACGAGCTACTGGCTGGCCGTACCGCGCGGCAGGTGCAGGACGCGCTGGCGCGCATCGATGCCTCGACCCCGGGATTGCCGGACACCGCGGAGCATCGGATTGTGCGCGAGGCGGCGTCCCGTGCACTGCAAGTGATGCACGAATTCGACGCGGCGTCGGTAGAGGATATGGTTAGTGAGGGGCTGCTCAACGTGCTGGCGGCGCCGGAGTTCTCCGAATCCGAGAAGGTTCGTCGCGTGTTCGGGGCGCTCCAGGATCGCGAGTACCTCGGCCGGCTGGTGCGCCGGGTGGCCGGGAACAGCGGCGTGCAGGTGTTCATCGGCCGCGAGAACGAGGTCGAGGAGATGCGCGACGTGAGCCTCGTCGTGGCCTCGTACGGCCGTCCCGGGAGGGCCGTCGGCATCATCGGCGTGCTTGGCCCGACGCGCATGCCCTATCCGCACGCGATCAGCAGCGTCCGCTACGTGAGCGGGCTCATGAACGAGTTAGTGGATCATTTCTACGCATGACCGAACGACATCATGACGGCGGCGCACGGCGCCGCATCCACGTTCCGGGGTCGCCCCGGTCCAACGGCGACTCCGGAACGGGCCAACTGCCCGAAGCGGTGGACGCGGCTGCAGGGCAGGCGCCCGTCGCCGAGAATACGGCCGACGCGGTCGAGGCGCTCCACACAGAGCTCGAGGCGGCTCGGCGGGAGGCCGGTGAGCTGCGCGCCGCGTGGCAGCGCAGTGCGGCAGATTTTCAGAACTACCGGCGGCGGAGCGAGCAGCAGCGCGAGGCCGCCCTTGGGCAAGCCAGCGAGTCGCTCCTTCGGAAGCTGCTCGCCGTCGTCGACGATTTCGACCGCGCGCTCGGGGCGATGCCAGAAGAGTTCGAGCAGTCGGGGTGGGTCGAGGGCGTGTGGCTTGTCGAACGCAAGCTGCGTGCGCTCCTCGCATCGGAGGGCGTGACCGCCATCGAAGCGATTGGCCAGCCGTTTGACCCACGCGAGCACGAAGCTGTCGTGCACCAGGAGACCACCGAGGCTCCCGATGGCATCGTCATCGCGGAGCTCCAACGAGGGTACCGATTGGGGGATCGCCTCCTGCGGCCCTCCCTCGTGGCCGTCGCCAACAACACGGGCGGGCGGGAGACGCCCGGAGGAGAGAGCTGACCAATGGGCAAGATCATCGGCATTGACCTCGGCACGACGAACTCGGTAGTCGCCGTCATGGAGGGGGGGGAACCGACCGTCATCCCGAGCGCCGAGGGCGGCCGGACCGTCCCATCCGTCGTCGCCTCGACCAAGACGGGCGAGCGGCTCGTCGGGCAGCTGGCGAAGCGCCAGGCCATTACGAACCCGGCCAACACCGTCTACTCGATCAAACGTTTCATGGGGCGCCGCTGGGACGATCCCGAGGTGCAGCGTTCCAAGGGGCTCGTGCCGTACAAGGTCGAGCGCGATGCGAAGAGCGACGGGATCAAGGTCGTGCTGGCGGACGGCTCCACGTCGTACACGCCGCCGGAGATCAGCGCGATGATCCTGCAGAAGCTCAAGGCGGACGCCGAGGCCTACCTGGGCGAGAAGATCACCGACGCGGTGATCACCGTCCCGGCGTACTTCGACGACACGCAGCGGCAGGCAACGAAGGACGCCGGCCGCATCGCCGGCCTCGACGTGAAACGGATCATCAACGAGCCCACCGCGTCTGCGCTGGCCTACGGCCTGGACAGAAAGACCGACGAGAAGATCGCCGTCTATGACCTTGGCGGCGGCACGTTCGACATCTCGATCCTCGAGCTGGGCGACGGCGTCTTTGAGGTCAAGTCGACCAACGGCGACACGCACCTGGGCGGCGATGACTTCGACCAGCGCGTGATCGACTGGATGCTGACAGAGTTCCGGAAGGACCAGGGGATCGACCTGCGCGCCGACCAGCAGGCGATGCAGCGCCTCAAGGAGGCGGCCGAGAAGGCAAAGGTCGAGCTCAGCTCGACCCTCCAGACCGAGATCAACCTGCCCTACATCACGGCCGACCAGACCGGCCCAAAGCACCTCGTGCTCCCTCTATCGCGCGCGAAGCTTGAGGACCTGGTCGCCGACCTGGTCGATCGGACGAAGGGGCCGGTGCAGCAGGCGCTCAAGGACGCCGGGCTGAAGCCGTCCGAGGTCGACGAGGTCATCCTCGTCGGCGGCCAGACGCGCATGCCGGCGGTGGTCGAAGCCGTCAAGGTCATGTTCGGCGGCCAGGAGCCGCACAAGGGCGTCAACCCCGACGAGGTGGTCGCGGTGGGCGCCGCGATCCAGGCGGGCGTGTTGGGCGGCGAAGTCAAGGACGTCCTGCTCCTCGACGTGACGCCACTTTCGCTCGGCATCGAGACGCTCGGCGGTGTGATGACGCGGCTCATCGACCGGAACACCACCATCCCGACCTCGAAGAGCCAAGTCTTCTCGACCGCCAGCGACAACCAGCCGCAGGTTGAGATTCACGTCCTGCAGGGCGAGCGCGAGATGGCGTCCGACAATAAGACGCTCGGCCGCTTCATCCTCGACGGTATCCCGCCCGCCCCGCGGGGCATCCCCCAGATCGAGGTGACGTTCGACATCGACGCCAACGGCATCCTCGACGTGAAGGCCAAGGACCGCGCCACCAGCCGCGAGCAGCAGGTTCGCATCACGGCCTCGTCGATGCTCTCGAAGGATGATGTGGACCGCATGGTCCGCGACGCGACCGAGCACGCCGCCGAGGACCGTCAGCGGCGCGAGGAGGTCGAGACCCGCAACCAAGCCGACACGCTGGCGTTCCAGGCAGAGCGGACGCTGCGCGACCTGGCCGACAAGGTGTCGCCCGACGACCGAGCGGCGACCGAGCGAGCCGTCGAGGCCGTGCGGGAGGCCCTGAAGGGCAATGACATGGACGCCATCCGCTCGCGGACTCAGGAGCTCGCCATGCAGCTCCAGAAGGTTGCCACCGCCGCGTACCAGCAAGCCGGTTCGCCGCCGGCCGAGGGGACCGGCCCGGGCGAGGGCCCGGACGGCGGCCCTGAGCCAAAAGGCGGCCCGGATGGCGGGGAGGACGAGGCGGTCGAGGGCGAGTACAAGGAGGTGTGACCCGCAAGCCGGCAGGTCGTCGGCGCCGGCCCGACCCGCGCCGCGCTTGCCCGGGTCGGGTGGTCGCGCGCCCGCGCGCTGTTAGGGTCGGGACGTGACTTGGTCAGTCGCCGGCGGTCGCCCGTCCGAGTCGCGTCCTTGACGCCCGCCCGTGCTGCCGCGGCCCGGCGACCACGAGCGCGATGCCCCAGACCAAGAGTGACACCATCACGAGCCCGTAGACGGGCCAGTACGTGCCAAAACGGTCGACGCTGATCCCGCCGAGCTCGATGGGCAGGATCCCGCCCAGCGGATATGCGACGGCGAGCACGCCGAAGATCGAACCGAAGCTGGGCCCTCCGAAGACGTCACTGAAGGCCGCCGAGCGAAGGGCGATCGTCGCGCCCATCCCGAACCCATAGAGGACGACGCCTGCGATGGCGATCTCCGCCGTGGCACCCGTCCCTGCGAAGGCGGCGGTCGAACCGAAGCCGACCACGGCGAGCGCCGCGATCCCGACCGGACGGCGGCCCAACCGGTCAGACAGCGCGCCTCCGAGCAGCTGGCCGACGATGTACGAAACCGACTCGAGTGCCAGCCCCTGCGCGGCCAGGGACTCCGGCACGCCTTGGCGTGTTGCGTGCGGCAGGAAGGTCTGGAATACCCCCTCGTCCATGGCGCCGATCGCGACCGCACCAACGAACAGGACCCAGAAGCGGGCGGTGCGGAGGGTGCGGCGGAGGGTGTCAGGACGTCCCTGGTCGCCCCGCGGGCTCACTTCGCGTGCCGCGCCCACGGCGCCGGGCGCGGAGGTCTCGTGCAGGCCGGCGCTCTCGTGCGGTCCGCCACTCCCGTGCGGCCGCGTGCCCTCGGTCGGCCCCGCCGTCGGCGCCTTTCTCGGATCTGGCGCAGGCGTGTCTGAGGGCCTGTAGCCGAAAGATCCCGTTCAGATCGTGAGGTTTGTGCCATCAAAGCTGGCATCGCGTGCCGCCACGATGGCCGCCATGAGCTTCGCGATCGCCTTGACCGATGAGCAGTGGGAGCT
>JBKQRF010000196.1:0-6237 GCA_052144055.1 Candidatus Limnocylindrales bacterium
CCGTGGGTGCGCAGCCGGCCATCGCCACCGACCCGGGGCGCCACGCTCCACATCGTGCCGAGCGAGAACCGGGCCCACAGCGTGAAGACGGTCGAGGCGACGAGCACGGCGAGCCCGAGTACCCGGACCCAGGTGACGCCGACCGACGCGTACTCGTTCAGGAACGGTTGGCCGAAGACGGCGACGATCGCACAGGCCACGATCGCAGCGAGGAACATCGGCGACGTGGTCTGGCCGCGGACCCGCGCGCGCGGTACGCGCACGGCGTTATACAGCGCACCGGCGACCCACACGGGCACGACCGTGCCCCAGCACGCGACGTTGCCGATGACCACAATCAGGTCGGTCATCTCGTGCGGCGGCCTCCGACCTGAGCGGCGAAACGTGGTCGCAGGAAGAGCGCCAGTAGCAGCGTCATGTACGTGCAGACACTATCGCAGGACCGAGTTCATTCACGGCTCTTGGCTGATCGTCGTCCTACTCTTTTCGCTCACGCGGCGATCTCATCCCCGCGCAGGGCCACCGCCTTCGGTCACCGTACCCCGTCGAGGTGATCGTCGAGGGCCAGTTCTGGACGCAGGGTCGCCCTTCGATCGGCTCTTCGAGGCCGTCGCCGAGGCGGCGGAAGAAGCTGCGCTCAACGCTCCTGCAGGCCGACACATCGAGGGCGACGTTGCGGCCCTTTGGGCCCAAGGTGACGCGCACGGCGTCAGAGAGGCGGTCGACGCGTCGCATGAGGGAGTGACGAGCAGTCTTGTCGTAGAGGAGGCATTGCCCCCAACGGAGATCATGACCCGAGGTGCTCGGCCAGGTAGCGGATGGCGATGGGGTAGCGGTACTCGATCCCGCCGTGCTTCGCCGGGAAGATCTCGAAGAAGGGCCCTGGGCTCCCCGCCGCCAGGCACGCCCGCCGGAATGCCTCGGCGCCCAGGTCGAGGAAGTACTCGTCCCGGTCGCCCGCGTCGATGTAAATCGCCCGCATCGAGCGCAGCGCGGCCGCGCCCTCGGGCGTCCGCGCCATGCGGACCGGGTCCCGGCGCAACCAGCGCTCCCATGCCTCGGGGATCAGCTCGCCCGTCGCCGGCTCGAACGGGTGGCGGATCGTGCCGTCCGGGTCGGCCGAGTAGCAGGCCGCGTACCCGTGCGCCTCGACGAGCCACTCGTCGGCCGCCTTCGTGAAGGCCGGGCGCGACCGAAAGTCCTCCAGCCAGCGCTCGATCGAGCCGCCGTAGCCGTCCCGGAGCGCCCGGGCGGCCTCCGCGAACAGCGGCGCGTAGCACACCTCGAAGAGCGCGTCGCCCGAGTGGGTGGCGAGCCCGCCGAACAGGTCCGGGCGGAGCATCGGCGTGACCATCGCGCCGTAGCCACCGCTCGACTTGCCCGTGATCCCGCGGTGCTCGCGATCGGCGAGCGTGCGGTAGCGGGCGTCGACGAACGGCACGACCTCCTCGCAGAGGTAGGTGTGATATGCGCCGGTCGCGGGCGAGTCGAGGTACTGGCTGCCGCCGTACGACGTCCAGCAATCGACGAGGACCACGATCGCCGGGGGAGGCGCGCCCTCCCCTGGTCCCTCCCCGGAGAACAGGGCGTCGATGTTCTCGGGGGTCGTGGGGCGGAACGCCGTGCGGTTCCGCCACATGTCGATCTGGCCGGTCATGCCCTGGATGAGATAGATGGAGGGGAAGCGACAGCCAGGCGCGTCGTCGTAGCCCGGGGGCAGGTAGACCCAGATCGGCCGCTCGCTCGGGTCGCCGGGCTGGTTGCCGGCGAGCGCGCGGCTCTCGATCGTCAGCTCGTCGATACGGCCGCGGAGCTGTCTCGACCAGGGGCGCACGTCTTCCTCCTCGCGATCGCCGCTCTCGGCCGGCTCCGAAGCCCGAGCCGAAGCCGGGCGAGCATCGTAGCGTCTGTCACCGGCCGCCTGTGCCCGGCGGGTACGAAAACTCGATCGTGCCGCCCTGATGTACTCGTGGACGAGCCCACCGAGGAGATCTCGTCGCTCGCTGTCGGGCAGACTGTCGACCGCTTCAACGGGAGCGAGACGCTCGCGTACCTGAAGGGCCAGTCCCCGATGATCCCGTCCTTCAAATCGCCTACGCCCGGGACGTCAGACCAACGACAGCGGTGGGATCCGGGCTAATCTGACATTACCCGTGGGGCTGTTCTTGGTTGCTATCTCGCCTTTAGTCTCCGCCAAGAGTTGGGAGCTCTGGCCTGAGTCGCTCCCGATGGCTACCTTGTCGGCTCATACCGCATCGCCAGCGCCCCCGAGCGGAACTCCAGCCGGCTCACGAGTTTCAAGTCGAGATGCTTCGACAGCCCCGCGAACAACGTCGGCCCGTGACCCGCCAGCCTGGGCTGCACCACGAACTCGTAGTCATCGATCAATCCCAGCTCCGTCAACGCCAGCGGGAGCTTCACACCTCCCACCAACAGTCCCTTGCCCGGCTCCCGCTTAAGAGCCCGAACGGCCTCTCCCAGATCCCCGCGCACGAGTTCCGCGTTCCAATCGACCCGCTCCAGGGTGCTCGACACGACGTACTTCTTTGCCGCGTTGATCGTCCGGGCGAAGGGTTCCATCCAATCAGGTCTCGCTCCCGTCGGCGCCGGCGGCCGCCAGGCTGCCTCCATCATTTCGTACGTCACCCGGCCAAAGAGGAGGGCATCAGCACGGTCGAGGTTTTCGACCGCGTGACGATGCACGTCTTCGTCCGCGGGGATTGCACGATGATCGCAGCATCCGTCCAATGTGACGTTGATGGAATACCGAAGGGGTCGCATAGCGTAAGAGTACCTATGGCCGGTCCGCAGGGGTTGTTGGCGCGCACTCGTTCCCGTGTCCATGACCGACTGCATGGCACGCTTGATGCCGGCTTCCCCGGCTCTTCAACGATCAGCGAGGCGATGACGAGCCGCGGCAGGGTGGCCCCCGGCGGGCGCACGCGGGCAAGGACTCCTACCAAGTCCTACCTTTGCTAGGCAAGCGCCGTTGGTAGGGCTATCGACTTGTTGCCTGTCTCCGCACGTCGCGCGGCAGATGGGGGCGTCGTTGACGCGCGTCGTCGGCTAGAAGGCGTCCTTCCAGGCCGGCATCGTGTTCATGTAGGCCAGCGCCTTGACCCGCGCCACGTCGTGGTCGAGGCCTTCTTGGCGCATGGTCCACTGGGTGAAGCGCGCCAGGCGTTCCTCGGGAGCCGCGGAGCGTCCCCTCGGGAGCGCAGTAGCGGCAGTACGGGATGGACGGGTCGGCCAGGGCGTGGTCAGTGTTGGCAGCGAGGGGCATGCCGCAGGACTCACAGGCGGTGAGGGTCATGGATGTGCCCTTTCGTGGCTGTGCCCTTTGCGGGGCAGAGAGGTAGGTTCGACCGGCTGGAGCCCGGCTAACAGCTCGAACCCGCGGACCACGGTAGCTCGCTCGCCCGGGGAGAGAACCACCATCGCGTCGCGGAGGAGGTCAGCTGCCAGCACCTCGCCGACGCGGGCGACCACCTCACGACCTTGGTCGGTGAGCCAGACAAGGACCCGTCGCTCGTCGCGCTCATCGCGGACCCGGGCGACGAGGCCCTTGAGCTCCAACCGCTGGAGGAGCTCGGAGACCGAGTTGCGCCGGAGGCCCAGGTGCACCGCCTGCTCCCCGACGGTGTGCGGCCCGCTGGCGGCTAGGTGCTGGAGCACCCCGAGTGCTCGCCGCGTAACAGGGAGGTCGGCCCCCTGGTGCAGGCGCTGCGCGTAGTGGTAGCGTCGGTACACCTCCGGGAACAGATGGCCCATCCGAGCGGCCGCGTCTGCGGCGGTCAGCTCGGGCGTTCCGTCCTCACTCGCGTCGGTCCGCGGCCCGCCGGCCTTCCGTGTAGCTCCGTTCGTGGCGACCATGTCGCCACGACTATCGGCCGCAACGGGCATCGCGTCAACGGACCTGATCGGCCGATCCGACATACCGCCGGCAGGTGCTGCCAACGTCGGCGGTCCCGCCGCTAAGCCCAGATCCACCGAAGTCCCGGTGACGGGGTCGCCTGAGACCCGAAATGGTCGTGAGGCAGGCTGACCGGTCCGGCGTGAGCGTCGAGGAGCGCGGGTTCGGCGCTCGAAGACGAGCTGCCAGGAGCCACGCAACCCCATAGATGGCTCGTGCGGGCAGGCTCTCGCCTATGCCACGAGCGGTCGAGCCGGTGGGAGCGGGCGTCAGGAGAGGAGCGGGATCGCTCGGAGCTTGCCCAGGGCCGTCAGGAAGTCGAATGTCCACGGCCAACGGGCCGGCAGGTGCAGCGTCCAGCGGCGGGCCGAGCGGGTGAGCCGGCCGGCCAGGTTGAACAGCCGCCGGCGCAGGGTCTTAGTGGTGACGATGCCCACGTTGAGCCCGATGCGGGCTGTCCAGCGCGCCAGGTTGTGGGCCATGACCTGCACGGCGAGCCAGGCGGCATTGGCAGCGAACCGGCCCGACGGGAGGTGGTTCAGGCCGACGCCGTATTTCAGGTCGCGGATGGCGTTCTCGATCTCGGCGTGGCGGCGGTGATCGGCCTCGAGGGTGAGGGTGTCCCCCTCCCGGTCGGTGATACAGGGATGGAAGTCGTAGAGGGCGAAGAACGCGAGCTGGGAGCCCGGGGTGGGCTTCACCCGGCGCACGATGAGCCGAACCGGTCGGGCATCCTTCTCCGAGGCGAACGGGGTGTAGCTGGTCTCGGCCACGTCGGCGGCGCCGTCGAGCCAATACGGGATCGGCGTCCAGGCGGCCTCGGGGATTGCCTCGATCAAGCGGTGCAGCGATCGGTGCTGGCGCACGGTGATGCTGAAGCGCACGTCCATCGCCCGGCACACCGCCACGACCTCCGAAGCGTAGAAGCCCGAGTCGGCGCGCACGGTGAGCGGCCCCGTGGCGCCGGCCGAGCGGACTCGACCGATCGTCTCGCGCAGGAAGTGGGCGGCCCCGCGAACCGTGTTGGCGTGGCCCCCGCGCAGGCGCGCCATGAGCACGTCGCCCGTGCCGGCCGCGACCGCGAGCAAGGGGTGGTAGCCCCGCACCCCGGTGTAGCCGTAGTGGCGGGCGCCCTCCTTCTGCAACCCGTAGGTTTCGCAGATCGTGGAGTCGAGATCGATCGTCAAGGGCTCGGCGCCGGGACCGGCGCCCGCCGCCCAAGCCCGCGCCAGCACCTCCCGGCTCACCGCATCGAGCTGGCGCACATGGCCCCAGCGGAAGCTGCGCAGGAACGTGCCGAGGGTGGAGGCCGCCTTCACGGTGAACCCCAGAACACGCCCCGTGCCACCTGCCCGGAGTGCGTCCGCGTCGTCGATCGAGTCGCCACCCGCCAGGGCCGAGAGGACGAGTGTCAGGACCTTGTCGTCGACGTGCGCCCGTCCGGGTACCGCACCGAGATCGAGATGGCGCTCCACCAGCTCTTTGAGCCCGAGGTGCCCGGCCAGGGTGGCCGGCAGCAGGAGCCCCGCGTCGGCCACCAGGTGGTCATCGTCGAAGGCCGTGTGGAGGCGGTCGAGGCTGTGCGATGATCGCATCCGTCAGGTGCTCCGCTGCGACGGCTGGATGGGTTGCTCAAACGCCATCTTCCCGGTTCAGTGGGCGCCTGATTCCTCGTTTCAGCAGCCCGTCAGTCCGCCGCGATCGGTGGATCGGGGCTTAGACGCAAGTGGGCTACCGCTGCTCATTGGCGATTTCCCGGACCTTCCCCCGGCACTGAGGCCCGACCAAGGAGACTAGTGTCACGACTCGCAAGTTCCTGGTGGGTTCGCCCCAGGTCCCGAACGTACAGGATGTCCTCAGCAACCTGATAGTTACTTCCGAAGCGGGACACTAGCCGCGCCGTTCTCGCAGTCCCCTCTCGAGCCGCGACTCGGAACGGGCCCTGAACCGACGTGCTCGCCCTCTGACCGTTGGCTCCGGCCTCACCGCAGACTGCGAAAGGAAGTGGATGTTGGCCCGACGGAACGGCGCGTGCGCGCGGTGGCCAGCGAGCCGCCGATCCGGGACAGGTATGCTCGCACCGTGAGAGAGACCACGCTCAGCCTCCGCTCATGACCCCTGGCGAGTTCGCCGCCAAGTGGCGGGGAGTAACCACCGGCGAGCGAGCATCCGCCCAGTCGCACTTCCTCGATCTCTGCGCGCTCCTCGATGAGCCGGGGCCCATCGAGGCGGACCCGACAGGCTCTTGGTATGCCTTCGAGAAGGGCGCCGAGAGACTCGGTGGTGGCGACGGCTTCGCGGACGTCTGGAAGCGGGGCCACTTC
>JBKQRF010000197.1:0-3200 GCA_052144055.1 Candidatus Limnocylindrales bacterium
CGCCAACGCCGCCGCTACAGGCCAGCATCACCCAGACGCGAGAATGCCCTTATCGCACTCGATTGCTGTGAAGGACGGAGGCGGGAGGTCTGGGGTGCGCGTAACCAGAGCCTTCCGCGGCCTGCGTTCTTCGGTGTCGTGGGCATGCTTGTTTGAGTTCAGTATTCGACTGGTGCGCTGGACCGGGCGCTAGGGTCGCCCGTTTAAGTCGAGGGTGACCATCCTTGCGTCTGAGTTCAGAGCCGCGCGAGGGCGCGGCCGAGGCGGCGCCGATAGTCGGACGCCACGAGCGAGCGCCAGGTTGGCGCGAACGAGCGGCCAAACTGCTCGACGTCCTCGTCGAGCTGCCGGGTGAACCGCGCGATCGATTTCACCTCGTGGCTCGAGAGCGATCCGGCGCCCGCAACGAACTCGCGCGCCAGGGTCGCCGCGACGTGCAGGTCGTGCTGGGCTCCCAGCTGATCCTGCAGCGCCACGACCGGGCGGATGAGCGGCGTGGCCTCCGGCTCGAGCGCCTCGCGCACGAACTCGAGCGTGTAGCGCAGCCACTTGCCAGCGATGCGGAGCTGGTGCCGTGTGGCGAGATCGGCCGATGGGAGGTCGTCGTCGAAAGCCCACACGGCCTGGTAGGCGGCCCAGACGGTGGCGGGCATCCGGGTGCGCACGAGCCCGGGCGTGTGCGGTGCCACCGGGACGCTGGCCAGCCCCTCGGTTGTGGCGAACACTTGGTACTCGGCGACGAAGCGGGCGAACGCCTCTGATCCGAGGACACCCACGAGCTCGCAGCGCCGGACCTCGCGCTCGGCGTCCCAGGCGTGCAGGAGCGGCGCCATGCAGGCCCGGCCACGCGCGCTGCACCCGGCCGCGTGGGCCGCCAGGACCTCCAGCAGCACGTCGAAATCCCGGACCGCACCCAGCCGAGTCCCGATCTCGCGCAGGTCGCGCCGGTACCGGCGCACCGCCGCGCGCTCGAACCCGTCGCCGAAGACGCGCCAGGCGGCGCGCATCCGACGCGCCGCGACGCGCATCGCGTGAACCTCCTCGGGGTCTTCGCCGGCGATGACGCCCGGCACCCGCGCGAGCGTCCGCGCGAGATGGAAGCGCAGGACCTTGCGGCCGGCCTCGGCCCAGGGGTCCTCGCCGCGGACGCCGGGCGTCCGGCCAACCGACGGGGGGTCGGGCGCCGGCTGGGGCAGATCGGGCGCCGGGCGGTCGTCCGGAGCGGCCTCGGGTGCAGCCGCGCTCGAGGGCGGCTCGCTGGCCGGCGGTTCAGGCGTGCTTGGGGCGATCGCGGACACGCTGCACTCGGAAAGCAGAGTTGGAAGCCAAGGCTACGTCGGCGGTCAACTGGCCAGTCGTCAGGAACCGACGAGCTCCTCGCGTTTGACCCGCTCGACGCAATGCCGTTTCACAAGCCAGCATCTGGGTGTTTACCGCGTCCAAACGGCGCGCACATCTCGCGCGGCTACCGTGACGCCGGGAATTGGGAAATCGGCCCACTTGCCGAGGTCCGGATACTCCAGCTGCCCGAATGAGACAGGCGAAGGGCACGATTCGTCATGGCACGCACCCTACTCGTCGTTGACGACGAAGCGGTCCTTCGCGAGATCCTCGAGTACAACCTCGTGCGCGACGGGTACCGCGTGGTGACGGCGGCAGATGGGCGTGAGGCCATCGCCCAGTTCGCTGCGGAGCGCCCTGACCTCGTGGTACTCGACGTGATGCTTCCCAAGCTCTCGGGGCTCGACGTCTGCCGCGTCATCCGCCGTGACTCCGAGGTTCCAATCCTCATGCTCACCGCGAAAGACTCCGAGCTCGATCGGGTGGTGGGCCTCGAGCTAGGCGCCGATGACTACCTGACCAAGCCCTTCAGCCTCCGCGAGCTCCAGGCCCGCATCCACGCTCTGCTGCGCCGGACGGACCCCGCGAGCGGCCAGCCAACGGCAGGTATAGCTGGCCCACCCTCCAAGGTGCCTTCGAGGGCATCCTCGTCAGGCGAGCCCGCCGATGCCGTTCGGAGTCCAGGCGCAGGGCCGGCTCAGGTACCTGACGGCCCCGGCCCCTCCGACCGCGTCGCACTGACGCTGGGAGCCGTGGTCGTCGACCTGCCCGGTCGCCGCCTCTTGCGGGAGACGCAGGCTCTCCCCGTGACAGCCAAAGCGTTCGACCTGCTGGAGTTCCTCATGCGCCACCCGGGACAGGTCTTCACCCGTGCGCAGCTCCTCGATCGAGTCTGGGGATACGAGCGCGCTGTGGAGACGCGGACCGTAGACACGCATGTCCACCACCTGCGCAGCCTTATCGAGGAAGAACCCGGCCAGCCTCGGTTCCTGCACACCGTTCGCGGGGTCGGATACGCCTTCCGGCGTCCGCCTCCATGACGAGCAGTGGCGGGGAGTGGATGCGCACAAGGGGACCGGACGTGAGCCACCTTGTCGGGATGCTGCCATGGACTCAGCTGACGATGACATCGCGGCTGCGGTGGTCCGGTGGCGAACGACGATGGCCTCGAGGCCAGTCCACATGCCGCACCTGCAGGCCGGTGCCCGTGGGCGTGGGTGTCGGGATGATGGTGACGCGTGGTCGGTGGGGACGGTGGATCGCCCTCATTCATGATCGCGCTGAGCTCGTCGGGGCTCCTCCAGATCAAGGCCAGATACCGCGACAGGGAGATCGCGATGATGCGGCATCCGATCGTGCTGTCCTGGTCGGGCGTGTCGGGTCGCCAGGACCTTGCTCTGTGGGTGCTCCACCCGGATCTCGCGGGCGGCCTCGATCCCCGAGCCATCCGGCAGGCGCACGTCCATCACGACGAGGTCGGGCTGATACCGCCCGGCCATCTCGATCGCCTCGGCCACGCTCCCGGCCTGCGCCACCACCTGGAACCCCGGGTGGCGCTCCAAGAGGGCGACGAGGCCCTGCCGGACCAGCTCGTAGTCATCGACGATCAGGACTCGGAGCGGAGTGGCACCAGGCGACGAGCGCATGCGCACCTCGGACGGAAACGGGGGACGGTCGTTCGACCGGCGTGCGCCGCTCAGCATGGCAGGGATGGCGCGATCCTGCAGCGGAAACCTCGTGACGGCGCGCGGGGACCGCGCCGAGCGCCACGCGGAGGAGACGTCTCGACCCCGGCGGTGAACCGCGGTCGAGATCGGTGGCCGACGGCCAGAGGAGGAACTGGAGCGCCGACGGCTGCA
>JBKQRF010000198.1:0-6464 GCA_052144055.1 Candidatus Limnocylindrales bacterium
CGCATGTGGTGCTGAGCCGTGTGTTATGAGGCACTGCCCGCGAGGACGACGGGGATGTCGATCTCGGGGATGATGCGCTTCATGTTGAGCGGCTCCGAGTTCTTCGTGAGGTGCTCGGCGGAGACGACCGTGCCCTGTATCACGAGGAGATCGAGCTCGGCGGCGAGCACGACAGAGACGAGCTCGGCGGCGCGCTGTGGCGTGACCGCGCCGCAGGCGACGACGCCTGCTTCTTTGATCTCGCGAATGCGCAGGCTGACTAGCTCGGGGTTTACGGGCTCGCGGTAGATCTGTTGCATGCGGGCGGTTGCCGACCCCACCGGCAGCTCGGCGATCTCGGCCAGCATTGGCTCAGGATTCTCGTAACGGGTCCAGAGTCCCTCGAGGTTGAGGACCCCTGTGCCGCCGAGGCGGCCAATGGCTATTGCCGTCGCGGGGCTCACGACCCCGTCCATCGCGGCGGCCATCAAGGGCAGCTCGAACCTGAACGCATCGATCTCCCAGGAGATGTCAACGTCCTCCGGGTCTCGGGTGCGCCTCGAAGGGACTATCGCGACGTCGTCCAGGCCGTAAGCCTGCCGTCCGGACTTGCCGATCCCGATCTCGACCTCACCCACGCCGGCCCTCCGCTTCCGCTGTCACAGTTGCCTTAGATGGCCGCACCTGCGGCCGGCAAAGCTCCGAGTCACCCGCGAATCCCTGACATGCAAGGTTGAGGCTACTTCGGGGCTCGTGTGGTGCCGCAGTGATCAGCGCACGACCAGGCGCGCGGCAAAGGCGAAGGGAAGCGCGGCGAGCGCCAGCACGACGACTCGCAACCACAGCGGCGAGCCGGCGGTCGCGAAGATCGCCTCGTGCAACGCCGCGACGGGGACGTCGGGCAGCGTGCTGTGGCTCGCGAGGATCCGCGGAAGAAAGCCGGTGGCGATCAGCGCCGCAAGTGCCGCGAGGGGCGCCGCGACCAGCGGTCCCGTGGCAACGAGCGCGAGCCCGGCGGCGGCGAACGCCAGCACGGCGACCCCCGCTGCAACTCCGTGGGGCAGGTAGAAGAAGGACGCGACGCCAAGGGCCGCAACCAACAGCCCGACCACTGCGCGAAGACGCAGGGTTCCCCGCGCCGCGACCATGAGCAGGAGCGCCGTCACACCGGGCACGAGAACGTTGAGGACTGCGGTGATCCCCTCGACCACGCGCAGGGAGGCCCCGTGGCTGGCGGCCGCGTGGACGAGTGTGTGCCCCCCGGTGCTCACGATCCGCTCTGCAGTGTCGGAGAGCGAGTTGGCAGCGCCGGCGAAGTAGGCGAGCTTGCCGACGCCGACTGCGATCCCCGCGGCGATCCCGACGAGAAGCCAGATCCTGCCCTTTAGTGGCCTGACCCGCGCCAAGCCCACCTCCTCCGCTCGGAACCACGCGGCACGATTGTCTCAGCCCACAGGTAGGGTTGGCACATCCCCGATCCTCGAGACTGAGCGCGGCACGGCACGAGCCGCCGCGGGAGGTTTGTCGTGATGCGACTGACGCGTCTTGGCCTGCAGATCCCGAACTTCACCTTTCCCGGCGTCGCAGACGACGGGCTCTTCGAGCGAATCGCCCAGATCGCGGTAGCGGCCGAGGAGTCCGGGTTCGACTCGCTGTGGGTGATGGACCACTTCTACCAGATCCCGAGCGTCGGACCACGGACCGACCCTATGTTCGAGGCCTACACCCTCCTCGGGGCCATTGCCGCCCGAACGGGACGGGCCAGCCTCGGCACGATGGTGACGGGGGTCACCTACCGCAACCCGGCTTACCTCGCCAAGGTCGTGACCACACTCGACGTCATCTCCTCGGGCCGGGCGATACTGGGCATCGGCGCGGCCTGGAACCAGGACGAGCATGCGGGTTACGGTTTCGCCTTCCCTCCTGTCGCCGAGCGCATGGAGCGTCTGGAAGAGGCCCTTCAGGTCTGTAAGGCCATGTTCAAAGAGGAGGCCCCAAGCTTCACAGGGCGGCACTATGCCATTGCGGACGCGCTGAACCGGCCACGCCCGATCCGTCCTGCGGGCATTCCCATCCTCGTCGGCGGTGGCGGCGAACGGAAGACCCTGCGACTGGTGGCGACCTACGCCGACGCCTGCAACCTCTTCGGCGACGTGGCGACGATCCGCCACAAGCTCGACGTCCTGAACCGCCACTGCGAGGCGGTCGGCCGGGATCCGGCCGAGATCACCAAGACCCGTCTCGGCAGCCTCGTCATCGCGGAGACCAACGCCGAGGCGGAGCGAAAGGCCCGCGTCATGGCCGCGGCACGCGGCATGGACTCGGCCCGCCTCCGCGAGTACGTGGCGATGGGGGACCCGGACTCGGTGTGCGAGCAGCTGGCGAAGTACTTCGACGCCGGGCTCGACGGGATGATCTTCAACATGCACGATGCGCAGGATCTCGAGCCGGTGCGTCTCGCCGGAAAGACCCTGGGCGCGGCCTTCGGCTGAGCTCGCCGCAGCCCGAAGCGGCGCGCCCGAGGCCGAGGCGGTCGCCACGCCGCCACGCCTCGCCACGCCGCCGCACCGCACCGCACCGCACCGCACCGCGCCGCACCGCACCGCTCAGTGCCGCGACCCCTAGCCGGCAGGCGTCATCAGGTCGCGGGCCACGTCTCTCACGAGGGCGCCCAGCTCCGCCGAGGGTATGTCGGAGAACACGTCCCCTGAGAGCACGAGCGCGCCCATGACGGCTCCCACGGTGCAGGCCATCCGCACGCGGTCTCGCGGAGCGATGTCCTTACTTGCGACGAACCTGCGGAACATGATGTCCAGGTCCTCGTGCGCGGCGTCATGGCGATCGCGATGCAGCTCCTCCAAGGCGGCCCGGTTGCGCTCGTGAAGGACGAAAAGAGCGCGGTGGCCGAGTACCTGGTCGACGAGCTGATCGAGCACCGCCACCCACGCCCTGGGCGACACCTGCCCCGGTTCGATCGCGATCGCGCTGAGCGCCTCCTGCCCGAACTCGTGCAGCCGCATGTGCAGCGCCATCAAGATGTCTTCCTTGCTCGGGAAGTGGTAGTAGATCGCGGCCTTCGAGTAGCCCAGGCTCTCCGCGATCTGGCGCAACGAGGTCTTCTCGTACCCGTGTTCGGTGAACAGCTCCAGGGCGATGTCGAGAATCCGCTCCCGAGTGCTGACCTGCTCGTCGAGCACGGGCGCCGTGTCTGATCCCGGCGCCTTGACGGCTCCGACTCCGGCTTGCGACACGCTCGTAATCATCCCCACGATTCTACTTGACAGCCGGTAAGTAGCCCACTTACCATGCGGCAAGTCAGTAATCCTGCGAAAGGACCGGGCGAAGACTCATGCCGACCGACTCCATGATCCAGGCCGAGGGCTTGAAGAAGCACTTCGGCGAGACGGTCGCCCTGGCTGGGATCGACCTCGACGTGCCCGCCGGCGCCATACTGGGCATGCTGGGACCGAACGGGGCGGGCAAGACGACCGCCGTCCGCATCCTGACGACGCTGGCGCTCCCGGACGGGGGTCACGCGCGCGTCGCCGGCTACGACGTGGTGACCGAGGCATCGCAGGTCCGGCGCAACATCGGCGTCACCGCCCAGGACGCGACCCTCGACGAGCTCCTGACGGGTCGGCAGAACCTCGTCATGATCGGGCGCCTGAGCGGTCTGCACCGCGCCGAGGCACGGGTGAGGGCGCGCGATCTGCTCGAGCAGTTCGAGCTCGCCGACGCCGGCGACCGGATCTTGAAGGGGTACTCGGGGGGGATGCGCCGGCGCCTCGACTTGGCGGCTGGCCTTGTGACCCACCCGCCCGTGCTGTTCCTCGACGAGCCCACCACAGGGCTCGACCCGACCAGCCGGGTACGCATGTGGGGCATCATCCGCGAGCTCGTCGCCGAGGGCGTGACGCTTCTTCTCACGACGCAGTACCTCGACGAGGCCGACGAGCTTGCCGACAGGATCGTGGTCGTCGACCACGGCCGCGTGATCGCCGCCGGCACGGCCGCGGAGCTGAAGACGAGAACCGGAGGGGCACGCCTCGAGGTCACGCTCAGCGCCTCCAACCCCGCGGCAGCTGGTGAGATCGGGCCGTTCGTCGCCGGTCCGGTTCAGGTGAGCCACGACGGCCGCCGCCTGAGGGCGCCGGTGCGCAGTGGCGGCGGTTTGGCGACCACGGTCGTGCGCGCCCTCGACAGGGCGGGCATCGCCGTCGACGACGTCGTCTTGCACCAGCCCTCTCTCGACGACGTGTTCTTCGCCCTCACCGGTCAACCTACGTCGGATCGTGCGGGCGACGGCGATGAGGACATCGAACCGGCCAGCACCGAGATGGAGGTCGCCTCGAGATGACCGTTGTCGCCACGCGGCTCCCACCGGCCGTCGCGCCATCGCGCCCGCATCGACTCGTTCGCCAGCTGAGCAACGTCCTGGTACTCACCGGGCGCAACCTCGTGCACATCGCGCGCGAGCCTCTGCAGCTGTCGGACGTCACCATCCAACCTGTGCTCTTCACGGCCTTGTTCGTCTACGTGTTCGGCGCCGGGGTGGTACTTCCCAACGGCGGGACCTACGCGAGTTTCGCGATCGCCGGCATGCTCGCGCTCAACCTGACGACCTCGGCGATGGGAACCGCGGTGGGACTGAGCGACGACCTCAACGGCGGGATCATCGACCGCTTCCGGTCGTTGCCGATGTGGCGGCCGGCTGTGCTCGTCGGAAGGTCCGTGACGGACCTGTTGACCGCCTTCATCTGCTCCTTTTTCGTCTGTGTGACGGGGCTGGTCGTCGGCTGGCGTCCTGAGGGAAGTGTGGCGTCCACGATTGCAGGTTTCGCCATCTTCTTGTTCTTCAGCTACTCGCTCTCGTGGGGCTGTGCGTGCCTCGGCATCTTGAGCAAGGGCCCGGAGTCAGCTCAGGGGGTCGGCCTCGTCGTGCTGTTTCCTCTGGCCGTCGTCTCCAATGCGTTGGTGCCGACGGCTCGCATGCCCGTCGTGCTGCGCGTGGTCGCGGACTGGAACCCGATAAGCGCCGTGACCGCCGCTTGCCGCCAGCTCTTTGCAAACCCGAACCCTTCGGCGGGCGTGAACGCATGGCCCATGCAGCATCCGATCGTCACATCGCTGCTGTGGTCGATCGGACTGCTCGCCGTGTTCGCCCCCCTGGCCGCCCACCTGTTCGCCCGGCGGACACGGGGCTAGATCCACCCTCGGGGCGCAGCCGAGGGGCTCACGCACCGCCCCAGGAGGCGGAGAAACAAAGCGTGGAGCATGTGGGCCGTCGCGCCCCAAACAACGTCCTCGCCCAGGTCGAAAAAGTGCATGGCCCAAGCCGGGTGGTCGGGGCGGCCCCACTCCTCCTGCCAGTAACGCTCCGGGGCGACGAGCTCGGCGAGCGGCACCATGAGGACGCAGTCCACCTCGTCGGGGTTCGCCTCGAGAGCGGGGCGGCCCCGCGCGGCGGCGACGAACGGAAGGATCGGGGCCGAACGCCGTGGACGACCCAGGCTCGCGAGCCCGCCCAGCACGTCGAGGACATCAGCGCGCAGGCCTATCTCCTCTTCGGCCTCCCGCAGCGCTGCCGCGAGCGGCGTCTCACCCGGCTCGATGCGGCCACCCGGGAAGGCGATCTCACCCGGGTTCGCCCGCAGATGTACCGCTCTGCGGATGAGCACCACCGAGACTGCGGACTCGCTTCCCCGTTCGTCAAAAGGCACGAGCGCGATGAGCACCGCGGCACCGGCCTCGCCCGGCGCGACCGGCAAAGGCCGGGTGTCGGGAACGGTCCCGGCCGCGAAAGCGCCCCGCACGGCCCCCATGGTGAGCTCCACGCTCGGGTCCGCGACCTCGAGCCCGTCTACCGGGAGGTGGATCCGCCTGGCCCACGGCGGCCGGGGAATCTCTTGGCGGACCACCCGCGCAGTGTAAACCGAGCCCCCGACGCGTCGGCAGCCGGGCACGAGGCCCGGCTGCCGAGATCGCGTCCTTGAAGGCCGCGGGGACGGGAGCTACATCATCCCCATGCCACCGCCGGCACCAGCGCCTCCGCCAGCAGCGTGGTTGTCGGACTTCTCCGGCTTGTCGGCGATGAGCGCCTCGGTGGTGAGCAACAGGGCGGCGATGGACGCCGCGTTCTGCAACGCAGAGCGCGTGACCTTCGCCGGGTCGATGATGCCGGCCTTGACGAGGTCCTCGAGCTCGCCGGTGAGGGCGTTGAGGCCAATGGTGCCCTTTGCACGCTCGACCTCTTGTACCATCACGGCGCCCTCGAAGCCTGCGTTGATGGCGATCCACTTGAGCGGCTCAGCGAGTGCACGGCCTACGATCGCCGCACCTGTGGCTTCGTCGCCGTCAAGTCCGGCGATCGCCTTGTTGACGGCCGCGCGGCTGCGAACGAGGGCCGTGCCGCCACCGGCGACGATGCCCTCCTCGATCGCCGCACGGGTCGCGGAAAGTGCGTCCTCGATGCGGTGCTTCTTCTC
>JBKQRF010000199.1:0-9027 GCA_052144055.1 Candidatus Limnocylindrales bacterium
GGATCTCGACGAGCTCCTCGTCGCTCTGCGGCCACCCCCGGGATTCGACCGTCCCCCGGACGCTGGCCACCTCGACCCGCCTGCCGGCCCGGCGGGCCTCGATCTCGAACCGCTGGACCCCGGTACCCACATCGACGACGACTTCTATGCAGTCACCCTTCACCGCTACCAGGGTACCCAGCGGGGCGCCACCGGCGCGGGCGTCGACCGCCGCGTGTCGGCCAAGATCGCGCCGTGCCAGCCGAATCCCGGGGGTGGCCGCAGAGCGACGAGGAGCTCGTCGAGATCCAGGGCCGCCTCGCCACTGCGGAGGAGAGCGCGTTGAGCTCCGATCCCTGGCTGTGGCCCGGGGAGCAGCCGATCCTCGGCGGGTGCTTCGTCGCCTACGCCCGTGGCGGCGCGGGCCCAGGCCGGGCGGGCGACCTACGGACCACCATCTCAGGGGCGTGCTGGCACCTGACCGCCCGAGGCAGGCCGACGACGTCCTGGCCCAGGGCGTGGGCGGCCGCTGTCGCCGGCGGGCCGGAAATGCGGCGGATCAGGGCTCCCGCAGCAGCGTGGTGACCGCGTGTGTCCCCTCTGCCTACGTGCCCGGGCTCTTGGCCCGCAGAGAGGGACCGATCCTCGCCGCCGCGCTGGCGGCGCTCGACCTACGTCCCGAGGTCCTGGTCATCGACGCGAGTGGGCTCGAGCTGGGACTTGAGAGCGTCGACGTCTACGGCGGTGTCGTCGCAGTCAACTTCGCGGACGCGACCTGGCGGGCGGCTCTGACAACGGACTTTGTGAAGTTCCTCCCCGTCGCCACGCGCCAACAACTGGCAGACCCCAGCTGGCTGACCCGGAGCCGATGGAACAGCGCCGAGAGGGCACCGACCCCCGGCAACCTGATGGGTACTGGGTCATTTTGATGTGTCCCCCTTGGGCATCAGCTGCCATTCTCACAAGCTGAGTCCAAGAAAAGGGGGACACATCAAGCGGACCGAAGATTGGGGTTCGGCCAGCTACGCGCGCCCAGCTGTCCGCGGTGCGCAGTCGACCGTGCCGACCGGCGGAGGAATGAGGCAGCCGCCTCTCGTTTCGTCGCCGTCTTTGCGATCCGGATCGCGACCGCCTGGTGCTTGATTTGAGCCTCGTGCAGTAGCCCTCACCGCGCTCTAACGCCATGCGCCGCTCGGTTCGGCCCGCCGCGGGCCACCTCGAAGACGCGTACCGCCGCGTCGAACACCCTCTTGGTCGCCACCTCGACGGGCAAGGAGCGCAGCTCCGTCGACATCACCTCTAGCCCCCAGGGGCCCTCGAAGCCGAGACTGTCCAGAGCGCGGATGAAGCCGGCCACGTCGAACTCGCCCTCACCGGGCGGCAGCCGGTTGTCGAAGGTGTCGTCGTAGAGCGTGCCGACCGGTGTCGCGCGACCGTCGCTCAGTTCGACCGCGAACACGTACTCCGGTGGCAGCACCTCGACAAGCTCCTCGTAGCCGGTTCCGCTGCGGAAGATGTGCCAGATGTCCACGAGAAGACCGCCGGCGGGATTGGCGACCGTGCGCACGAGTTCGGCGGCGGGGGCGATCGTTCTCATCATGGAGTCCGCCGGAGGCTCGAACCCGATCCGGGTCCCGCGGCTGTGCGCCTCGGTGGCGAGACGATCGAACTCGCCGGCGAGGCGCTCCTCATCCAGGTCGTCCTCGCGGTCACCGAGACCCACTTTCACGTGGTCCGCGCCGAGCTCGGCGGCCGCCTCGAACAGCACCTCCCGCACCCGATCGGAGGCGCGGCGCCGGTCTCCCCTCGTCCACCAGTTCTGCAGGTATTCGACCTCGACGTGACGAAGCCCGTTCTCGTCGAGCAGTTGTGCCAGCGCCGGATAGCCGATGGTGTCGCGGACCACCGCCAGATCGGAAGCGGCGATCCCGAACCCCCGGTACCCAGCCTTCGCGACCGCGGCGACCCGCTCCTCCATGGTGAGGGGACTGACGTCACCGTTGCGGCCTGGGACCACGTCACCGGCCGAGGTCCAGCAGGTGGCCAACAGTTCGGGTACGTCTGCCATTCTTAACTCACGCGCCGGTTGGACGAGATCCGCCGTTCGGCAGCACGGCGTTCACGACCCATTCAATCAGGCGACCGGCGACTCGTGCTTTTCACCGGCAGGCCCAGGGCGGGACAACGCTCGACGTAGCATCCTCCGTTGCAGCCGTGGTACGTGGTGAACATGGTTGCGGTGTTCCCCGACCACTATGAGGTGACCGTCGGCGCTCTCGCCCGTTCAATGTCCGCTGCAGCCGGGAATCATGCGTGTCCGAGAGGGTGTCGGAGAGGGGACTTGAACCCCTATGAACCGCGTGTCACAGCTGGGCGAGAGTGTCCCTGATCGCCGGCTGAGTGCGACGCAGTTCGGCACTTCCGTTATGGGGCTGCGGGTACTTCGTACGGGCATCGCTAAAGCATTGCTGATTGTCACATGCACGTTGAGCTGCGATGATCCGCAGGTGAGAAATCGGCCGGGAAGCTACACGGCGTACAGCGTCGGCTGTGCAGTGGTCTGGGCCGTCATCTTGGCGGCCCTTGCGGCAACGGGCAAGAGGGAGAAGTTGCGCGCTGTCTTGCCTGTTTGCGGGGGCTTGTGGATAGGTTGGACTTCGGCGACGATCGCTCGTTATGTCTACCCGCCACCGAAGTCTCGACCCCCGTGGACACGCAATCGTCAGAGCTGAGCGAACTTCGCGTTGGGCGTTCTCGGGAAAGCTACGAGCGACACATCCACGATGCCTGCTCTGTATCCCATATGCGCGTGGGGAAGGTTCGAACAGAGCGTCACCAAACGCCGGGTAGGTGGAGCAATACGGCACATGCGGGATACCCGGCGGCGCTGCATCGAGCGCGCGTTTCGGGACGCTCACCAATCCCGATCGGCTGACTCTTGTGCATCAGGTGTGCTGCCAAGTGCACCCCTCCGCGGAGGACGACCATCGCTCTCACCTGACCCTTCTCGGCACCGGCGAAGCGGACCGTCCGCCTCGCGCCTTATTCACGCCTTAGCCCGAGTCAAGCATTGACCTCCGCGATACGGGGCACCCGGCGGTAACTGGCTCAACCCACGCGATCGCTAAGGGCGGCGCCCGACGACCCAGGCAGTAGCAGCCCACCCCGCCACGGTCCAGGCGACGAGCACTGCGTAAGAGGTGGCCACGTTGCTCACGAGCCCGGTTGTGACGCTCGCCCGCAGAACCTGGGCCACGTGGTACACGGGCAGCCATCGATGGAGAGCTGCCAGCCAGCCGGGTAGCTGGCTGATGGGGAAGACGACCGGCGAGAAGAGGAGCACGACGAAGATGAAAATGTTGACGATGAGGTTGGTGACGACGGGGTTGCGGATGGCTTGCGCAAGGCCGAAACCCACGGAGGTGGCCATGAGCGAGGACAGGAGGAAGGCCGGGATGACCATGGGCGTCGGGGTCAGGTGGAGGCCATAGCGCCAGGAGGCGAGCAGGAGCGTCACCACGATGCCGGGGATGCTGAGCACCGTGTACACCGTGAAGGTGGAGGCCACGGTGGCTGATCTCGGTGGGGGCAGTGACCAGATGAAGTCCCACGTGCCCGTCGCCTTGCGGTCGCCGACCATCTGCGGCACGAAGACCATGCCCGTCGTGATCGCAGCGATGGCTGGCGCGCCAGTGACTAGGTAGAGGGCGGCCTCGGAGGGCATGCTGCCGATGTAGAAGCCATAGATAATGGCCATGCCGGTCCCGAACAACACCTGCATGAGCAGGAGCATGGACAGCCAAGTGCGCTGATCCAGCACGTTGAAGCGCAACATAGCGGCGTAGCTCGCCAGCCAGTACCGCCCTCCACGCAGGAGGGATGGTCTTGGCTGGAGGCCCGACGCCCTGTCACCGAGCGTGTCCGTCGTCATGGCCGGCGCCCGATTGCCCAGGTCGACACGAGGGCGGACAGCGCCGCCCACGACCCCACCACCACGTAGGCACGACCGACTCCGGTGGCATAACCGGCCACGAGCGCCGAGCGCACGATCGTGGCCGCGGACTCGAACGGCAGCCACCGGTTGACCTCGACGAGCCACCCGGGCAGATGGCTCGCAGGGAAGAGGATCGGGCTGAAGCCGAAGCAGACGAAGATGAAGGCGATGCTGAGCAGGCGGATCGTCATGGGCGAGGAGACGCCGTGGGCGACGGCGTAGCCCATGAGGGTCCCCGTCAGGCTCGTAAGTAGGAGCGCGGGGACGACAAGGGCCGACACGTCCAAGTGAAGGTGGTAGCGGGCCACCCCGACGACGAGTGCAAGGACCACTGCCGGCATGGCGGGGATGAGCGAGACGGTGTACCAGGCCAGGAAGGACATGGTGCGGGGGGCGGGGAGCGAGAGGTCGAAGTCGTAGCTCCCCTCGGCACGCTGCTGGGCCACGATCTGGGGCCGGAAGATCAACCCCAGGGTGAGGAGGCTGAGGACGGGACCACCGGTCGTGACGTACAGACCGGCAACCGGCGGGATGTGGTGAAAGAAGAGGCCGAAGCCGAGCACCAAGCCGACTCCCTGCAGTAGGAGTACCGACCCGAGGACGGGGAGGAAGATACGAAGGGAGGCGAGCTCCCAGGCCAGCATCCGCCGGTATGCGTTCACGAAGAAGCCAGCACCCGCCCTGCTTGCCGGCAGAAAGACCCTTCCTGCGGTTGAGGGGTCAGCCGACAGGAACGTCACACCGACTCCTCCGAAGGTGAACTCTGGCCTATCAGGCGGATGTAGGCGTCCTCGAGGGAGGTGGCGCCGAGGGCATACTCCTCGGCCGTCCCCTCGCTCATCCGAGCCTGCGCCCAGCCGATGGCATGGGCGGCGTCGACCTCATCGATCACGGCGACCATGTTGTTCCCGACCCGGCTTGAGCGACGGACAAATCTAGGCATGGGAGGTGTCTCCTGCCCCGGCGCGAGCATGAGCTGCAACCGCAGATGGCCGCGGTCCTCGGCCTTCATCGAGGAGGGGGTGCCTTCGGCAAGCAGCCGGCCCTCGGCGATGACCGCCAGGCGGTCGACGGACTTCTCGGCCTCGAGGACGTTGTGAGTGACAAGGAAGACCGCCACCCCGAGGTTGCCGAGGTGGCGGATTTCATTCCAAAGGAGCCGACGTCGCAGGGGGTCCACGTCGTTCGTCGGCTCGTCAAGGATGACGACGCGGCCGGGGCACGCCGTCACCATGGCGAAGCCCACCAGTCGCTTGACACCGCCGGAGAGGCCGAGGCCCCGCTTGTCGCGCCATTCGCCGATGTCGAGGTCGTCGATGAGCTCGTCCGCCCGCCGGCGGACGGCCGCTTCGCTCCCTCCCCGGATGCGCCCGCACAGCACGATCGCCTCCCGGGCCGTGAAAGAGTCGATGGGCGGCTGGGCCTGGGGCAGGTAGGAGCACAGCTGGCGGGCGATGCCGGGATTCGCAATGAGATCGTGCGGTCCGAGGGTGATGCGCCCCGAGGTCGGCTTGAGAAGCCCGATGGCTTGCTTGACGAGGGTCGTCTTGCCGGCGCCGTTGGGGCCGAGGAGTCCGTAGACCTCGCCTGGCTCTACGTGGAGGGAGATGCCGTCGTTGGCCCGCACGCCATTGCGATAGACCTTGGTCACCTTGTCGGCCCGGAATGTCCAGGGGTCGCCCTCGGCGGGCGCCGAGTTCACGACCGAGCCTTCATGGGTGGGCCACCCAACGGCAGGACCGACGAGCGACATTGAGGATTGCTCCCTGCGACGATGGTCTTCGCTCCCAGCCTGAACGACACAGCCACTCGCGTGTAGGGCCAAAGGCCCTCTGGATACGGCGGTTGTCAAAGGTAACGCGCCGGGGTCAGCCAGCGCAGCATCCGAGCGGCAGCACCGACTCGGCATTCTGGACCCGTCTACGCAGGGTCTCTCCTGCTGCGAGGCTGACCAGCACAGCGGAGGTCACCTCAACCTCCGCGGTTACTGGTCAGAGAGGTTGGCTATCAGACTCAGTGGCGAATTTGGCAATGTGAATCGCCTCGAGCTTGGCCGCCGCCGTCGTGTCCGCCTCCGGGAAGAGGTGGACATTTCGGTCATAGGTGAACGCGACGCTCGGATGACCGGCGCGCGCTTCGGTCACCTGTCCCATAATGCGCGCCGACGAGCTACGGCGAGGGTGACCCGAAACGCCGGATCAGCGCGCCTCTCTGAGCGAAGGCCGCCCGATAATCACGACCCCAGAGCGATCCCGCATGGCCGGGTTTCGGGACTAGCTAGCCGCTCTGGCCAACGTGATCTTGATCTGTGGTCGCCACGGCACCGAGGCACGCCGGATGATTTGGAAGTCCTCCTCTTCCAGCATCCGATCAAGGACGACCGAGGAATTGAACCGGCCTTCACTCGGCCGTCGTGCCAAGAGCCAGCGGAGCCACCGTGCAGCAAGGATGTCAGTCAGGACAAAGAGCCCACCGCTACGGAGCACACGCCGAATCTCGTGGAGACCCTGCTGCTGATTCGCCCAGTGGTGGAAGCTGAGGGTCGTCAGGACAAGATCGAAGTGGGCGTCGGGGAAAGGAAGCCTCTCAACCGAGCCATTGACGAAGTCGATGCGTCCATCTGCCCGAGCGGCTTGAGCCTGCTTCACCATTCCCGGAGCCGGATCCACTCCGAGAAGTTCGGCGCCGGGGAAGCGACGATTCATGCGACGTAGCAGTTGGCCAGTCCCGCATCCCACGTCAAGAACGGCTTCGACCGACCGGGCGCTGATGGCGGCTTCGGAGATCGTCGCCTCTTGGATTGGTCCGAAGAAGAAGCGCTGCTGGACGGACCGGTCATAGTGGGACGACCAGCGATCGAAGTGAGCAACGTCTCGATCCGCCGCCATCCCGCCAGTGTGCGGGCCGCCAACGTATACCGCAAATGCGACCAACCCAAATCCCCGCAGGCACTGTGGGCATGATCACGCCCCGCATACTCAAAGTGCCGGTTGCGATCGGTCAGCCCGGTGGGGCTAGATGACCTGAGACCATCCCATATTTCCGTTTGGGTGATCCCTTCGGATGTCACAGAACGCCGGGTAGCTGCCTCAGTACATCACTTCGGTCTACCGAGCAGCTCGACATATTGGGGCAGGCGAGCCGCGCGGTTGGTGACGCTGATGCAGGCTCACTGGTCAGATCGGGCTCGTCAATACCAGGCTTAACGGCCCGCAGTTGCAGAAACATCGGTAGCCGTCGCCAAGGCCCGGACACGATCGGCCAAGCGGGGAACCGCTATTTCAGGTATCCGTGACGGCGTGCCCAACCAGCCCACCGGGACCGTGGCGCAGGCGTTAGCCACCAAGTAACTTCTGACTATCGTGCCATCGTTTTCGACTGGTACGCGCTATTGGATTGGGCCGGTGTTTACAGGGCCCTAAGGCACGATGCAGAGGTTAGTGGTGGCCGGTATCAAGGTCGTGACTGACAGCATGAGCGACCTCCCGAGTGATCTCCTCGTTGCATTCAACATCGACGTGGTACCACTCGACGTTCGACTCGGCAACGAGGATCTCACCAGGGCCACCCCAGAGGAGTTCTGGCGCCGCGTCCGTGCCACTGGCGCCATCGCCAAAACGGCGGCACCTTCTCCGGGCGCGTTCATACAAGCCTTCCTTCGCGCTCGCGACGAAGGCTTTAGCGGGGTCTGCTGCGTGACGGTCTCGTCTTCGCTGTCCGGCACCTTTCAGGCAGCGTGCTCGGGAGCAAACGAAGCAAAGGGAGACATTGCGGTTCGCGTCATCGATTCGCGCTTTGGGACGATGGGCGAGGGGTTGTTGGCGTTGGACGCCGCAGAAAGAGCGCGCGAGATCGATGACCTCGATGCGCTCTGTAACGCGGTGAGCGCCGAGATTGCGCACCTTGAGACCTTCGGGACCCTGGATACCCTCGAATACCTCCGTCGAGGCGGCCGCATCGGCTCCGCGCAGGCCTTTATTGGCTCGGTGCTCTCGATCAAACCGATCGTCGAACTGAGAAACGGCGTCATCGAAGGTGAGTCGCGTCAACGGACGCGCGCGAGATCCCTCCGCTACCTCGCGGACAGAGTGGCTGCTGCGCTTCCCATCCGCAAACTCGCCATCACCCACGCCGATGCGGAAGACGTCGACGCGTTCCTCGCTCTGTTAGAGCCCATCTTCCCCACGGAGAAGATCATCACGGCCTACATGGGTCCAGTTGCCGGCGCGCACCTTGGGCCGGGGACGATCGTCGTGTGCCTCCAGCGGGGATGAATTCGTCTACCCAGCCTTGTTCACCTGCGGGTCGCACCGGAGTGTCGAGGACTGTCGCTCAGACGGGTGGCGCTCAGGCGGCCTTTCCGCGATGGGTCTTGACCTGAGCATCGAGCAACGGAGCGCCGAGGCGGCCACAGAGGCGCGCCTGTGTCACGCTGGGTTTGTGCGAGACCTCGAAGCACTAGCGGTTCGGGTTTGGAACCCCGATGTTCGTCCGTTCGTGGATGAGGCGCTGCGGTACCACGACGCCGGCGCCCAGCGGGCATCAGTTGTCGCCACTTGGGGGGCTGTTGTGATCGACCTGGTCGAGAAGATCGAACGGCTGGCGTCCGATGGCAGCGACACGGCTGCTGTCGCAGCCAAGCGTGTCGACCAGTGTCGCGCTCTGGGCGATGCCAACCGCGATGCAATTCGTTAGAAGCACGAGATCGAGTCCCAGCTGTTAGCAATAGCTGTCGAGCTGAAGATTCTCGACCCGATCGAGCGCGGGCTGTTCTAATGGCTCCGCGAAGATCAGCACCGATGTGCACATCCGGGCCTTCTCCGTGGCGGGGGCTTCTATCGACCCTCGGCCGATGGCTTTTCGCAGGGGCGGGCGTGCTCGAAGTCGATCAGAGCGTAAGCAGATCGCGTGCGCCCGTGTCGCTTGCGGGATGACGAAGTTTGCTCATCGCGCGAGCCTCGATCTGTCGGATCCGTTCGCGGGTGAGATTGAAGTGCTTCCCGACCTCTTCGAGCGTTCGTGGCTCTCCGCGGTCGAGACCAAATCGCAGCCGG
>JBKQRF010000200.1:0-16856 GCA_052144055.1 Candidatus Limnocylindrales bacterium
TCCTATCAGGTCACGCCCGGCGCGCCGAACCCGTGCCCGGGGACACTCACGAGGCGCAGGTCACCACCCAGCAGGCGGGACAAGGTGTAAGGGAGTCACCCGGGCCCGGCTTCGACGAACCCTCGCAGATGTGCGAGAGCCGCGCAGCCCGATGCTGACGCATGGTGTCACAGCGCGTCATCCTCGAGCTCACTCAACTCGCCATCAGCAACGCCGGCACCTCCTCGTGAGGGAGCGCGTCGATGCGGGCCATCGACTCGGGGCTGAAGTAGCGTCGCCCGTCCTGCCACTCGTCATCCTGCTCGGCGAGCACCATGCCCACCAGGCGCAGCACACTCGCTCGGGTCGGGAATATCCCCACCACCGCGGTGCGGCGTTTGATCTCCTTGTTCAGGCGCTCCAGGGGATTGGTGCTGCGAATCTGGCGGCGGTGCGCCTCGGGAAACGTGAAGTGCACGAGGAGGTCGGCCTCGGCATCGAGCAGCAGGTCCGCGACGGCGGGGAAGCGGGCAGACAGGCCGTCCGCCACCCGGCGCAGCTGCTCGGATGCGGAGGTCTCGTCGGGCTGCTCGAACACCGTGCGGATGGCGGCCGCCTCCATGTCCTGCGAGCCGCGGGGCACGAGATCGAGGGCGTTGCGGGTGGCATGGACTCTGCAGCGTTGCCACCCGGCGCCGAGGAACTGGGCATGGACAGCCTCGAGGATGCCGCGGTGGGCGTCGCTGATGACGAGGCGGACCCCGCCGAGGCCGCGCTCCAGGAGCCCGCGCACGAAACCTGCCCAGGCGTTGCCCTCGTCGTTCGACGCCGCCAGATCGAGGCCCAGCACGCGCCGCTCACCCGAGCCGGCCACCCCGATGGCCACTAGGCAGGCCATGGAGACCACCCGACCCGCATCCCGCACCTTCATATAGGTGGCATCGAGGAACACATAGGGGTAGCTCTCGCCCAGGAGCGAGCGATGCCGAAACGCCTCCACCTCGGCGTCAAGAACGGCGCAGATGCGGCTAACCTCGCTCTTCGAGAGGGAGGCGATTCCCAGGGTCTCGACGAGGTCCTCCACCCGGCGCGTGCTGACGCCCAGTATGTAGGCCTCCTGGATCACCGCGAGGAGGGCCCGCTCGGCGCGTCGGCGCGGCTCGAGCAGCGAGGGGAAGTAGCTGCCGTCTCGCACGCGCGGAATGGCCAGCTCGACCGTGCCGACGCAGGTATCCCAGCGCCGTTCGCGATAGCCGTTGCGCTGGGTCAGTCGACGCTCCGGGTCGCGCTCGCCATGCGGCACCCCGGTGAGCTCGGTGACCTCGGCCTCCATGACCGCTTGGGCGAGCACGCGCACACCCTCGCGCAGGAAGTCGGTATCGCCCTCGGCGATCGCCTTGCGGACCGTGTCGAGCACGGCCATCCTGTCTGTGGCCATCGTAATGTCCCTTCGTGTCGTCGGTTTCTCACTCCAACGACGCGAGGATGACGCGGTGGCCGCTCTCGTTCACGGCCTGCCTCGCTGTGACACCACGCTACGGGACGTGACCGCCTCCGTCGGGGTCGACGTGTAAGGGAAGCACCGGACGACTACAGTTCATTGCTGATCGCTCGGACGGTTACACAGTACGCACCTCACCGGTCGGTTGGAGCTCCAACCTCGACGGTCGCCCAAATGCGCTAAAGGAGTTCAATGAGACCAAGATCGTGGCCCTCCCGATAGTGGTGACTGACGCCGGGGTATGAAGCACGCGCCCGACAACGCCGACCGACGAGCGCTTTGGTACCTGTGCTTGGAACTTCCCACTGAAGGCCAGGCGAGCTACACCCACGTAATGGGTATCCTTCGAGGTCTCTCCGCCCGCGGCTGGCGCACGAGACTGTGGCACCCACCGGAACGGCGCGGCATCCGCGGGCCGTTCCGGCGCCTTCTGGACATCATTGCCACGCAATGGCGGCTCATGACGCGGCGGGAACGCCCCCAGATACTGTATGTGCGCGGGCACTTTGCATCACTGCCGTCAGTGCTGTGGGCGCGACTCATGCGGGTGCCAGTGGTCTGGGAGCAAAACAGCGCACGGGGTGACGTGCTTTCGTCGTGGCCTCAGGTGCGGCCTCTGCTTCCACTCCTCGAAGCTTCGGGGGACTTGCAGATGCGTCTCAGCACCGCAGTCATCGCGGTGACGGCTGAGCTCTCACAATCGGCGAGGGAGCACGGAGCGAGACGCTGCTACGTGGTCCCTAACGGAGCCGACACAGAGCTGTTTGCTCCGACTGCGACATCCTCGATGGTTCTGCCCGAGAGGTTCGTGAGTTTCCATGGGACGCTGGCGACCTGGCAGGGCATTGAGCACCTGCTCGACGCTCTCGATCGCCCAGCGTGGCCCGCGCACGTCGCGCTCGTCGTAATCGGAGACGGGGTCCTAGAGGATGTCGTTCGCGCGAAGTCCCGGATCGATCCGCGGGTCAGGTACCTCGGTCGCGTTCGGCACCGAGAAGTGGCCGGCATCGTGGCACGCAGCCTCGCTGCGATCTCACCCCAGTCGGGAGGAGCGCGCGCGCGCAGCGGCGTGGTGCCGCTGAAGCTCTTTGAGGCCATGGCGTGCGGCGTTCCCGTGATCGTCACGGACCTGCCTGGCCAGGCCAACATCGTCTCCCACAACGGCTGCGGTCTGGTGGTGCCGCCCGACGATCCCTCGGCGATCGCCGCCGCCGTCGCAACGCTCGACTCCCACCCCAGGCTGGCGCAGCTGATGGGTCAACGTGCCAGGAAGACAGCCGTCGCCCAGTTCTCCTGGGATGCCTTGGCGGCCCGGACCCACGCTATCCTCGTTGGCCTCGTCGATGCATAGGGGGATCGGGCGGCAACTCAACTACCGACGCTGTTCATCCCGCTCGTCCGGATCTACTGGGCCATATGACACGGCGCTGACATGTGACCCCTAGCCGAGGTGCGTTGCCGCTGTTGAACGCCATTGCTCCGCTCGCAGCGTCAACTCGGATCCACCAGATCGCGATGCCGCAGGTCCGTGGTTGCGACGGCGCACCTCTTCGGCTCGGTACGGCCCTGTCATGCTCCCGGGACAAGCGGCAAGGCCGGCCCGTCATGACTCGCCCGCACGGTTGAAGATGTCACTGACCCGTTGCATGTCACCGGCTCCGTACCGTCCGTCGCAGGGGATCGAGAGAACGCGACGGCTCAGATCTCGCGCTTCGTGTCCGACGGACAGCACGGTTGTCTCGAGCGGCCATAACACGGCTGGGAAGACGTGGGACGTGACTAGGCGATGGCGGACGAGTTCGCGCCGCTCGGTCGAATCCAATATGACAATGAACGAGAAGGGGACGCCCGCGCCGGCGGCTGGCGCGGGGAGACGCACCCAATCGACCCTTGCGACCAAAGACCTTAGCAACGCGCAGTTTGCTGCCCGAGCCTGTCGCCAGGACTCGACCGGGAAGGACCTCAGGATGGCTCGAGCCACCTCGCTCATCGCGGACGTGCCCGAGACGGCAAAGCCTCGCTCTGCGCGCAGCTCAAGCGCTCGGTATTCGTCCTTCGCGACCGGATGACCCTCAAGGTACATCGCCTTCAGGATCATGGCGGTGAGCTTCGTGGCGGCGGCCTTTCTACGTTGTGCGGACAGCTTGGGCGCGGGCGGGAGCGCGTGGCCTCGGGGCGACCATAGGACGCCTCCGTCCGAGAGGGGCAACGTCTTGCGCATCGATGCGATGCAGAAGTCGGCGGTGCTCGTCTGCGCCCACGGTGACCACGGATCGTGAGAGTGGTCCTCAACGATATCGACGCCGCCCTGGCGGGGAGCGTGAACGGCCTCTCTCAGGCCGAAGTAGTTCATCACCAGGATGGCGTCGCCCGGTCGGCCATCGGGCAGATGCGGCGACGGCCGCAGAGGGTGGTCTGGGTATGGCAGCAGCTCGACTCCCGGCGTGAGGAGCGCGGACACAACGTGCTGGCAGTAGTAGTCGGGAATCCAGAGTCGGTGCCAGCCGCGGTGCGCCACGCCGTACGCGAGCAGCAGGCGCAGCGCGTCGCGGCCAGAGAAGACGAGGAGCCCGGAGGACCACGGCCCTGGCTTCCCAGCTTCGGACGCCGTGACACCGAGCCAGTGATACTCGGAGCCGATCTCCCAGCGCTCAGGATCCATTGCCGCCGCCGCGATCTGCCCGGTGCCCTATTTCCGCCGCCCCATTAGGCGCTACCCCGGCGTGGCGCGCTCGGCCGCTGTGCTCGTGCAGGGGCACTGCGCCCACACCAGGGAGGGGAAAGCCAACCTCGTCGAGGTCCTGGGTGGCTACGACGTCCGTGCGACGCAACACTTGGCGCAATGTGAGAGCAATGATTTTCAGGTCCAAGCCGAGGCTCCAGTGGTCCACGTACCAAATGTCGAGCTTAAGCCGATCCTCGAACTTGAGGGCATGGCGCCCCTTCACCGCCGCCCAGCCGGTGACGCCGGGACGCATGTCGTGCCGACGCCGCTCTTCTGGCGTGTACTTGTCGAGGTACTCCGTAAGGAGCGGTCGCGGTCCCACGAGGCTCATCTCGCCGCGGAGGACGTTCCACAACTCGGGCAACTCGTCGAGGCTGGTCGCGCGCAGTAACCGTCCAAGCCGCGTGATCCGGTGCTCGTCTGTGAGGTACCAGACCTCTCCCGCGCAAGGTGGACGCATCGTCCGAAACTTGATGATCGTGAAGGGCTTGCCGCGGATACCTGGCCGCTGCTGTCGGAAGAGGATGGGTCGGCCCTGCGCTGCCGCGACCGCCAGCGCGACTCCCGCCAGCACGGGCGACAGGACGATCCCGGCACTGGCAGCGCCGACAACGTCGATCGCGCGTTTGGTGGCGAACCGCAACCGCCTCGAGATGGTCAGCCCGAACTCCTGCACGTGGCGATCCCCTACTGTCTGCCCGCCCAGCTCACCAGAACGGCGCCCATTCCAAAGGCCCGTCCAGCACGCCAGAGCGGGCGCAGCATTGGCAGGGCCTGCGCTCGTGCCATGTTGTGCGACGTCACGTAACGCCAGTCAGTCGGAGTTGTGCTGAAGGTCGCGTGGGGGTGTAGACCGGCCCGGCGCATGGTCTGAACGAGCGTGTTCGGGTCGAACGAATGGAGATGATGGGGCGGCGGGACCGTTGCGACCAGAGTGCGCCTGCGTCGGAGGGCGACCCGCGCTCGTGTCACAAGACTGGCCTCGTTGGGCGTGACCAAGAGCGCGATGCCGTCGGGTGCCAGCAACTCCCTAATCCTTACGAGGACGTCGTACGGGTTCGGAAGATGCTCGATGACGTCCCGGAGTTTCACGAAGTCGAACTGACCGTCAGGGAGACCGCTCTCAAGGATCGGGACGCATCGAAGGTCCACCTTCAGGTTGTCCTGCCCTTCCCGGACGAGCTGCGGGTCGATGTCGATGCCGATCGCTTCCCATCCAAGGTCGGTCGCCGCTCGAACAGAGGCGCCAGAGCCGCACCCAATGTCGAGGTACCGTAGCCGCCGATCGGGTCGCGGCCCACCCGGTGCCCACCGGATTATCTCGGCCCAGTTGGCCAGAAGCTGCCGATGCTCGAAGGCCAAGATGCCGGCTGAGACAGGCTGGTGCATGTACTCCGTGTACTCGAACTCGCGCGAGATGCTGGAGAACTCGTCAGTCGGCTCAAAGAACGGCGCGGGGTTCACGTAGACGAGGCCGCACGTTCCGCAGCGCCCGATCGTCCACTCTCCTACCGACGAGAGCGGGATGAAGCGATCGTTTCCGCACGCGCTGCACCCGATGCGCCGCGTTTCCATCCTTGCGCCCCCTTCCTTGTCAACGGGCGTTTCCAATGACGGCTGAGGCCCATCTAGCTGCCGAGCGCTTCGCGGGACAGCCGATCATGATACTTTGGATGCCCGTGCCGCTTGGCGAAGGTTGCGAAGCAGGTACCCCAAGCGGGCCCAGAACGGGCCCATGTCCCGCCAATCCAGAATGGCATCGCAATGACGTCTGGCATACGGGGCGATGTAGTCCGGCAGGCTGATGTGCTCCCTGCCAGCGCATGAAACGCTGTACCCGGCGTCCCGGAAGACATCGGTCCAGTAGACGCCGGACCGTGCCGTTGTGCCCGTTGGCACCGCGCCCTCCGCCAAGTGCCGGTAGTGCATGAGCGGGAAGTTGACGCCACAGCGGACGGCCAGCAGCCCTGAGAGGTTGTGCCGCCCATTGACCTCCATGAGCTTGTAGACGCCGTCGCGACGATCCAGCTTGAACTCGGTGCACGCGAAACCGTAGAACCCAAGAGCGGCGAGGATCCTTCTGCCCGGCTCGATCACCTGCGGGATCCGCTCACTGATGGCGACTCGAGGCGACCCGAACGCCGGCGGCGCCTTGCGGAGTTGACGTGCCGTGAACTCGGCGTACACCTGGCCGCCCGAGACGTAGGCGTTGTAGTTGACGACCGACGAATCCGAGCCAGGAATGATCTCTTGGAGCATGACCGTGAGCCCGGCCGCGGCGGCCCGTGAGAAGCAGCTCTTGAGCTCCTCGAGCGTCTCCACGCGGAACATCTTCCGCTGGAAGTGTTCGTAGAACAGGTGGCTCTGCGCCGGCTTGAGCAGAAGCGGAAAGCCGATGTCGTTGGCGCAGGCCTCCAGGTCCTCCTCCCCCCCCGGGACCGTCGTCCTCGGAACAGACACACCGGCGGCGTCAGCTAGCGTATAGGTCTTCGTCTTGTCCATGAACCGCTCGGTGATCCCCCAATCCGGACATGCGACAATGTAGCGCTCCTCGAGGACCGGCTTGTTGCGCGATATGGCGACAGTGCTCTCGTCGGATGCGGGGATCAGGATCGCGCGCTCGAACCGTCGCCCTGCCTCGATGAGCGCCTCGATGAATCGGCCCTCGTTGCGGAGTGGATTAGGAATCTGGATAGCCTCGGCGACGTACTTCGACGCCTGGGCCATGTCGCGGTCGTTGTAATGGAGGACGGCGACCGGCACGCCCGTCTCACCGAGGGCTCGCACCACCGCGAGCGCCATGGTGTGGCCGGAGACGACCACCGCGGGCGTCCGCAGGACCGACGTCAACCGACAGTCTCAATGAAAGCGTTCGCGACGAACCGAACAGCCTCGCCCGCGAGCCAGATCGAGAACGGGAGGGCCGGTGCCGAGGCCGCGACCCGCTCGTCTACGATCGCCACCCAGTTCAGCTTCATTGCCTGCGGCTAAGACATCTACCGGTTTTGAGCCGCGGGCGTGCCAAGGACGGCCCACGCGCACATTGTGCTAGGTAGACTACCATGCGTCGCTGAACGGTGAATCTGCGTCGACTTGCGGCGCGGCGTGTCACCGCCGCAGACCGTGATGAACGCCAACCGAGCTGACGCCGCCGCCGTGGAACGCAGCGAGTAGGATGACATCATGCGTCGCCATCCAGGTCGGCCGTGACCTCTGTGGGCGCGAAACCGGACGCTTCTCGGACACCCAGCTCGGCGGATCGAGCCACACGCAGCAATCCGCCCAAAGCACCCGTTTCGACTGTCGATCTTGGCCTGGAAACGACACTCCTCACGCTTGAACGCCTCCAACGGGTGGCCCTCGCTCTCGTTATGCCCAGGCTGTCGCTCTACCATCAAGGCCGGATGCCGCCCGAGCTGTTGGCTCGCACTGGCAACCGCGCTCCCGAAGGCCAGTAGGTGGACATTGAGCTCAGGTTCGCGGGAGCAGTGCGCGCAGCGACCCTTCCCGGAATCTTCAGGACTGCGCCGAGTCGTTGTCCCGTCCATGCCCACTCCCCCAGGACAAAGCTGGACTAGATTCCTGGGACGAGGGACGCCTAGTCGAGTCGCTCGGGGCAGTTGCGCGGACCTCG
The DNA here is from genome assembly GCA_052144055.1 of Candidatus Limnocylindrales bacterium. Lineage (GTDB taxonomy): Bacteria > Chloroflexota > Limnocylindria > Limnocylindrales > CSP1-4 > JAJYNJ01. The sequence continues at coordinate 7,840 of JBKQRF010000200.1, forward strand.
TCGCAAGGTCGCGCCCTCGGACGAGCCATGATGTCGTGCCCACTCGCGGAAGCCCGCCGTCAAGGATCGACAGTCGTCCGACCGCATCCCCGTGCCGTGGACGGTCCCGGAAGCTGTCGAGCGTCCAAGGAGCCCGTTCGCACCCACCCCGGCGACACCCAAGCAAGAGGGTTCTTCGGGTCGCCCACACAGGCGCACGGGGGCACGGATCGCAAAGAGCTCATTTCCGTGCCGACCCGGCCACGCATTGAACTCGTGCACCATACGGGCCTGCCACTGTGAAGGCCGAGTATCTCGACGTCGACGCGCCGGGGTGGGTTGCGTTCTTGAAAGAGAACCGGCACGACTTTTACCACCTTCCCGCGTACGGTGCGGTGTCTGCCACCCAAGAGGACGGCATGTGCCAAGCACTGATGGTCGAGGACGGAAGCAATCGCCTGCTGCTTCCGCTTGTCATGCGAGACCTCCCAGCGGGACGGCGGGACGCCGTTTCGCCCTACGGCTACCCAGGCCCCCTAGTGAGCGGGCCCGAGGAGAAGTCGTTCCTGCCGGCGGCGCTCACAAAGGGCATCCAGGCGCTCCAAGAGGACATGGTCGTATCGGCGTTCGTTCGTCTCCATCCGCTTCTAAACACGATCGTCCCCAACGGCATCGGGGAGATCGTCGAGCACGGCCACACTGTGAGTGTCGACCTAACGCTCACCGAGCGTGCGCTGTGGGAGCAAACACGCTCTGACCACCGACGTGACATCAAGCGCGCGCTTCGATCCGGGTGCGTCGCCCATATGGACGAGACATGGGGGCATTTCAAGACATTTTGTCGCCTGTACCGGCGAACCATGCGCCGTCGTTCCGCCGCTTCTTACTACATGTTCGATGACACGTATTTCGAAGGATTGCGCGCGGCCCTAGGAGACCGAATCCACCTCTGCGTCGTCGAGATCGCGGGCGCCGTTGCCGCAGCCGGCCTTTTCGTCGAAACGTGCGGGATCGTGGAGTACCACCTATCCGGAAGCGACGAAGCGTTTTCAGGAGTCCGCCCCACGAAGCTCATGCTGCACTTTGTGGAGCACTGGGCCAAGGAACGGGGCAATGTGCGACTGCACCTCGGCGGCGGCGTGGGAGGTCGTGACGACTCGCTGCAGCAATTCAAAACTGGCTTCTCGCCGTTGGCTCATCCGTTCAGGACGCTTCGGATCATTCTGGACGAGCCGGAGTACCGACGCTTGGTCTTGGCACGCGGGCCCGGTCTCGATCCCGGGGCGCACGACCCCTTCTTCCCGGCGTATCGTCAGCACTGAGTCCCAAAGCAGGTCAGCGTGACACAACGGCCGCCGCCCTTCCGGCACACAGACCATGGTCGCGATCGAAGCCACGACCGAGCTCGACGAGGCTCACGGAGAACTGGGTGATCGGCCACGAGGACGACGCGCCGGGTGCAGCAAAGCTTGAGCTTGACTCACCACGTCGTGCCACGCCGGAGACGCCCATGACGCGCTTTGGCAGGAACCCGGACGCTGATCCTGAGCCCGTCAGCGGCGGATCGTTCCGCGTGAACCCAGAACGTCGCCGTACAGGTCTTCGTGGAGCCGGATGAGGTTGCGGAGATCGTAGCGCTCAACCATTCGCTCCCGGCCGCGACGGCCCATCTGGCGCGCCTCGTCAGGATGATCCACCAGCCAGTCTAGTGCCTTGGCCATGCCGCCCACGTCGCCGGTGGGGATCACGAATCCACGATCCGCGCCGATGAGTTCGAGGTTCCCACGGGCGGTCGACGCCACAACTGGAATCTCCAGGGCTAGGGCCTCCATGATGGATCGAGCCAGACCTTCGCGTTTACTGGGAAGCACCAGCGCGGTAGCGCAGGCGACCAGGGGCCGGACATCCTCCAGGATGCCCGCAAATCGGATGCGGTCGCTCACGCCCAGCTCAGTCGCGAGTGCTCGCAGACGTGATGTGTCCCCTGGCCCGATGAGCGCCATCTGCGCGCGCGGGTGGCGCAACAGCGCGAGAGCACGGACCGCGTCTGCCTGTCGCTTGTTACGGTTGACCTCGCCGACGACCACGAACAGCGGTGCGCCTAAATCCACCCCCGCCGCCTGGCACGCCTGCATGATAGCGTCGGCTCCGAGCTCCTTTCGTGAGAACCATGCCGTGTCGATACCGATCCCGGGCATCCGCACGAGGCGGTTCGAGGGGACGATCCGGTGTTTCCGGGCGGCGATGTAGTCTTCGTCGTTGATGACGACCAGCCGGTCCGTCCATCGACCGGCGATCCGCTCTGCGGTTAAGAACACCGCGTTCGCTACAGATGGCCCCCCTGGGTAGAAGTGGAAGCCGTGCGCGGTGTAGATGACTGCCGGTCGCCTCTCGGCCGGCAGCCGCCGTGCAGCGTAACGGGTAATGAACGCCGCGATGGGCGTGTGGACGTGGATGATGTCGTGATCATCCTCGATGAGCCTGGAGATGGCCCGTGCACCGCCCACCAAGCTCGCAGGATCGAGCACCGATCTAGAGAGAGGGATCTCGTACACGTGATCGAACGCGGAATGCAGGGCGGGCTCATCGCTGACACCGTTGGCAGCCGCATCGACCCTCCAGCCGAGCGTCCGGAAATGGGTTGCATATGGCTCGAGAAAGTTCCAGATCGTATGCGCCACGGTCGCGACGAACAGGAGTGAGGCGACCGGTCGCGCGTCGCCGTCCGCTGGTGGTCGGTTGATCATTGTGGGCCTGACCTGCTAGCGGTCACGTCTTCCCGACCGAGCCACCAGTGTGGCCGGCCGCACGCGCGCGAGCCACCTGCAACAAGACCTGCTCAGTCTGGCGCGCGCGACAATCCCACGAGTAAGCGCTCACCGCCGCGGCGCGCCCACGCGCGCCCATCCTCGAGGCTTCGACCGGGTTTCCCACCAGCTCGGCGACAGCACGAGCGAGGGCATCCGCATTGCCCGGCGCGAAGGCGATACCGCAATCGTGTGCGCGGACGATATCGCCGGGGCCCGGTAGATCCGAGGCGATGACAGGGACGCCGCAAGCCATGGCCTCGTACATCTTTAGCGGCGAGAGGCCAAACCTCGACCTTGGTACGTCGGTCATCGGCACGAGCGCCGCGATGCTCTCGGAAACAAGAGTGGCGGCTTCCATATATGGGATCGTCCCCAGCCAGCGGACGTGCGGGTTGGTCCGCGAGGCGGCCTCTACTTGCCCCCGTTCCTTGCCGTCGCCGGCGATGACAAGATCGACGTTTGCTGGCCATCCGGCGGACTGCGCGGCGCTCAACACCACGTCGATGCCTTGCCACGACGCGAGTGCGCCGACGAACACGACATATGGCTTCCTGTCGGCAGCAGTGCCTGCGGCTGCCGGCCGGAACTGGTCTACATTGGCGCCGTTGCCGACGACGCAGCAACCGCCTCGGCGGCCGGTCGCGTCGGCGACATATCTTTCGAGCCCCGGGGTGACGACGATGAGTGCGTCGGCCCAGCGAAACTGGCAGCGCATGGAGAGCGCTAGGAGCCGATGAAACCGACGCAACCGCGGCCACGCGTCATAGGTGTCGTCGAATGGCCCGTTGCACTCCTGGATAACAATGGCGCCGGCCGCCTTCGCGAGAGCTGCAGTGGGAAGAGCGAGGAAATGGTCTCTGATGTACACAAACGGCGCGGGTCGTAGCCGACACCGCGCCCAATACTGTATCTGCACCCGCATCGCCAAAAGTACACGACGAAGCCCATCAGCACGACCCGCTTGAGGATGCGGGACCTCTAACAGGCGCACCATCCATCCCCGGCGCCGCAATCCCGCCACGATTTCGTTGACGTGAGCGTAGCTGGCTTGACCCTCGCGTGTCGGCTGTAGGCACAAGTAGTCGAGCTCTCGTCGCATTCGTCCGACCCTGCTGCCCCGCTGAAGCTATCCTAATGTAGAGTATGAACCGCCCTGCGTCTCGTGGAGATGATTCTGGGCTGCCAAGAGGCGGTGTGACACTGGGGCTCGGGTGATCACTGAGCGAGCGCAGGCACGGAGGTGTTCGCGTAATGCCCATCTCCCGCGGCCAGGCGCGCATGCTTGGCCGACGGGGCGACGCCTGATCTCTAAGCTCCGGGAGCGGCCCGCCCGGCGTCGGTCCATCGTCGCGTGCAAGGGGCCATCCTCGACGAGGTCGATCGGGCCGACCGAGCCATGTGCCAAGAGCGCCATCTGCGCCGGCCATGGCTTCGCGGCAGCCACGCCACCGGCTGATGCCTCCTGCGGGCGCTTGGTGGCCCGGAGGCACTGGGTCTGGCCGCGAGACCCGTGGCCCGCTCATCCATTGGTCGCCGAGAACGAGGGCCTGGGGGACACAGTGAGCCGCTTCGAAGTGCCGCTCGACCGAGCCCAGGTGGTGATCGCTGTCCAGGGAAACGTCTCCGCGCTCTTGCGGGAGTATTCCCTCGGGAGCGCTGATTCGACGCACCACACGTGATCAGCGCGGAGCGGCTGAGCTTGCCCCTACCGTGGGCACCCGCGCGGCCTGAGCCGCCCTGGCCGTGGCGCGGGCGACCCACTACCGGCGAGCCAGGGGTCCGCGCCTGGGCCCGCCGGCATCCCGATCGAGCCCCGCCCGGCCCTGTCGGACGCAGAGCAGGGAGCGGCCCATCGCCCCGATCATGGCGGACACGGCCGCCAAGCGGGGCATCGCACCATCTCAGCTCGTCGTCCACGCCGAACGAGGGACTTGGGTGACCTCGAAGCCGGTCGCGCTTCGGTTCGCCGACCCCGGCATCGCCGAGAGCCATAGCCGATTCCACGCCTCTAACGACAACCCGCGTTCTGAGGCCGGCTTCTGATGTGATTCCCAGGGAGGTTGTTGACAGCTGAGAGCCCCGCTCCACCGTGTGGGGTGTTCCGTATCCCGACGGGGAGGAGGCTCTCGTGGCCCATGCTAGGGCGCGTCTCAAAGTGTTCGGGCGTCAGCTGCTGGTGCGTCGCATCGAGATCGAGGGCTGGCCAGTGGCCAAAGCCGCCGAGGCGCAGGGGGTGGGCCGCACCACAGCCCACAAGCGGCTGGGCCCGCCTTCGGTCGGAGGGCGGGGCGGGTCTCGAAGATCGGAGCTCCCGGCCCCACCGTTCGCCGCGGTGCACCCCGCCCGAGGTCGTGGCGACGATCCTTGGCGCGCGGGTGGAACGCCGCTGGGGGCCCCATCGCCTGGCGCCCCTCACCGAGCATCCGCGCTCTACCGTCTATGCCGTCCTTGCCCGAGCCGGCCATAGCCGACTCCGTGATGCTGATCGGCTCTCCGGGGTGCCCGTGCGCTACGTGCGGGATCACCCCGGCGCGCTCGTCCACCAGGCCACGAGAAGCTCGGGCGCATCCCCGACGGTGGCGGTCACCGGATACTCGGTCTCGAACGCGGCCTGCGCAATCGCCGCGGCGGCGCGTGAGGATACGACCACTTCGAGGTGGTCGTGGACGACGCCACGCGCCTCGCCTTCGTGGCCCACGTCCCCGATGAGACGCCCGTAGCGCGAGCCGCGCGCTCCTAGATGCCGCGATCTGGTTTGCCGGTCAGGGCGTGCGCAGCGAGCGCGTGCTCACCGACAACGCCTGGGCCTACACGAGCCTTACCTACAAGCGGTCGGTCGAGTCTGTTGGGGCGCGCCACAAGCGGATCCGACCGCATCGTCCGCAGACCAACGGCCAGGCCGAGCGCTTCATCAAGACCCTGCTCGCCGAATGGGCCTACGGCCGGCTGTACCGCACCAACGATGAGCGGCTCGCCGAACTTCCCGCCTGGATCAACGCCTACAACACCGTGCGTACCCACACCGCCCCTCGGCGGGATCACCCCGATGGCGGCGCTCGTCAACAACCTCCGTGGGAATCACATCTAGACCCTGAAGTCCGGCCTCAAGTTCCCTGCCCGCTTCGGCTCGATCGAGGACGCCCGCTCGTTCTGCCGACGCTTCTTCGTTTGGTGCAGCGGGGAGCACCGCCACGGCGAGATCGCGATGCACAACCCGGCCGACGTCCGGCACGGTCGGAGCGTCGAACTGGCGCTGGTTCGGGCCGGCGTCCTCGCCGCCCTACGCCACCCACCCCGAACGTTTCGTCCAGGACGGCCGTGCCGCGAGCCCTCCCTGCCGGGGTCGGGAGCAACTTTCCCGAGCAGGAGGTGCCGCGAGCCCAACCCAGCGCATTCGAGTTGACACGCTCTGGACCGCTTGTGGCATCCTGAAGCTGTTTGGAGTGGGCCCCGGCGCAGGTTCTGAAGCGGACTTGGAAGTTCGCATCCAGAGCACTACGTGTCGGAGCAGAGTCACGAAGCAAGCGTTGTGCGCCGCCTGTGCGCGACCGAGGAACTGGAGCGCAATCACGGTCGACTCCTACTTCACGACCTACGTTCGGTGCCACCAGCCTTCACCGGTGACCAGGTCGGGCGAGCCCGGAAACGGCGCTCGTTCTGACACTTGCCTCCACGGGGCAGTCAGCCGCGCCCGACACGCATGAGTCTCAGGGTCGTCTCGGTTTGGCATTGTGCAAGCCTGCACTCCGAGCGAAGGCTGTGCGCCCAGCCGTGACGCCGACCTTCACTCTGACGTTCGACACCGAGCTGATCTGGGGCAGTCACGACCAGATATCCGCCAATCGGTTCGCCCGAGCTTATCCCGACATCCGTGGCACTATCGACTCGACACTCCGGCTCCTTGAGCAGTACGAGGTCTCAGCAACTTGGGCAGTGCTCGGGCACCTCTTCTTATCTGAGTGCCGGCGGGACAGTTCGGGCATCGCCCATCCAGAGCTCGTACGTCCGCGACAGAGTTGGCGACGCGGAGATTGGTACGCGCGGGATCCGTGCACTGACAGGAGCCGCGACCCGCTCTGGTATGGCGACGATATCCTAGATGCCATACAGGCAGCGCGGACTCCACAAGAGATCGGCTGTCATTCGTTCTCGCACATCCTGTATGGCGATCCGGCACTGTCCCGAGAAGCGGTCGATGCCGACCTGCAAGCGTGCGTCACGCTTGCTGCAAGGCGCGGCGTCACGCTCCGCAGCTTCGTGTTCCCCCGGAACTCCGAGGGACACCATCAGGCGTTGAAGGCTCATGGTTTCCATGCGTATCGGGGCGCCGGCAGAAGGATGTCCACGGGCGCTCGGGGATCACTCGATCGAGCCGCTCGCTTGATCGACCAGGTTGTACCGCTGCCGCCACCAGTCTGGCAGCCTGAGGAGAAGTTGCCGGGCCTGTGGAACATTCGCGGATCCGCCGTCATGATCCACCGAGCAGGTCTCCGCCACCTCATTCCACTGGCCTCAAGGATTCGAAAGGCCAAGTCCGGATTGGAAAGCGCTGAGGCAACCGGGTCGGTGTTTCATCTGTGGACCCACCCGTTCAACCTAGCGAGCGATCCTCGGTTCATGCTCACCGTGCTCGACGGCATCGTCCGAGAAGCCGTGGAACGCCGCGATCGGGGCACCATGGTCATCGAACCGATGGGCACGATCGCTGAGCGGCTGTCGGGGGTATATCGGCAACGCTGACGTTCGATACCGTAAGTCCCCTGGCGCTGCTGTTGGCAGGACCCGTGGGGTTGAAGGAGCTTGGCCTGGGCGATCTCGCCGGTCGCCGGATCGAAGATCGGGGGGTCTGGCCCGGGAAGTCGATGGACAGCCTTTCGCCCGCCCTGTGCTCCTGGTGCGTATTTCGGCGTGGCCGCCCTGACGCCCGGGGCGGATTCTGGCGAGGGTCGCAACACCCATGAGCTTGGGGAGTTGCGACGGGTCGTCGAGGACCGGCGCCGGACGATGTCAAGCGGGAGGCGTTCGCGAGGCTGATCGCCTCGGGAGTTCCCTCGGCCCGGGCGTGCCGGATGGTGGGGATCCATCCGCGCACCGGCAAGCGATGGCGCAACGGGCGCCGGATTACGTCCGGCGGTCGGGTGCTGCACGTGCTTCCCGTGATCACCCTCACTCCCGTTCACGAGAAGCGGTACTCACCGCGCTGCCTGTCCGAAGACGAGCGCGTCCGCCTGGCCGACCTGCGCCGGGAGCAGCGCACGCTGCGCGAGATCGCGGTCCTCATGGGCCGATCCCCCTCCACGATCAGCCGCGAGCTCGCCCGCGGCGCCGACGCGGCCGGTCGCTATCGACCGTTCGAGGCGCACCGCCGGGCGCTCCTCCGTCGCCGCCTCCATCGACCGAGCTGGTTGGGGAAGGATGCCGAGTTGCGCGCCCGGGTCACGGACAGGCTCCTGGCGCGCTGGAGTCCCGAGCAGATCGCCCGCGAGCTGCGTCGCTCCTGGGCATGCCGACGAGCCAGGGCGCTGGTTGTGCGCCGAGACGATCTACCAGGCCGTCTATTGGCCCGACCTTGGGTGGTCTGCCCCGCGAGCTGCCCGGGCGGGTCTTGCGCCATCGACGCCGCGCGCGCCTGGCGCGTCGGCATGCCCAGGCGCGACGCTCCGGCCCGGTCATCGGCATGACTCCGATCGGCGACCGCCCCGCCGAGGCGCTTGAGCGCGTCGAGGCCGGTCACTTCGGAAGGGAATCTCATCCTGGGGGCCGGCAATGCCTCGGCCATCGTCACGATGGTCGAGCGCACGACCAGATACACGCTCTTGGGGCATTTGCCCGCTGCCAGGCACGACTCGGCGAGTGTGCGCGACGCTGTCGTGGCCACCCTGACGGACCTGCCAGCGCACCTGCGGCGGACACTGACCTGGGACCAGGGCACCGAGATGGCCCACCACGCCGAGATCGCCGCGGCCCTGGCGACGACCGAGATCTACTTCTGCGATCCGCACTCGCCCTGGCAGCGGCCGGGCAACGAGAACACGAGCGGCCTGCTGCGTGACTACTTACCCAAGGGCACCGACCTGTCCGTCCACACCGTCGACGACATCGCCCTCGTGGAGGTCGAGCTGAACCGGCGTCCTCGGAAGGTCCTGGGTTGGGACAACCCCGCCGACCGGCTGGCTACACTCCTCGGATCATCGTCCGTGTTGCGACGTTGACTGGAACCCGCCCCGG
>JBKQRF010000201.1:0-29522 GCA_052144055.1 Candidatus Limnocylindrales bacterium
GACCTCAAGGCCCAGGTCGACATGGAGACCTTGGCGTCGCCGAACCGGCTGGCGGTAGAGGCGTCGGCCCTGCAGGCACGCGTGTCTTCCGACGTCGTGGAGCCCGACCGACGGCGCTGGCTCCTGCGCCAGCTCGTGGCGCTAGGGACCCATGCGTCGCGACTGACCGGCGCGGCCATTCCGTACGTCGAGGAAGTCACGCGATACTTGGACGCCGCGCCTCAGCGCATGGCGGCCGCCAGCAGTGCCGAGGTCCGGCACGACCTCGAGGACCTGCTGCCCGGACCGGGGAGCCTAGCAGAGCGGCTGGCAGGGTGGGACGCCCGGTTCGTCGTCCCCCCAGACCGCGTCCGGGGAGTCGTAGACGTGCTGGTGCCGGCGATTCGCGAGGCGTCGATGGCGCGCTTCCCGGCCCCTGAGGGTGAGTCGATCCGGGTGAACCTGGTCACCGGTCACCCCTGGTCCGGCTACAACTGGTACGACGGCGGTCTCCGGTCTCGCGTCGACCTGAACCTGGACCTGCCGATCCGCCCGGCGGCGCTGGTCGACGTTCTCGCCCACGAGACCTACCCGGGTCATCACTTGGAGCACGCCTGGAAGGAGCGGCACCTCGTGCACGACCTCGGGCGGGTCGAGGCGACGGTCCTGCTGCTCAACGCGCCCGAGTGCTATGTGAGCGAGGGGCTCGCGGACCTCGGCGCCAGCTTCACGCTGGACGCGGTGGCACGCGCCGGAGTGCTACGCGAGGCGTGTCGCGCAGCCGGCCTGCCCGTCAGCGACGACGACGTGACCCGACAGGTCGCGATCCAGTCGAGCCTGCGTCGCCTGCGGGGCGCCGACGGCACCGCGGCGCTCATGCTCCACGCGGATGGCCGGCCGCGCGACGAGGTCGAGGCGTTCCTGCAGGAGGAGGCGCTGATGTCGCCGGAGCGCGCCGCGAAGCGCCTGGAGTTCATCACGCACCCGCTGTCGAGGGCCTACGTCTTCTGCTACGCGGGCGGCGAGGCGCTGCTTCGCGACTGGTGTCGCTCGGCGGGCGCTAGCGAAGCGGAAAGAGTGGGCGATGGGCACCCTGCGGGCGCGGCGACTCCCGCGAATGTCAGGGTGGCCGCGGCTGCTGCGATGTCCGGAGAACCGGCGCGAGCGCGCTTCTTCCGGCTGCTCACGGAACAGCTGACACCGTCGGGGATCGCCGCGGAGCTGGCCGGCGTGCCGGCGGCCTGATGCCGCCGCGCGATCAGCGCGACGCCACGGATGCGGCTCCGGCACTCAGCAGCACCTCGAGTGGGCCCGAAATCCCGCCGAAGTAGTCCTTGAAGGGCGTCGCCGCGATCCGCTGACCGGGCCTGAGCACCACTCTAGCGCGCCGCCGCCGCTGGGCCGCCGCGACCGGACCACGCGCGATCGCGTCTAGGCCGCTGGCTATCCCGTACAGCTGCGCGCCTGCACCCGGACGGAACGCTAGACTTCGTCCATGCAACGCCCGGCCCGGGACCCCGTGAGCGTCCCGTTCCAGCCCATGCCGGAGGTCGCCGCGAGGCTGCGCGACGACCGGCCGTGGCTCGCCGCCGAGGCGCTGCGTGCGGCGATCCGCCGCGATCCGACACTCGAGACCCGGCACGAAGCCGTCCAGTTCCGGACGTTTCTGCGCGACTGCGACGAGCACGTGTTCCAGCTCGCGCGGGCGCTGGGAGACGGACGCGCAGGACCCATGGCGGCGTACGTGAGCACTATCGTCCCCGTGTTCCGCCGCCGCCGCGTCCCACTCGAGGACCTCGGGACGATGCTGCTGGGCACCCTCGACGCAGCCCGGGTGGCTCTCCCGCCCGAGCAGGCCGAGGCCGCCACACTGATCGTCGAGGCAGGTCTGGCCCAGCTCGAGCGCCCACGTCATCTCGCCGGCGACCGCCCGCGCAACCCCATTCTGCAGTTCTTGTGGAAGGGTGCGGGGATCCTCGACTGAAGGATGCCATGACCATCAAGTGGGTCCAGAGCGATCCGCTCATCATGAACGGCGAGCCGTTCTGTCACGCGACCCGCCTAACCGTACGGAACATCCTGGAGATGCGGGCCCACGGCCTCACGCCGGACCGGATGATCGCGGAGCACCCAGAACTGCGGGCGGTCGGGATCGCAGAGGCTTTCCGGTACGCGGCCGGTCATCGCGAGCGGTATGGCGGCTTCTTCGAGGCGGACGGCTCTCTGCGCGGGCCTGGGTACACGGCCGAGGAAGCCGCGCGGTTTCCCGAGCACCTGCGCGACCTCCACGGGATCGTGACTACGCCCGGCGGCCGCGCGAGCGCCGCCTGATCTCCCCACTGGCGACGGCATCGAGGCCCCAGGGGCGTCCTCTTGGGGTCCTGGGGACCTCTCGCTATCTGACCACATCGGTCGGAATTCGCTCGAACGATGCTACGATGGGAGTCACACCGCGCGCGTCCGCGCCCCCTGACGCGCTCAGCGCCCACGAGGATTCCGAGCCGATCATGACCGACACCGTTCCCGACACCGCCCGATCGCAGCAGCCGATTGCCGGCAGCGCGCCCTCCGCACCCTCGGTCCCCACCGCGTTCGACGCGGAGCGCCGAGCGACCGAACTCGCCATCCTTGACGCGCTCCGCTCGGTCGTCGACCCGGAGATTGGCATGAGCGTGGTCGAGCTCGCCCTCATTAAGCAGATCGTTCTGGCCCCGGACAGGACCGAGATCAAGATGATCCTCACTACGCCATTCTGCCCGTACGCGGGCGCGATGATCCAGCAGGTCAAGGAGGCGACCGAGGAGGTCGTGCAGCACGACGTGAAGGTGACCCTGCTGGCCGAGCGCTGGGATCCGCGTGACGCCGGGCTGATGTGGTGACCGACCCGCGCAAGTGAGCGGGCACCAGTGACGGAGCGTCGGGCTGGCATCCGCGACAGCGCCGTGGCCACCGGCCGCGGTGACGACGGCAGCACCGGGCTCCTGTTCGGCGGCGAGCGTGTCCCGAAGGACGACCCGCGGACCGAGGCTTACGGCACAGTGGACGAAGCGGTCGCGGCGCTCGGACGCGCCCGTGCGGACCTGGCCATGGGGGGGCGACCCGGCGCGATGACTCCGGCGCTGGCCTCGATTGGCGAGCTCATCCTGCGCTTCCAGCGCGAGCTCTTCGTGGTGGGCGCCGAGCTGGCGGCCAACGAGGACGCCAGGGGCCGGCTGCAGGATGACGTGAGCCGCGTGTCCGAGCAAATGGTCGAGCGTGTCGAGGCGACGCTGGCTGATCTCGAAGCCCACGTTGCGCTTCCAACTGAGTTCGTGGTCCCCGGCGAGAGTCAGGTTTCGGCGTCCCTCGAGCTTGCCCGCACAATCGTCCGGCGCGCGGAGCGGCGGGTGGTGGGTCTGCGGCGCCAGGGACTGGCCGGCGAGTGGACGCTGCCGTACCTGAACCGTCTCGCCGACCTGCTCTGGGTCCTGGCGCGCGCCGCTGAGGTGGCGGAGTCCCGACCGGCACGTCCCGCCAGGAGCGGCAGCCGTGGGGGGCGCGCCCGGGCCGCTGCCGGCGTTCCGGACCCGGCGGTGGGACCAGCGCCCAACCGGCCCGAGTCGTTCAGCGCTTGACGGGTTGAGCCGCTTCGGGTCGCTCCTGCTCGACGTCGAGCCACTCAGAGAGGATCGCGATTTCCGGCTGATTTGGGCTGGCCAGGTAATCAGCTCGATTGGCCGGCAGGTCACAGTGGTCACGCTTCCGTACCAGCTGTTCGTGGCTACTGGGTCGCCGCTGTCGATCGGCGCGCTCGCGCTCGTCCAGCTCGTGCCGCTGCTCGCGTTCTCGCTCTACGGCGGGGCCCTGGCGGACGCCGTCGACAGGCGCAAGCTCCTGCTCGTCACGCAATCCGTGCTGGCGCTCTCTAGCGTGGCGCTCGTCGTCCTGGCGATCACGCCGCACGTCCCGGTCGTCCTCATCTACGTCGTCGCGTTTGTCGCCGCGACCGTCTCCTCCGTGGACGATCCCGCGCGCACGTCGGCGATCCCCCGGCTGGTGCCACGGCGGCGGCTCACGATGGCGATCGCGCTCAACCAGGCTGGCACACAGACTGCCGGGGTTGTGGGACCCGCCATCGGTGGGTTGCTCATCGCGACGGTAGGACCCGGTGGGGCCTACCTGGTCGATGCGGTCACCTACGGTGCATCGCTCGCCGCTCTTCTGGCGATCGCCCCCATTCCGCCGCTGCTTGGCGCGGTCCGTCCGGGTCTCGCTGCCGTCGCGGAGGGCTTGCGGTTCGCACGGAGCCGGGCCGCTATTCTCGGCACGTTCATCGTCGACCTCGACGCCATGATCTTCGGGATGCCCCGGGCCCTCTTTCCGATCTTGGCCCTCACGGTCTTCCACGCTGGCGCGGAGGGCTACGGGCTGCTTGCCGCTGCACCGGCCGCTGGCGCCTTGATCGGGGCGATCCTGACCGGGTGGGTGTCGCGGGTCCGGATGCAAGGGCGAGCCGTCTACGTGGCGGTCGCCGTGTGGGGCCTCGCGATCACGGCCTTCGGGCTGGCGACGTTCTCCTTGCCGCTGGCACTTGTCTTGCTGGCCGTTGCCGGCGGAGCCGACGTAGTGAGTGCGGTCTTCCGGGCGACCATCTTGCAGCTCGCCACGCCCGATGAGCTCCGCGGACGGCTGTCGGCGTTGCACGGCATGGTCGTGACGGCGGGACCGCGGTTGGGCGACATGGAGGCGACCGCGGTCGCGACCGCGGTTTCGGCGCAGTTCTCGGTAGTGACCGGCGGGCTTGCGTGCCTAGTCGGGCTCGCGCTGATCGCGTGGCGGCTGCCCGAGCTGGGCCGCTACGACACGGCGAGGGAGCATCCCACGGGCCTCGAGCCGGCTGCCGTTGCGGACTGAACGGCTGCCGGTGCCCGCCGCCGCGGGTCGCCGCAGGCGGCCGAGCTGAGCGTGCATTCGGCCGTCCGCGCGGCCGTCGGAATCGGTGGCTTGACCGAGTCTTCACCGACCCTTGACCCAGAAGGCATACACTGCTGTTCGGCCCGACGGCCACGAACCAAGGAGACATTTTCCGTGTTCAACACGAACCCCACCAACCCAAACCGCTACGAAGCTCCCGAGGCGCCCGACGTGCAGCGCGGTCCAGTCGGCTACGGCTGGGACCCGCGCGCCTTGACTGCCCGTCCGGTCGCAGGCGTACGAGAGGGCTTCCTGACTGCGAGCTTCGTCTGGATGTTCTTCGCGCTGCTGGTCAGCGCGGCCACTGCGTTCATGACACTGGCCAACCAGGGCGCCCTGCAACTTGTGGCCAACGACTTCATCCTGTTGATCATTGCCGAGTTCGCCATGGTCATTGGACTCAGCGCCGCGATTAACCGCTTGAGCTCGACAGTGGCGGTGCTCATGCTGTTCGTGTACGCGGCGCTCAACGGCGCCACGTTTGCGATCATCCTCGCCGTCTACAACTTCGGCTCCGTCACCTCCGCGTTTGTCGGCGCGGCCGGCATCTTCGGCGCGGCTGCGCTCTACGGGTACGTGACGGGCCGCGATCTCACCAGCATCGGCGGGATCCTTTTCGCCGGCCTCATCGGGATCGTCGTCGCGTCGATCGCGAACATCTTTGTCGGTGGGTCCGGCCTGAGCTTCGTTATCGGCATCGTCGGAACGCTGCTCTTCACGGGCCTCACGGCCTTCGACGTGCAACGCATCAAGAATGGCCGCATGGCGTGGGTCCAGAACCGCGAGAACGCGTCGGTGCTCGGGGCGCTCTCCCTGTACCTCGACTTCGTCAACCTGTTCCTGATGTTGCTCCGCGTCACTGGCGGCGGCCAGCGCTAGAAGCGGCTGCCGCCCGAATTTTTCTCGGACCTCAGCGACCCCGGGCCATCACCCGGGGTCGTCCGGTGTCCGGAGTCCGACGGCCCGGGCCGGTCCACCGTCGTCTTGTGGTCGCACGTTCCGCTGTCGGCGTCGCGCGTCCCGGCCGCTACCATGGCCCGACAGGCAGGCGATCGTCGGGAGGACGGCATGGAGCGGGTCGGGTTCGTTGGTCTGGGCACGATGGGCGCCGCGATGGCCGCCAACCTCGTGCGAGCGGGATACCCCCTGCACGTCTGGAACCGCACGCCGGGACGGTCGGGGCCGCTTGTGGACGCGGGCGCGGTCGAGGCGCAGTCGCCGGGCGAGGTCGCTGCAGCCGTCGACATCGTGGTCATCTGCGTCTCCGACACCCCCGACGTCGAGGCGATCCTGTTCGGTGTCGAGGGGGTCGTGCACGGAGCGCGCCCGGGAACGCTCGTGATCGACTGCTCCACGATCAGCCCGAGCGCGACGCGCAACTTCGCGCGCCGATTGGCCGACCGCGGCGTGGCACTGATCGACGCGCCCGTCTCCGGCGGCTCCGAGGGTGCCATCCACGCCACCCTGACGATCATGGTCGGCGGAGAGACGGCGGATGTCGAGCGGGGTCACGCGGTGCTGGCGGCGATGGGCCGAACCGTGACCCACATGGGGCCGGTCGGGGCAGGCCAGGCCACCAAGGCGGTCAACCAGGTGATGATCAGCGGGACGTATCTCGGAGTGGCAGAGGGGCTGGTGCTGGCCATGAAGGCCGGCCTTGATCCTGAGGCTGTCGTGAGCGCCCTGGGCGGCGGCGCCGCCCAGTCATGGGTTTTGGCGAACCGTAGTGGGCGGATGGTCCAGAACCGGTATCCGCTGGGATTCAAGGTCTCGCTGCACCGGAAGGACCTTGGCATCGCGCTCGACATGGCTCGCGAAGCCGGCGCGTCGCTCCCCATTGCTGGTCTTGCCGCGCAGCTCGAGAACGGGCTCGTGGCCAATGGATACGGCGACGAGGACATGTCCGCGCTGGCGCGTTCGATCCGCGAGCTGTCGGGCATGTAGGGTCGCGGCGCGGTTGCGTCCCTACGGCGTAGTGATCGTCTTCCAGGGCCCCCAGAGCCCCAACGCATCCCGGGCCCTCAGCCGGACAGCGACGCGCGCCCCCTTCGCGGCACTGATGCGCACGGTCGTGCCGGTCGCAGTGCGAACGAGCTGGTGCCAGTGCCCCGACCCGATGCGGTCCTGGTAGAGGTACTCGCTCACCCCGGACAGGTCGGTCGCGTTGAACCGCGTCACCCACTTCGCGGCCGATATCGACCAAGCCAGCGTCAGGGTCGTCATGAGCGGGCCCTGTCGGTCGAGCACCACGTCCACCGGGCGGATCGTCGAGACGGCGCTGGAAGTGTCGCGCACCTGCACGTACACCGTGCGCAGCCCATCCGGTCCAGATGCCAGCGTCCAGGGGATCTTCGCCGCGGCCCTGCGCCAGGCGGACCAGGCCTGCCCGTCGTTCGAGAGACGCACGGCCGTGACCGCGTGCCCCGCCGACTTCCAGCCGATCGTCAGGGTCACCCGGAGCGAGCGTGAGTAGAAGGGGGTGACCGCGATGTGCGCCAGCTCGAGGCCCCGGCGGAGTGACGCCAGTACGTCCCAGTAGCCCGGCTGACCGTGATCGAACCCGAGCGCCCACAGCCCCACCCCGGCGAGCCCTCGCCGGAGAGCGAGTTGAGCCTTTGGTGCGAAGGATGCGGCGTCGTCGTAATAAAGCTCGGTCCAGGTCGTGTCGGCGAGGTCCCAGCCAGTCAGCACCACCGACTGCTCGAGCGGGTCGAACCTGACCGACAGGCCCGCGGCGGCCGTCGGCAGCTCTTTCACGAAGACCGGCCCCCCGCCCCCGTAGGCCGAGGCCGACTGGCGCGCGCTCCCGACCTCCGACGTGGCGGTCGGCCACTGGCGGCCGTACAGGGGGAGGCCCAGGATCAGCTTCTGTGGGGGGACGCCGCTGGCCGCGTACTGGTCGAGGCTCCAGGTCAGGTTCTGGGTGCCCGAGGCCGTGACCAAAGGATCGATGCTGCCTACCGGGCTGCTATCGGCGGAGCGGTAGTCGTAGCCCTCGAGGAAGATGCGATCTGCTCCGTTGGCGACCGCCGCCGCGGCCATCTTTGCGCCGCTGGCGTTCGCGTTGGTGGCCACGCTCAGCTGTCCGGCCGGGTCGTACGCGTGCACAGCCTGGCGAACGGCGCCGACGAAGGTGCCGTAAGCGCTGAAATACGCGGCTGAGAGCCCCTCCATGTCGATATTCAACCCGTCCGCGCCGAGTTGCCGGAGCAGCCCAATGGCGTTGGCGACGAAGGTGCTCTCCGCCTGCGGGTCGGAGAGGAACTGCGCGTTGTCGTCGGCGTCGAACGACTCGAACGTCACGACGACGCGGACGCCCGCGGCGTGCGCGTGTCCGATGATGGTCGCGGCGGTGCTGCCCGTGACGGCGGTGTAGCCGGGGTCGGGCGTGATAAAGCTGCCATCGGTGCGGAACGAGACGCCGAAGAGCGCGATCGTGTCGAGCACGTCGTAGCGCAGGGACGAGTCCACCGTCGAGCCGATCTCCCAGTACGGGAGGTAGCCGAAGACGTCGATGGAGCGGTGCACGACCTGTGGAGCCGTCAGCGGGACGTTGCCCTGGGCCAGCGCCTGGCGAGGAGCTGCGATGGGGACCGCCGCGGAGGCGACAAGGAGGATCGCCAGCATGGCCGCGAGCAGTGGACGGCGACTGGTCATGCGTGGACTCCGTTGCGCGCAATCCTTGTTGCCGGGCATCGGACGAGTCGTCACCCGATCGCCCCAGTATGCGGCGCCAGACGAGCCCGCCGCCGGACCGGGTCGGCCGAGTCGCCTACGACGGTCGTATCCTGACGCTCGTCCGACGACCCGAGGGGTTCGATGCCCGACGTTGCGCACGAGTTCGATCAGCTCGGCCGGGTGCTGCCGCTAGTCCTGCCCCTGGTGATCCTGCAGCTTGTCCTGATGGTGCTCGCCGCGGTCGACTTATTCCGCGATGAGCGGCACGTGCGCTGGGTGAGCAAACCGATCTGGGCCCTGGTCATCGTCTTCGTCAATATCGTCGGGCCGCTGGTCTACTTTTTCATCGGGCGGGAGGACGCGTGACGCCGGCCGATGGGGCGTCCGGTGCGGCAGAGACCGCGTCGCGTACGGCCGAGCGCGGGCCCGAGCCAGCCGCGGTGGTGCAGCGGCCTGCGGGGGCAGGAAGCGCCACAGCCATCCGGACGGTCGCATTGGGGAAGCGTTTCGGTTCGGTGACCGCGCTCCGCAGCCTAGATCTGCAGGTCCCGGCCGGTAGCATCTTCGGGTTCCTCGGCCCCAACGGGGCCGGCAAGACGACCACGCTCCGCCTGCTCACGGGTCTCGCCCATGCGACGCAGGGCACGGCAACGGTAGACGGGATCCCGATCGGTGCGGACGACGGCAGGCTGCAGCGGCGCATCGGCTATCTCGATCAGGATCCGCGCTTTTACGGCTGGATGCGAGGCGGGGAGCTGCTGGAGATGGTCGCGCGGCTGCACGGGCTTTCTAGCGCCGAGGCGCGCCGGCGCGTGGCCGACGTGCTGGAGATCATCGGGCTCGTCGAGGCAGCGCGCCGCCGCATCGGGACGTACTCCGGCGGGATGCGTCAGCGGCTGGGCATCGGGCAGGCGATCGTGAACCGGCCGTCGGTGCTGTTCCTGGACGAGCCGGTCAGCTCGCTCGACCCGGAGGGCCGGCGGGACGTCCTCGAGATCATCGAACGGCTGCGCGGCACGGCCACGGTGGTGCTTTGCACGCACATCCTCACCGATGTCGAGCGCGTCTGCGACCGCGTCGCGATCCTCAACTTCGGCAGCCTGGTGATCGAGGCACCGATGGACGAGCTGCTCGAGCGGCACGCCTTGCCCGTCTACCACATCGATCCGGAGCCCGGCCAGCCCGACGCGCTGGCTCGCTTGACCGACGCCCTACGCGGCCAGCCTTGGGTCCGCGACGTGCGGGTCGAGCACGGCCTCCTGCGTGTGTTCGTGCGCGACCCTGGGGTCGCCGGTCCCGCTTTGCTGCCGGTCCTGGCCGGCACCGGGGTCACGCTAGCGTCGTTCGAGCGCGCCCGCCCCTCGCTCGAGGATGTCTTCCTGCACCTCGTCGCGAACGGGGATCGGCCAGTAGGGGACACCCCGTCGTCGTGGCCCGAGCGCCCGGCCGGGACCCGCCGACCTGCCGCCGGCTCCGCCGGGTGGCCGACCACCCCAGGTTCAGGACCGTCCTCGGTCCCGGAGCCGCCTTCGCCACCGGTGCCGTCATCGTGGCCAGAGCCACCCGGGCGCTGAGGATGCCCGAATGAGCGGGTTCGGCCTGCTCCTTCGCAAGGAGCTGCTCGAGCAGACGCGCACGATGCGGCTCTACGTGGTCGCGATCGTGTTCGCGCTCTTCGCGATCGTTTCGCCCCTGACGGCGAAGTACCTGCCCGATATCGTGAAGGCGCTGGCCGGCAACCAAGTCTCGCTGGCCGGCCTCATCTCGACCCCGACGGTGGGGGACGCGGTGGATCAGTTCCTGAAGAACCTGACCCAGTTCGGGGTGCTCATCGCGATTCTGCTCGCGATGGGAACGGTGGCCGGTGAGAAGGATCGCGGGACGGCCGCCTTCATCTTGACAAAGCCGGTATCGCGAGGCGCGTTCCTGGCCGCCAAGCTGGTCGCCATCTCGGTCACGCTGCTCGTTTCGACGGCCGTGGCTGGGATCCTTGGGTACTACTACACGGCGGTGCTCTTCGAGCCACTGCCGGCCGCAGGATACGCGGCGATGTGTGGGTTGCTGTGGCTCAGCCTCGTCGTGTTCGCCGCCCTGACGTTCCTTGGCAGCACGCTTACGAGCTCTGCTGCAGCCGGGGCCGGGATCGGCGTCGGGTTCCTGGTGGCCACGGGCATCGTCTCGGCCCTGCCCACGGTCGGCCGCTACATGCCCGAGATGCTGGCCGGCCCCGCCCGCTCGCTGGCGCTGGGCCAGGCTTCTGCCGACGTGGTCGGGCCGGTGGCGGTAAACGTCGCGATCACGCTCGCTGCGGGAGGGCTGGCCTGGCTCGCGTTTCGACGCCAGGAACTCTGACGCCGCGACGGGTGGTGCTCGTTGCGGTCTGTGCGTCGTCCGGATATGCTCCCGGCCGACCCACCATCATGCAGGAGTCCGCGCATTGAGGCTTCCCGTCCGCGTTGCCGCGCTGTGTCTCGCGCTGGCGACGGTCGCCATGCTCGCCGTCCCTGCCGATGCGGCGCAGGCGCGACGCGTTTGGCGGGCGCCTCTCAGCGACGGTGGGGTCACCGGCACGGCCGTGCTGCTCGCCTACACGACCGGCAACGGCATCATGACCGTCACGGCGGACGGCCTCACGCCGTCGACCGCCTACTCGGTGATGGTGTACAAGGGCACGTGCGCGAAGCCGACACCCGTGGTCAAGCTGCCGGCGATCCGGTCGGACGAGAACGGCGACCTCGCAGGCACCAGCCCGCTGACGGTCGCACAGCAGAACGCGGTCTGGCGCGCGACGTGGACGGGGAGCATCGCGGCGCGGATCGCGGCCGGCAGCGACGCCCACTGCGGCGTGCTGGCCTACGCCGTGGCCACGCGGATCGCCGTTCCCGCGCTCGGGATCGACCTGCCGGTGGTCCATCAGCCCGGCTCTGCGTTCCCCTGGTGCAACGTGGCCATGTACCTGCAGCAGTACTCGCAGCCGGGCGAGGGCGGAGCGGCGTTTATCTACGCGCACGCCCGCACGGGGATGTTCCTGCCGTTGCTCAACGCCTCGCTTGTAAACAACGGGGCGCGCATGCTAGGCATGAAGGTCTACGCCTGGACCAGCGACGACCGCATGTACACGTACCAAGTCATCAAGGTGATTCGGCACCAGTACACGATCCCGGCGGCCCTCGCGGCGACTACGAGCCAGGAGGTCTGGCTGCAGACGTCCGAGGGGCCGTACGGGACGTACAACAAGCTGTTCGTCGTGGCACGGCGGATCGCCGTCGCCGTCGCGACCCAGGCGGAGGCAAACCCGACCCCGCACCCGCTGGTCTGCCCCCTCTACTGAGCCGGCTCCGCGGCTGTCCGCCCCCGCAGCGGGCCGCGTGGCGCTGTTCTCGCCGGGGCACCGTTCTCGCCCGGGGATTGGACGTGCGCGGGATCGCAGCGAAACGATCCGACGCTGGACCATACTCACGGTCATGGCTCTGACTCCGTCGCTTCTCGCCGACGCCCGGTCCATCCTCCCGGGCATCGTCGCCACCCGGCGCACGCTGCATCGGCGCCCCGAGGTCGGGCTGCAGCTGCCGTACACCCAATCGGTCGTGGTGGACGAGCTGCGGCGACTGGGGCTGCGGCCTCACCCCGGCGCGTCGGTGAGCTCGGTTACATCGGTGATCGAAGGTGCGCATGCCGGCCCCACGATCCTGCTGCGCGGGGACATGGACGGGCTGCCGCTCCGCGAGGAGACCGGGCTGGAGTTCGCGTCAGAAACGGGCGACACGATGCACGCGTGCGGCCACGACACGCACGTGGCGATGCTGCTCGGCGCGGCGCGCCTCCTCCTCAACCAGCGTGACCGCCTCGATGGCAACGTGCTGCTGATGTTCCAGCCCGGGGAGGAGGGCTGGCACGGCGCCCGCTTCATGCTCGATGACGGCCTGCTTGAGTTGGCGCCGTCGCCTGTGAGGGCGGCCTTCGCCATCCATATCACGACCCAGTACCCTGCGGGACAGGTCCGGCTGCGGCCCGGGACGATGTACGCGGCGGCCGACTCGATCCGCATCACCGTGCGCGGGAGGGGCGGGCATGCCTCGAGTCCGCACCTCTCGCTGGACCCGATCCCGATCGCCGCCGAGATCGTCCTGGCGCTCCAGTCGATGGTGACCCGGACGTTCGACGCGTTCGATCCGATCGTCGTGACGATCGCGCACCTTGCGGCCGGCACGCGCGACAACATCACGCCCGAGACCGCGTTCGTCGAGGGGACGATCCGGACGGTGTCGGAGGCGACGCGCGCCCGAGTGAGCGAGGCGGTCCGGCGCCTGGCCGAGGGGATCTGCGCGGCCCACGGTGCGACCGCCGAGGTGGAGATCGAGGCTGGGTACGGGGTCACGATCAACGACGCAGCGTTCACCGACCTGGTGACCAGCGTGGCGACGGGACTGCTGGGGGCGGACGTGGTGCGCCTCGAGGCCGTGCCGGACATGGGCGCGGAGGACTTCTCGTACGTCCTGCAGCGCGTTCCGGGGGCGATGGCGCACCTGGGTGGGCGTCCCGCCGACGTCGAGGAGGCGACCGCTCCGCAGAACCACTCGAACCGGGTCGTGTTTGACGAGGCGGCGATGGCCGTCGGCGCCGCTTTGCATGCTGCCGTCGCGCTGCGGTACCTGGGCGGGTCGTAGCGGGTTAGCGCGCTGTGGGCGGCCGTTGCGCCGGTCGGCCACTCGCCGGGACCGGGGTCGGCGCCGGGCGGCAGCTAGCTTCAGCGCCCCGCCTTGAACGGATAGACCACCCACGCGTCGGTGGCCACCACGTAGTAATCCGGGACCGCCGGCACCCGCGAGCGGCCGGGCTTGTAGTGGAGCACCGCCGTCGTGGGCCGGCCCCCAGCGATCCGGACGCGATCGATCACCGCCTGGATCGTCGTGCCCGTGTCCCACACCTCGTCGACGATTAGCACGCGCCGGCCGTGGAGGAGCGGATCGGAGGGGAACTGGAGAAACGAAGGGTGCTCCGCCGGCCGGCCCTCGTCGTCGTAGTAGGCCACCGCCGCGACGACGATGTTGCGGATGCCGAGGCGGTAGGCCAGCATGCCCGCCGGCACGAGCGCGCCTCGTGTGATCGCGAGCATGACGTCGTACTCGCCTGCCACGTGCTCCGCCAGCTCACCAACGAGCCGCTCGAGCTCATCCCAGGTCACGACAACCCTGTCGGTCGGAGTCATGGCGTAAGGCTACGCCGCGCCGGCTGCGTGCGGACGTGCACTCGACTGCAGGGCTTTCGGCGCCTTGGGGGACCCTTAGGCCCCGGGTTCGAGGGCGCGTAGCTCGCCCAGCAGAAAGGCCGGAGTTGTCGTCGGGCTCACCCGGACGCGCGGTACTGCGAACCGATCGGCCGCGCTCTCCCAGGCGCCCGAGCCTTCGATGACCGCCATCCCGAAGCCATCTGCCTGCAGCTCCGCCTCAGCCGCGGGGTCATACCGTCCGGCCGGGTAGGCGAACGTGACGGGTCGTTTGCCGACGAACCCCGCGAGGAGATCAGCTGCGGTCATCACCTGGATGTGCATCTCTGCGGGCGACAGGTACGGCAGCGCCCGATGATTGAGCGTGTGGTCACCGACCTCCATGCCATCGGCGACCAGTGTGCGCAGTTCCGGGGGCGTGAGGACGTTCTCCCAGGTCCCGACACGTCCCGCGATCACATAGTACGTGGCGTGAAACCCGTAGCGCTGCAAGATGGGCAACGCGTAGGTGTACCCGTCGTCCCACCCGTCGTCGATAGAGATCGCGAAGGTCCGCGGTGGCAGCGTCCGATGTAGCTGGATTGCCTGGCTGATCTGGGCCACCGTGACCGTGTGCCAGCCGGCGGTGTGGAGCGCTGAGAGCTGCGCGTCGAAGAGCGCGGGAGGCACCACGAGGTCGGGCAGCGAATCCCCCGCGAGGGCTAGCGAAATGATCCGGTGATACATCAGGATCGGGATCTGGAGGACAAACGAGGAGCCGATCTCGGCGCCAGGGATGGGACTCGCCGAGCGGCTCGCAGCGCCTGGCTCGGCCCCGATCCCGTCGGCTGGACTGGGCTGGTCAGTCGCCGGGGTCAGTGGAATGGACGGCGACGGCGTTGGCGATGCGGTCGACGTTGTGTGCGCGGTCGAGGGGGTCACCAGCGCCGCGGTGGCCGGCGTGCTAGCTCCGGGCCCCGCAGCCTGCGTGCCACTCGCGACGGGGTGTGCGGCCGCCGCGCAGCCGGCGACGATCCCGCCGAGGAGACCGGCGACGGCGAACGCACGCGCCCAACGGGAAGGGATCAGGCGAAGTCGCACGGCAAGAGTCTGCGGGTCCCCGGGGCGTGGCGCAACAGGTACGTCCGTCCCCCGACCGGCCCAGTCGGGAGCCGTTCAGCGGATGCTGGCCGCCGAGTAGATTGCTCCTAGGAAACGGCTCGGGACCGCAGTCAGCCGGCGCGTCCCGCGGAAGCCTGACTGCGAGGCCAGTCGCTCCCACGTCCCGTACGACAGCGGGAACGGCACCCACGGATTGCCGACATCGGTGTCGTACTCGACCAGCACGAGCCGCCCGCCGTCGCGCACGTATCCCCGCACGAGCGCCAGCACGGAGGCCTTGTCCCGCTGGAAGTGGAGCGAGTTTGCCATCACGACCCCATCGAGCGCAGCGAGCGGCAGCGGTGCCGTGAAGTCGGCTACTGTCTGGTACAGCGTTACATGGGGGAAGCGTTCGCCCATCTGCCGAGCCTGCTCGCGCAGAGCACCGGCATTCCGGTCGACGGAGTGGATCACGCCGTCGGGACCCAGCAGGTCCGCGAGCGCCAGGGTAAACGCTCCCGTGCCGGAGCCCAGGTCCGCCCAGGTGGGGCCGGCGCCGTGGACGCCGTCCCTGAGTAGTCGGACGTGATCGCCGTGGTTCACGGGCGCAAGTATCGCCCCGCCATTCCACGCCGACCGCTGGCTGTCGCGATCGGGACCCGTCGGAGGCCGCCGAGGGGTGGCCCTTGATCGGCCGCCGCGGCCTGCCACCGACCACGTGGGGCGAACGCGGCTGGCGCGCCATGGGAGACAGGGCAGGCCTCGTTCGGGTGAGCGACTGGACCGTCGGTCTTCGATTCTTAACCTCTCGTTGGCCGCGGGACGGCCCGCGCGCGTGACACTGGCGCTCGTGGCTAGGATTCCGGGCATGAAGACATCGATCGCGCCCGCAGTCGCGGCGCTGCTGGGCGCTGGTCTCGTCGTCGTCTTGCCCCTTATGTCAGCGGGCGTGTCCGGCCTGAGCGGCATGGCGTCTGCGAGCGACGCCCAGCGCGCGGTCGTGTTCGACACGGTCCCCGAAGCCCTGTGGCAGCCAGCCAACCTTGGGTGGTACTCATCGAACTGGGCTGGCTACGCCGTTGACGGCGGTCCGTACCGAAGCGTCGGTGGCCAGTGGACCGTCCCGAGGGTCGCCGTGAGCAACGGCCGGGGCTTCTCCGCGCTCTGGGTTGGAGTCGACGGCTTCAGCAACACCTCACTGATCCAAGCGGGCACGGAGGCCGACGTGTACGGCGGCACCACGCATTACTTCGCCTGGTGGGAGATCCTCCCAGAACCTGCGGTGGTGATCCGGGGGCTCGCGATACACGCCGGTGACCGCATCACGGCGAGCATCGTGCGCGTCTCGTCGGGGCGCTGGCGGATCACGATCCGGGAGGCGCGCGGCGGAAGCTACGCGACAACGCGCTCGTACCCGGGCCCTGGCACCTCGGCGGAATGGATCGAGGAGGCGCCGGTCGTCGACGACCGGCCGACGCCGCTCGCCGTGCACGGCACAGTGGTCTTCGACGACGCCACGGTCAACGGATCCAGCCCGCACCTGCAGGCGGCCGACGGCGGCGCGATGATCCGGCGCGGGGTCGTCGCAGACATCCCGTCGGCACCGGACGCGGACGGGAACGGGTTTAGTCTGTCGGAGCTGGGGATCGCCTCCCCGGGCCCCGGCTACTGAGACGGGCCGCAGACCGGGAGGGACACGAGCCGCTACGTCGCCCGGGACGAAGTCGCTGGTGGGTGGCTGCCAGGTGCGCACGCGGACTGGGTGGCCCGCGATCCCGCGCGACTGCGTCGGCCACCTGATCGAGATCGTCTAGGCGAGTCGCGACGTGACGCACGGCAGTGAGCTCGGGCCCTGAGAGACCAACCGGCGGCCCCATCACGTGGAGCCGCCGGTTGCTCGTCTAGGAGAGGACGGTCTCGGTCTGCGTCATCGGACGGGTCTCCCCAGCCTGGTCGCGGCCGGGATCGGGTCGTGATCTGAGACGCCTCGCTAGCCTCGGCTAGCGCAGGTCGGCTACCACGCGGAGGGCGTCCGCGCGAGCGTCCAGAAGCTGCGCGCGCGCCCGCAGGACGGCGGTCCGGGCGTGCGAGAGCACCGACTTGGCGCTGCCCGCGTTGTACTCACTTGGCGTGAGGGCGAGCAGCTCGGATGAGAGCCCGGACACATCCGTCATCGCCCGGGACACGGCGCTGTTCATGTCCGCCAGTTGCGCCGAAGCGGCGGTCGTGTTCTTGCCCTTGGCTGCCGCAGTGTTGATGCGGTCTTGGAGCTTCGTGCTCAGCGTGGTGAAGTGGGCTTGGGTCGCGCTGACCGCGTCCGCGCCTTCCACGAGGGTCACTTGGCGTGCGAACAGCACATAGACCCGGTATTCCTTGACGATGTTCGCCAGGTCGCTCTGCACGCCGGTGAGCGAGGACTCCCCGTCGAGCGTGGTCTGGAGGCTGGTGAGCCCGCTCGTGTCGGCGGAATCGATCGTGCTGAGGGCGGCGAGGTCGCCGGAGGTGAGGCTCGTGTGCTTGGCCATCTGGGTGCTCTCGTTCCCGAGGAAGGTCAGCCGCTCGCTGATCATGCAGTTGCCCAGGGCGATCCCGTTGGCGACGGTTTCCGACGCCTTATAGGTGGCCTGTAGCGCGGCGCAGGGGCCGCTGGTCGTGCTGCTGCTGGCAGCCGCCACCGGGGCCACCGCGCCCAGGAGCGAGCCCAGGAGCAGGATGCTGCCGCCGAGCGTGGCGGCGAGGAGGCGGAGGCGGGTTGACATGCTGGTGATCTCCCTGCTGGACCGCGGCGTCGTGGTCGGAAGGCGCGGTCGAATGCGATGAGCAGTCATCGATCGTGGCGAGGTCTCCGGGTCGGGTCGCCTTGACCCAAGCTGGCGACGCGCTGAAGCCGGCCACGCGGGCTGCTCGTAGATCCATGTCGCTGAGTGTGGCGACGCAGCATCAAGAAGGAGTGAAGAACACCGGCTCACACTTCGAGGGCGACGGTCTGACCTACCCCAACAGCACGTCTCCCAGCCGGATAGCGTTGATCAGCGCGTCCGTCGCATCCGTCGCGCCGGGCCTTCTTCGAGACCCGCCAGGGGGTCTGCTGAGTAGTCGCACCGTTAACCCATGAACTTGGGGAGACGGCGACGGAGTGGGGGAAGCCCGTCGGGCCGGTGGCAGAGGACGTGGCGCACAAGCTCGAGCCGCGCTCGCAGGAGGGTCGGGCCCAGCCGATGCGGATCAGCCGGACGGCGGCGGAGCGCTTCGCGTCCAGCAGGAGCAAGGAGCACCGTGGGCCGCACCGAGACCCCGCCGAAGGTCGCGCACGCGTGCCTCCGGTGTGGGAGGGCGCTACGCGGTGAGCGACAGACGTGCCGCGGGGAGTGCGAGCGGGCCGTCCTTGCACAGAACGCCGTTTGGACTTCGCCGCGTCAGCTAGCCGCGGAGGTCGCGGATGTAGGTGCAGCGCGCTGCGGAGCCACTTGACCCGACCACATTACTTACGCAGCCTCCAATTCCCGCATCCGGAGGCCGTGCCGATCGACGATCAGCGACTGGCCCTGCAACTGGAAGCCTGCGCCCACCTGTATGTACAACCCATCCAGTGGTCCACCATCGCGGATCATGAAGGGTTCCTCGCCTCCGAGATGCTCGCTGGCGGTGAACGTCAAATGGATGTGGAAGCTCCGCCGTGCGACATCCCCAGTGATTGGATGCTCTTCTTCGATCGACAGAGGTTGAAGCTTGGTGTCGGTCTCGAGATAGCCGAGGAGAAACGCCAGACAGGCCGTGACCAGCCCATTGTATGCGCGCATGCGCATGGCGAAGCGGCGCACTCCGGCATCTGTCCCCTCGTATGCACTGTCCACCACATGACGCAATCGGATTCTCTCGGCATCAAGGCTATCGATACTCGCACGGCTGAACTCACTCACTATCCGCGCCCGTTCAGCGGCGAGTCGTCCACGGTCCTTTGACCTCACCTGGCGAGCGACCGCCAGCGCGGCCTCGAATGAAGGAGTCAATTGCGCGGCGTGGGCTGCTCGAACCAGGGCGGCAAGCTCGCGGTCGGCCAATCCGACCTTTGCTGCCGCTCCTCGCAAGGCGGGCGGGTGCGGGACTCGGATCCCGGGGAACATTGTGTTCAAAAGAACAAACGAAGGGGCATCGTCACCATCGACGAAGAGCATGCGCAAATCTGGGTTGATGCCGCTCCACCACACGTCCGCGAGCGCTTGAAGGAGGATGAACGCGTCGCCGACCCAATCCACGTAGGTTTGGTCTTCCTGGGTCAGCTTGAGGTCGAATCCTCGGTGTCGGGCCGTGTAGAGGATGCGCAGCGTTCGTTGAATCGGCGGGGGATGGTTTAGCTCCATTCCAGCGAGGGACGAAAAGCGATCGTGTGGGACTCGTCGTCCTGGATGAAAACGACGGAGGCTCTGACCGAGGGTACCGTCCCAGAGGGTCTCTGCGGCGTCGTGCATCGCCGTCTCAAGTTCGCTCCAGCTCACAGCGTCCACGCGGGTTTCGGTGTTCGGATTGCTTGTGTGGAGATCGCGCTCCCGAGCCTCTCCTCCAGATCGCGCTGAAGGTCAACGTAAGCTACCGCGGCGGGATCGGCTAGCATGCTATCGAGAGATCGGCCCAGAGGCTCGGCGTCAGCTAGAACCTCGATGCGACGGTGCTCAAGCCCCCATTCGACAGTGAAGAACGCGTCGCGGGCGACCTCGCGCACGATGACATGCGGCTGTCCCTGGGTGTGGTCAAGTGGGCTACCCACGAGCCCGATCGCCCCGAGGAACTGTCGTCGCGCGTCGCGAGCTCTAAGAAGGAACTCGACCAGTCGCTCGATGCATCGAGCATCGGATGGATCACAGGGGCGCGGAGTCCCCGGCGGTGGGTAGGGGTTCCCCTCGGGTCTCAGACGTTCCCAGGTGCGCTTGAAAGCGTTCACGATCAGCTGGCCACCGATCTGCTCTGGTGACATGCGGGCAAACGGGTCTCCTCGCCAGCACATGATTGTCGTAGGCTCGTCATCCACCTCTCCCAGCCAGTCGTGCAACGTGGCGTCGCGAAGAAGCGACGGGCGCGCAGTCAGCGCGTCGCGGCGCACGAATACATATCCATCGGACACGAGCACGGAGACGTGCGATTCCTGACCAAGACCAGCAAGCGGGCTCAAGCGACGAACAACTTCGTCGAGCCGCTCCAGATCGACTTCGGCCTCCACAGGTCTAGCGTTCGTCCGGGCAAGCCGAAGAAAGGTCGCAACTCCGAAGATGCTGCAGTGGGAGAGGGCATCGCGCGCGAACGAATAAGCACTGTCGGAACAGATAGTCGCGACAAATGCGAACAGATCGTCGTCCTCAGGAATGCTGGATGCGCGCTGCTCTGTTACCGCATGCTCCGCGGCCAAGTACACGGCTACCAAGGGATGGGGGAAACGCAGAACCGAGCTATCCAGACTGATGATGCCTGACCTTCGTCCCTGCTCCAACAGCTGATCGGCACTCAAGCCACCGTGCCGCATTCGTCCTGACTCTGACTCGAGCCAACGCACAACGATATCGAGTCCGATACCGATCTCAACCCGATCAGTTGGCCGGATTCCGAACGCCAACGCAGCTAGGGCGGCTCTGATCCGTCGGACGCCCTGTGCGTCCTCGGCAGTCGCGCTCGATATGCGATGAGACACCAGCGTGTCGAGGAGATCGATCGGACTGCTCGCTGCTTGACCGTAGAGCGCGGTAAGGACCGCCCAGAATGGCAGTCTGACGAGGTCGCGCAATCGGACGTCAAGGTTGTAGCTCTGAATGCCCGCAGTGGAAGCCTGCCCGAAGAGGTCGTTGATCTGCGCGTCCGTCAGCCCGCTGACTGTGACAGTGTCAGCGTCAAACGAGACTGGGGGATGCGGCAGACGCGACAGGAGGAGAAAGCATGTGCGAGGGTAACGACGTGAAGCATCCGTGAACGCGGTGTACGCGGCCACCCGGTCCACTGGGCCCAGGTCATCGACGCCGTCGACGGCGACGATCAGCCGGCCACCGCGTAGGTACTCGCGTATGAGCTCTGGGCCAGGCGCGAATCGGACGGAATCGAAGACAGCCGCGATCCAGTCCTCGACGACAGCGTTGGGTGCCGCGGAGATCAGCAACGGTAGGCGCCCGTCCTCGTCCGCAGCAGCCGTAAGCAATTCCGCGACCAGGTCACTCTTGCCCGATCCAGCAGCACCGCTCACGATGAACCTGCCACCCGCGGCCGTCAGCGCCTCCCTGCTCACGTGGGCGCCTGGTTCGGCTTCGACGGCGGACATGCGGAATGCGAACCCGGCGGGCACGCCAACAAAACGTCGGCGTGCTTCCCGATCGGTGTCGATCCTTCGGATCAAAGCAGGACGGACAATTTCACCGCTTGTCAGATACTCCTGAACAGCCGTTGCGATCTCGTCCGGCAGCTGTCTGACGTCGGGGACCTCACGGAAACGATGTCGTCTCAGTGTCTGCCTGAAGGTCTCCGATCCCGGACCTGCCTCGCCAAACAGGAAAGGCAGGATCTTGTCGGGGTTGTCCGAGAATGCCGCCTCGTACTCTTCGAGCGTCCCGGCCCGCACGTCGTCCCCGACGGCGACCACGCACATGTCGCATTGCCGCGCGATCCGTAGGTACTGCCTAGACGGGCTCCCGCCGGCCGCGACGCCGTGGTACTCGAACAGCCATACGTCTGCTAGTTGCAGCTGTTCGATCGCCGCCCGGATGTCGTCGCGGACACTCTCGAGACCCTGAATTGACGACGAGACAAAGACCAGGGGACGCCACCGGACCAGCACAGGCAATCTCAAGTAACGGTCGGGCCGCTGCCCCATATGATGCAGCGACAGGCCCCGGCCCGGTTAACCAAGTGCCCCACTGCAGCCATCCGAGAGCGAGCGTGTTTCCCTCGTGACGAGAAACTTGGGCTCGGACCAGCCGCGTCCCAACCCGGGGCGGTCCCGTCCAGCGGGAGCGGCAACTTCGGAGACCGCTAAATACTGCCCCCGCCGTTCGTTGACGGGGTAGTAGTTAGACCGACAGAAAGTTGCCGCGGTCCCGCATGGGAGGCCTGACGCCGAGCCGGACGACCGATGGTTAGGACGGGAGTCCCTTCGCCCTCCCACCGTGACGATCCTAGTCGCACGCCTCATGCGCCGACCGTCATGGCACCTCTAGAGCCATGGTTCCGGGGGCGACGGTGAAGCCCGCGGAGGTCAGCGCGGAGGGCATTGCGACGATCGCGCCGCCTTGGCGCATGAGGTAGGCGGTCGTGGTCGTGGCCGATCCGGTCATGCCCAGCTTGCCGAACGACACAGCCGGGTTGTACTCGCCGAGCGGCGCCACGGTGCCAGCCAGTGTCGGCGCCTCGACGATCCAGTCAGCCGGGGCTTGCGGTCCGCCGTACGTCTGCACCGTGGTGAAGGGCGCGCCGCCAGTGGCGTCGTCGGTGAGCGTGATTCCCCAGCGCCTGCCGCTGATTCGCCAGATCGTGACCGTGACAGTATCGCCGGGTGCGACTGGAACCGTGCTGATCGGGACCTCGGGGGCCGGCAGGATCTCCCACCACGCCTGTAGATCCACCGAGCTCGTGCTCGGGTCGTAGATCTCGGTCACTCCCGCCTGGATCAGGCCCTCCGTGTTCACCCCACCGATTCCGACCCATTCGGCCGTTCCCGTGACGGTCGGGGTGGCCGCGAGCGTCGGCACGGTGAACGCCCCCCTGACGACGCTGTAGGGCCCGCCGCCCACGCTGTAGCCCGACCAGTTGGTCGCCACGCTCAGGCAGGATGACCCGACGCAGAGGGGCGCAGACGTCGGGGTCGGGGGTGCTAGAGCTGGGGCGTCCACGACGTAGAGACCCAGCGTCAGGATGGCCAAACACGCGAACACCGCAGTCACGGGGCGCGACCAACGGCCAAAGTGCAGGGCAGGTCGCCACAGCCAGACGAGCCCCAGTAGCAGCAGCGCAACGATCGGCAGGAGGGCTCTCGGGCTGAGGAGGAGCCAGATCGCGGCGAGTGCGCCTGCCCCCGCAATCCCGGCAACGGCTCCCACACGCCCGACGCGGTGGACGAGGAGCTGGTAGGAGCCGTAGAGGGCCTGCCACAGGACACCCACGGGGACAGCATAGAACCAGCCTGAACGTCAAAGACGGGCGTCCAGAGGTGTGGAGTGACGCAGTCTTCAGGTTCAGGCCGTTCGCGAAGCGTCCCCGCCCCCGCTCATGGGTCCGGCGTTTCGCGTCAGGCGGCCGGTCCGGTCCGATCGGCCCTCCACAAGGGCCTCCGCGCTGGGCTAGGGTCCGCGGCAACGACCTCGAGGCGGGAGGATCCTCGTGTCCATGGGGGTAGGGGCCGCGGGAGTTACGGGCCAGACCTTCGTCTGTCCCGGATGCGGCGCGCGCTTGCCTCTCGAGCTGCCCTACTCGCCCTGGTGCGATGGCTGCGGCTGGGGGATCGCCCCCGTCCGGCCGACTCCAACCGACCTGCTCGGCAGCCTCTATGAGCGCCTCTCGGCGCGATCGGGACGCGCCCTGGAACAGGCCGTCGAGCGCGAGGCCTCGCTGCGTCCCCGTCTCACGCCGGCAAAGCTCGCGGCCTACCTCGTGGCGGCCCCGGTGCACCTCGTGACACTTGTCCTCGCCCTGGCCGCGGTGCTCTTCGCGCTGCTTGGCTATCCCCGAGTGCCGGCGTTCCTCTGCGCCGCCTTCCTGCTTCTCCTCGCTTGGGTCGTGCGGCCGCGCATGCCCCGGGCCGTCACCGGCGTCCGACCGCGAGGCGAGCTGCCGACGCTCTACGGACTGACCGACCGCGTGGCAGCGGCCGTCGGTTCTCCGCCTCTCGACGGGATCGTCGTCACCGCGGCGTTCAACGCTGGCTTCGGCCGATACGGGTTGCGGCGGCGCCGCATCCTGTCCCTCGGCCTGCCCATGGTCGAGGTGCTCGATCCGCAGGAGCGGGTGGCCCTCCTGGCCCACGAGATCGCCCACGGCGTCAACGGCGACGCCCTGCAGGGCTGGTACCTCTTCGGGGCTTGTAGCACGCTCGCCCGCTGGTCCGCCCTGCTGCGCCCGCCTGGCGGCCCGCCGCGGGCGCCCGGCATCGCCGGGCTCGCCGAGATGCTGGCGCGCCCGCTCAGGTACGTCCTCTCGCAGCTCGCGCTCCTCTGGCTGCGCCTCGTCCTCGCCCTTGCCTACCGCGAGAGCCAGCGCGCCGAGTACTACGCTGACCGGTTGGCGGCGAGCACGGCGGGGACGGCTGCGGCTATCGGGCTACTCACCCGGCTCAACCTCGACCGCTCCTACGTGGCGCAGGCGAAGGGGCTCGCCCTCAGTGCGAAGCGGGACTTCTTCGGGGGCTGGCGTACGTTCGTGGAGCGGATGCCCGACCGGGAGCGCGAGCGGCTGCGGCGTGCGCCCGGCTGGAGACGTCTCGGCTCGACGCGACGCATCCGCCGACCGTCTCGCGGATCCACGCCCTGGAGGCGCGTCCGGCCGACATCCCGGCGCTCACCTTGTCGGCCTCCGAGTCGGCCCGCATCGACGCCGAACTGGCGAGGTTCGAGCGACCGCTCCAGGCGGCGCTTACCGACCGGATGGCGAGCGCGCTGCATTGAGCGCATGGCCGCGTGTTGCAGCCGACGCAGCAGGCACGGCGACGCCGCTGTGGCTAGCGGAAAGCTGAGGGAGGGCCAGGCGGTGGCAAAAGGCACGCGTCACAGCGCGGTCGCGCTGCTGTTGGTGGTGGCGCTGGCCTCTGCATGCAGTGCTCAGAACGCCAGGACGACGCCGACGCGTGCGGCACGCCCGTCCGCTGCCGCCGTGACGAGCATGGTGCTGTCGTCACCCCCACCGACGCAGCCGCCCGCGTCCTCGTCACCACCTTCTGCGCAGCCGCCCTCTCCCGCCGCGTCAGAGCAGGGAGCTGCGCTCCCAACATTCACGATAACGCTGCCAGAGGGTTGGCAGAAGGTGGACATGACACCCGCTGCCATCGACAGCCTGCTGAAGGTCGTATCGACCACGAACCCCCAGCTCGTCGGCACGCTGCAGCAGCAGCTGATGGCCGCATTCGCCAGCGGGGTGGTCTACTGGGCGATGGACTTCCGGAACCTGACCTACACGTCGAACGTGATGGTGTTGGAGAAGGACGTGCCGCAAGGTATGTCGCTCGTCCTGATCGAGGCGATCGACAAGGCTGCGGTCGCCGACGTGTCTGGCATGCACTTGATCAGCACGGCCCTGGTGCGGCCACCCGCGGGCACCATGCTCGAGATCCGTGCCAGCTTGAAGGCCAAGGACGCGAGCGGCAATTCCTTCACGGCTAAGGAGGATCAGTTCTATTTCCTCCGTCAGACGCACCTCTACGTGTTGACCTTCTCATGCGGACCGACTTCCACGACGTGCGCTTCCGACACGGAGACGATGGTCGACTCGTTCACCCCCAATCCTCAGCCGCTCTTAGCGTCTCCCACCACATCGGGTGTGGCACCACCAGCCCCTTCTTGATCCTCCGGCAGTAGCCCACCGACAGCCCCGTCCGTCGGGCAAGCTCTGGCACCGAGACTCCGGCGAGCTTGGGCAGGATCTCCCGCTCGACAAAACCGACAGGCGCGATGTCCTAGCGCTTCCGACCGGCGGCCAAGCGAAGGACGAGAGCGCCGGCGATCCGAACCGCCAGCCACGCGTCGACGCGAGAGGCCTCCCGTACGTGATGGGCATCACCCCGTATGAAGCGTCGTCCGGCCGGCAGTACCGGGCCTACTGGCTTCTGCGAGACCCGACAATTTCACGAGCGAGTACCCAAGCGTCGCGACACTGGGCGGGTTGTGGCGCTGGACCATCGGGGACCACATTGATACTGTCGACGCCACGGCCGAGACGCGGGTGCTCCTCGCGGACTTCGCGCCCGAGCAGCTGTTCGAGCAGGCAGTCTGGTCTCGCATCGCTGGTGTGTTCTGCCGTGTCGACCCCTCCGGAGCGATCCTGCCGGTGCGCGCCCGGTACGCCCTGCTCGCCGATCGCCGCGCCGGGGCAGCCTGGCAGATCGGCCTCGAACATCTGGACCGGTCCGTCGCACCGCTCTGGTACGCGCTACCTGACGTCCTGGCCGGCATGGCCCTGGGGGGCCCGGTGCCCGGGATCCTCGAGGCGTTCCGCATCCAGCCCGTGGGCGTGCAGTCGGCGCTCCGCACCACGCTGCTGCGTGGCCAGGTGCCGATCGACCCAGCCACCGAGGACTTCTTTCGGCGGGTCATCGAGGAACGCAAGCGGACGTCTGCCGACCCGGCGCTGGCCGCCGTGGAGCGCGACCGGCTCAGCCAGTTCCTGAAGACGACGGCCAGTGCTGGCGCCTACGGCATCAGCGCCGAGATGCGTGTGGAGGAACCCCACGCACACGGGGTGGCGCTCGAGGTCTTCGGGCTCGACCAGTTCAGCTGCCGCGTGACCCGCCCCGAGCGGCCGGGACGCTACTGCTTCCCGCCGCTCGCCGCCACGGTCACCGCCCTGGCACGCCTCCTACTCGCCACGCTGCAGTCCGAAGTCGAGCGCCGCGGCGGCACGTACCTCGTGTGCGACACGGACTCCCTCGCCGTTGTGGCATCCCGTGACGGCAGCCCGGTCCCCGGACTCGGGGCAAGCGATCATCGGGCGCTCTCCTGGGAGGAGGTCGAGGAGATCCGACGACGGATTAACGGCCTCAATCCGTACGACCGAGATGCGGTGCCTGATCTCCTCAAGCTCGAGGACGAGAATTTCGCACGGCGCGACGACGGCAGCGTGGATCGCTCCGGCCGTGTGCAGCTCTACGGCTTCGCGATCTCCGCTAAACGCTTCGCGCTCTACGAGCATGGCCCAGACGGCGAGACGGTCCTCCGCAAGCGCTCGGAGCACAGCCTCGGCGCGCTTCTCTCGCCCCTCGACCCGGCCGCGTGGGACGCCGACCAAGCCGAGCGCAGGTCAAGGCAATCGGATATGGCTTCGCCGCCACGGCACGGACGACGGCGTCGGTGAACTCCTCCCACCCATGGCCCGCGTGGGAGCCCGGCTCGCCGGACCGGACCGTGAGGACCTCATTGAGCAGGAGAACGCCATGCTCGGCCCACGGCACGAGTGAGCCGCTGTCCGGCACCGGAATCCCGACGTTGCGCTCCAGTTCCTGGAGGATGT
Organism: Candidatus Limnocylindrales bacterium; assembly: GCA_052144055.1. Taxonomy (GTDB): domain Bacteria; phylum Chloroflexota; class Limnocylindria; order Limnocylindrales; family CSP1-4; genus JAJYNJ01. The sequence goes on from JBKQRF010000201.1 coordinate 27,101, forward strand.
TGCGCAATGACGGTGGCGGAGCGATCCCTGGTAGGACGGAGAACGCGAGGCCGTGTGCCTGTCCCTTCCCAGGGTAGGGATCCTGGCCAACAACCACAGCGCGGACCGAGTCGAGCGGCGTCAGTCGCAGTGCCTCGAAGATTCGCTGCTCGTCGGGGAAGACGTCGTACGACGCGCGCTCTCGGGCCAGATATGACTCGAGTGCAACGAATGTCGGGTCGGCGGTTGCGTCGCTCAGAACAGCGTACCAGTCGACTGGGATGAGCTCGATCATCGTCACCGACGAAGCCTAACCGCGCAAAGGGACAGCCCGTGGGCACCCGCCGCCTCTACACTCGGGCTTAGCAGCTTCGGAGGGGCGCACCGCGGTGATCGGCGAGGCAGACACCTGCCGCAAGTACGTCGAGCCATTGCTCAACGCAGCTGGCTGGGACGATGCGCCGCGCTCCTACACCGAGCAGGTCTACTTCACCGCTGGCCGCATCGTGGTCATGGGCACGAATGTTCGGCGTCGCCCGGGCAAGAAGGCGGACTACCTGCTGCGCCTGACGCGTGACTTCCCGATCGCCGTCGTCGAGGCCAAGGCGGCCTACAAGCAACCCACCGACGGACTTCAACAAGCCAAGACGTACGCGCAGATCCTCGACTTGCGGTTCGCCTACTCCACGAACGGCCGCGGCATCGTGGAATACGACTTCACGACCGGGCAGGAGCGCGAGCTGGCGGCCTTTCCCTCGCCTGACGAGCTATGGGCGCGGTACCGGTCGAGGACAGGACTCACGGACGACACACGCGCCGCCTGGGTCCTCACGCCAACCTTCCACCAGCCCGAGCTTGTGCCCCGCTACTACCAGCGCATCGCCATCGACCGCGTGATCCAAGCCGTCCTCGCCGGCCGCAGGCGGCTGCTCCTGACTATGGCCACCGGCACGGGGAAGACTCCCGTCGCCTTCCAGATCTGCTGGAAACTGTGGAGCGCCGGTTGGAGCCGCGACGGATCGCGCCTGCGTCCGCGCATCCTGTACCTCGCCGATCGGAACATCCTCGTCGACGACCCCAAGGACAAGACGTTCGCGCCGTTCGGCGATGCCCGCATGAAGATCGAGAACGGCAACGCGGTGAAGAGCCGCGAGATCTACTTCTCCACCTATCAGTCAATCGCCGAGGACGAGAGCCGGCCCGGGTTGTACCGGGAGTACGCGCCCGACTTCTTCGACCTCGTGATCGTGGACGAGGCCCACCGCGGCAGTGCCCGCGACGAGAGCCGCTGGCGCGAGATCCTCGAGTACTTCGCCCCGGCCGTGCAACTGGGCATGACCGCCACGCCCCTCCGTGACGTCAACCGCAACACCTACGAGTACTTCGGCGCGCCGCTCTACACCTACAGCCTCCGGCAGGGCATCGAGGACGGCTTCCTCGCGCCCTACCGCGTCCACCGGATCATCACGTCCTACGACGCCGCCGGCTGGCGCCCAAGCCAAGGCGAGCTCGACCGGTACGGCCGCGAGATCCCCGACCAGGAGTACCAGACCGCCGATTTCGAGCGCCTCGTGGCCCTCAAGGTGCGGACGCAGGCGATCGCGGCGCACCTCACGGACTACCTGAAGGCAACCGACCGATTCGCCAAGACGATCGTCTTCTGCGTCGACCAGGAGCACGCCAACGAGATGCGGGCGGCTATCACCGCGCTCAACGCCGACCTGATGGCGCTGTACCCCGACTACGTCTGTCGCGTCACCGCCGACGAGGGACTCATCGGACGGGCACATCTCGGGCACTTCCAGGAGGTCGACGGCGTCACCCCCGTCGTCCTCACGACCTCGCAGCTCCTCACCACCGGGATCGACGCGCCGACGACGAAGAACATCGTCCTTGCACGGGTGGTCAACTCGATGGTGGAGTTCAAACAGATCATCGGGCGCGGCACGCGCGTGCGCGACGACTACGGGAAGCTCTTCTTCACCATCCTCGACTACACCGGGTCCGCCACGCGTGCCTTTGCCGATCCCGAGTTCGATGGCAAACCGGTGGACGTCGCCGAGGTGACCATCGGCGACGACGGCCAGGAGGTCCCGGGCTCGCAAGTGCTCGTCGAGGCCGGTGCCGACAACGAGGAGGCCATTGCCGAACTGGCCGGCGAGTATGGCTCGGAGATCGTGTCCGACGACACCGAGCCTGGGGCGCCACGCAAGTACTACGTGGACGGCGGACAGATCGAGATCGCTGCGCACCTCGTGTACGAACTCGACCCCGACGGAAAGCAGCGGCGGATTCAGGGGGTCGACGCAACGATGGCGGCCAGCATAGCTGCCGGAGTCTGGTAGCCGAGCGTCTTGCGAGGCCGTGTGTTCAGTCTGGCGGCCACCGCGTCGAGATCGGCCTGGCTGTAGCCGGAGAGATCGGTCCACTTGGGGAAGTACTG
>JBKQRF010000202.1:0-8574 GCA_052144055.1 Candidatus Limnocylindrales bacterium
GCCCTCGTGGAGGTCGAGCTGAACCGGCGTCCTCGGAAGGTCCTGGGTTGGGACAACCCCGCCGACCGGCTGGCTACACTCCTCGGATCATCGTCCGTGTTGCGACGTTGACTGGAACCCGCCCCGGGGTCTTGGCCACCCCCTCGGAGGCCGCGTCAGCGGCCGACGCGGGGCGTCAGCTCATCCCCTGATCCTCACCTCCCTCTCGATGCTGTCGGGGGGAGGGTGGGATATGACCGGTGCCGCGCCTGGCGGGGCGTCAGCGGCCCGCCGCGGTCGTCTCGGTGGCCTCTAACGAGCGATGCGCTGCGGGTAACGGGCGATGCGCTGCGGGCGTCTCGGCCCGTCGCAGCGAGGTACCCCGGAGCTCGAGCCGATAGGCGCCGTGGAGCAGCCGGTCGAGAATGACATCGGCGATCGTCGGCTCGCCGAGTCCCTCGTGCCAGAGCGCGACCGGGAACTGGCTCGTGACGATCGTCGAGTGCAGGCCGGCACGGTCCTCGATCACCTCGAGCAGGTCAGCGGCCTGCGCGTCGGTAAGGGGCCGGAGCGCGAAGTCGTCGAGGACGAGGACGTCGATCCGGGCCCAGGCCGCCAGCAGGTGTGGCAGCCGGCCATCGGCCCGCGCGGTGGCCAGCTCGGTGAGCAGCCTCGGCACCCGCGCATAGAGCGCGCTGGGCCCCGCCCGGATGGCCGCGGTCGCGAAAGCGCAGGCGAGATCCGTCTTGCCGACTCTCGCGGGCCCCCTGATGAGGACCTGCTGGTGCGCGCTGACCCAATGCGTGTGATGCAGGGCCCTCGTTGACGGCGGACGACCGTGCTGCGCCTAGCAGCCGGACTCCGACACTCGGAGCACGCGGCAGGCGAGCATGCCGGACAGACCCTCCGCGGCCATCACCTCGATGGCCCCGAACCGCCTCTTGGGTCGCTCCGCCAGGAGCTTGGAGGCCCGCCGGTGGATCTCGACGTCGGCCTCGAGTTCGCGGATGCGCCGCTTGGCCGCCGCCAGTTCCGCCCGCTCGGCGGACGAGAGGCCCGGGACGAGCCCGCGCTCGATCTCCTCCTGACGCCGCCAGGTGTAGATCGTCTGCGTGCTGATGCCGAGGTCGTGGGCGAGATCGGCGACCCGCCGCCCGACGGCACGTCATTTTCCGATCAGGAGCTCGCGGTATGGGACGTGACCGATCCGGTGACGGGTACGACGGCCCAACGCGCCTGGGCGACCTGACGCCGACGGGTCCTCCGTAGCAGGATCCGCCCATAGTGGATGCTGGAAGCAAGGGACATGGATGGCCAGCCGCAATCGGTACGATACCTTGGCGCAGGGAAGCAGCGTCAGGCTCCGATAATTCAACACGACGTGATCGGGCGCTGGGTTCGCCGCCACCCGAGCCCGATAACCCCCTTGGCTGGCACGACCCGGAGCTGAGGTGGCTCGCAGGATCATGGAACTGGAGTGGGGAGGCGCGCGGTGAGGGTTCTCGTCACCGGCGGTGCCGGGTTCATCGGTCACCACCTAGTCGGCGGACTGGTGGCCGGGGGTCACGAGGTGAACGTGATCGATGACTTCTCGAGTGGTTGCCGCTGGCGCCTTGAGCCGTTCGAGGGCCGGATCGCGATCACGACTGGCAGCATCCTGGATCCTTCCGCCCTGGACCAGGCGGTCGCGGGATGCGAAGTTGTCTTTCACCTAGCGGCCATCGCCTCGGTCGCGAGGTCTGCGGTTGCGCCTCGATGGACCAACGAGGTCAACGTGAGCGGCACTATCGAGACCATGCTGGCCGCCTCGCGCCACCGAGTCCGCCGGGTCGTGTTCGCCGGGTCGTCCGCCGTTTATGGCGTGCCAGAGAGCCTGCCGTCCGCCGAGCTCCTTCGACCTGCCCCACAATCGCCGTATGGCGTCAGCAAGCTCGCCGGAGAGCACTACGTCCATACGCTCGGTGCGCTCCACAACGTGGAGACCGTCGCGCTGAGATATTTCAACGTCTTTGGACCCGGTCAGGACCCGACCTCGGAATACGCGGCCGTCGTCCCCCGGTTCGTCACCGCGGTCCTCGGAGGGAGCGTTCCGGTGATCAACGGCGACGGAGGGATCACTCGTGACTTCGTCTATGTCGACAATGTGGTCCAGGCGAACCTCCTGGCGTCGCTCCCCTCCAGCCCCTCGGGCCTGACCTGCAATATCGCGTCGGGCACCCGAACCGGCCTTCTCGAGCTGTTGGAGGCGATCTGCCAGGCGGCCGGGCGTAGGGTAGAACCGCTGCTTGGACCACCGCGGGCAGGGGACATCCGACATTCGCAGGCGGACATCTCACTTGCGCACTCGCGTCTCGGTTATCGAGTCAGCATCTCGTTCGAGGAAGGGATCGCCAGGACCGTGGCCTGGTACCGCAATCGGGCCGAATTGTCCGGGTGACGCGGTCACGACAGGCCTACCCGACGGCCATCTATACGAGGCCAGTCAAGGAGCGGTGCAGGCAGAGACCGTGGCGCAGTTCCACGGGCCCCACGAAGGACCGAAGTCGACCCGCCCACCCCACCGTGTACCGGCTTCAGGGATACGTTACCCCGGTGCTGTCGGTAATGGTGGCGAGGACGCCCGAGGAGAGCGGCTGGAAGTTGCCCGTGACGGTCAGGCCGTCGACGTGGGCGAAGTTAAGCACGGGTCCCGGCGCGACGACGGACGAGGTGTTGTTGGTAAAGACGACATTCTGGCGGCGGGCGAGATCCACATAAGTGGTGAGCGGGCTCCCGGTGATGGTGTTGCCGCTGACGGTCACACCACTAATGACGGAACCGGCAGCTCCATCGGCGCCGAAGAAGAAGCCCCACCGGCCGTTCCAGGTCCCGACCGTGTTGGCCAGGAACTGGACGTTGCTCGCGCCGCCGCTGGCTTCCGACGGCTCGATGTCGAACGTGGCCCAACCGCTCTCGTCGAAGACGACGCGCTCGACGGTCACGTTCTTACCTGCGAGGATGGACACCCCGTTGCGACCAGCCGACACAACGTGGGAGTCATGGAACCGGACGTTGTCGGACCACCCGTCCACCATCAAGCCATCGCCATATACTCCACTGATGGTGACATTGGCGATCTCGACGTTGGTCGCGCCGTAGGTCAGCACGCCGTTTGCGGACTCATGTCCGCTCAGATAGGTACCCGGCGTCGGGCTGTTGCCCACGAGATCAAAGTCGCGGATCGTGATGTCAGTCCCTGACACGATGAACAAAGAGCTCGCGCTCGTGGCGTCGCCGTTCGATCTCAGCGTCGCCCCGTTCCCGTCCAACGTTAGGTTCTGGCGGCCGGGAAAGATCTGCAGGCCCTTGTCCATCCGATAGGTGCCGCCGGCCCTGAAGATGATCGTCGAGCCGTCTGGCACCGAACCGAGCCAGCTCTGCAAGGCGGCCGATGCATCGCTCGCGCCCGTGGCGTCGATCGACGTCGGCACGAGAATGCTCGTCGGCGTCGGCGTCGGCGTCGGCGTGGGCATGTGCGGGGACACCAGAACCGACGTGCGCGTTGTGATCGGATCAGGCGTTGGCGTGCAGGCCGAAACGGCGATGGCCGACGCCACGCCGAATAGCACGATCATGAGGCTCGTTCTTGCCAGGTCGTGCCAGCCTGCTCGACCAGACGTTCGCTCGGCACCTCTCAGAGAGAACAACGGAACACTCCTCGACTCGGTCCGGCGCGTCGCCCCCGGATGATCTGGTGCATGTGGTCGACGTCATCGCCCCGAGACAACAAACAGTATGCCTCGGGTTCGCGCCGCCGCCCTCGTCTGACAGCCACAGGATGTGATGCCATGAAGGAGCGGGCCTCCGCTCCATGCTGAGAGCGAGCGCTCGAGGCAAGCGACACAAGGGAGGCCCAGACATGGTGTACCCAGGAGTCGATCTGCATCGCAAGGTCTCGCACCTCGTCCCCCTCGACGAAGCCGGCGAGGTCCTGGTCAGCCGACGCCGCAGCAACGGGCCAGCGGAGTTCCGGCGGGTGTTCGGTGAGCTCGAGCCGGCACCGATCGAGGTCGCCTTCGAGGCGACGTATGGGTGGAGCTGGTTCGCCGACCTCTTGGCCGACGTGGGCGTCGAGGCGCACATGGCCCACCCACTGGCCACCCGGGCGATCGCTGCAGGGCGGGTGAAGAACGACGCGGTCGACGCGAAGACCCTCGCCCACCTGCTGCGAACGCACCTGCTGCCCGAGTCCTGGATCGCACCACCCGAGGTGCGCAACGTCCGACGGTTGGTCCGCATGCGGGACTCACTCGTGCGGATCCGGTCCCGGCTCAAGTGCCAGGTGCTCGCCATCTGCGCCGACTTGGGCGTCAGCGTTCCGGCGAGCGACTTGTTTGGGGTTGGTGGACGCCGGCTGCTCGACGGCGTGACACTGCCGCCGCTCTCCACCGGACGGCTCGAGGCCGACCTACGCCTTATCGACGCGCTCGCGGTCGAGATCGTCTTCGCCGACAAGGAGATCGACCGGTGCTTCGGTGGCGATGACCGGATCGCTCGGCTCCTCCCGATCCCGGGCATCGGCGTGCACATCGCCGCGGTGATCGCCGCCGAGGTCTGGGACGTCCGGCGCTTCGGTTCGCCCGAGCGGCTCACCTCCTGGGCCGGGCTCACCCCCACCGAGCACAGTTCAGCCGACCACACCCGTCGCGGCCACCTCAGCAAGCAGGGCAGCCGCTGGCTGCGCTGGGTGATGGTCGTGGCCACGGTCAAGGCCGTCCGGGCCCCGACCCTGCATGCCTTCGCCGCCCCGATCGAAGCGCGCCGCGCCACCAAGATCGCGCGGGTCGCCCTCGCCCGACGCCCCCTCACGCTCGCCTTCTACGCGCTGAGCGACCCGGCCGCCTGTCGGGCATACCCGCTCTCTCTCCGAACCACTCGTGCGTTCACAGCGCGCTCGCCCATGGGCACGGCCTCAGCCTGACGGCCGCGGGAGTGATTGACCCGCCTCGGCCGCATGACCCATGGGGACCGCCCTCGAATAGATGCCCGGTCGGACTGACCCACCAACTGGTTCCGCGGCCACGGACCGCACCCTCCGATGGACACTCACGCCCGCCATTCACCTTGACGTCGCCCGCTCCTACATAGATGCCCCAGGGTCCTATGGCGGTTCTATGGCGGTTGAGGCTGCCTGACACCCCGATGACCGAGGGTGCAGCGGGTTGTCCAGACGAACAGGCAGGCGCCGAAACTCGCCCCGAGGCGATCGATCGCGGTCAGTGAACGGCATCGCGGAAGGAAGCCCAGCTCGGGTGAGAGCGGCGGGTTCGTTCATTGCCAAGAAGACAGGCTGACGGAGGCGCTTGAGCTGGCGGCGTGGGGCGATGGGGCAAGGAAGTCGGTCGAGGATGTGACAGCCACTGACGAGCACGAAGCGCTCCAGTACGAGCGCGGCGCGCTTTGCGCCCAGTCTGCCAGCGGTCCCGATGTGGTGGGCGACGAGGTAAGTGTGTGCATGTTGTCCGCTGCGGCGCTGGCGTCCTCGACGAGCGCGCTGTGCAGCCAGTGGTCACGCGAGCGCGCGGAGCGACGGGCGCTCACGGCTCCTGCGTTGACACCAGCGCAGACCCTCGCGCAGGACGTAAGGTGGGCCGCGTTCGGGAAGCGGTCCATGCACGACCCGGTCACGCTGTTGAGCATCTTCCTGGTGTGCCTGCCTATGCTCGAACAGGCCGCCGCGAGCCCGAACGCCTTAGCGAAGCGGAGAGGCTCTCGGTCCGCCTGCCCACCGAGCCGCTCGGCGGTCACGATCGCGGCGTTGGTTCCCGCGGCACGCTAGAGTCCACCAGCCGTCTCGACCAGCCGTGCTGGAACCCAGCCATGCGGGCCGCGTCGTTGTTTCGGGGCAAACCGCGATTGGCGCGAGCGAAACCGGTCACCCGTTCTGCGGGTGACCCGCCAGAGCTGGACCTATCTCTGGTACAGGCGGCACCACCAGAACCCGGCCAGCCAAGAGTGGCCCTCAGCAGCTGGGTGGTTCGATGACCTCTCGCGAAGTGACTGGCGTGGTCGTGTGCCGTCTCGCACGGGCGGTGTCTCAGGGATAGGTCACTCCGGTGCAGTATGTGATGCTGGCGAGCGATCCCGACGCGAGTGGCTGAATGTTGCCCGTGACGGTGAGGCCGTCGACATTGGCAAAAGTGAGCACCGGTCCGGCCACCGCAGCGGCAGTACTTGTGTTGTTCGTGAACACGATGTTCTGGCGAGTGGCAACCGTGACGTATGTGTCAAGCGAATAGCCCGAGATCGTGTTGCTGCTAACAGTCACGTCTGATATTGACGACCCGGACGCGCCGTTTGCCCCGAAGAAGAAGCCCTGTCCGCGGGGCATGCCGATGGTGCCAGCCGTGTTGTCCAAGAACTGGACGTGATTCGCACCTCCGCTAGTCTCCCACGGCTCGATGTCGAACAACCCGTAGCCGACTGTGTCGAACGCGTCCCGCTGCACCAGCACGTTCTGCCCGGCCAGGATGGCAAAACCCATGCGTCCACAGGACACGACATGCGAGTCGTGGAACCAAACGCCGTTGGACCAGTCATCCACATCAACTCCGTCGCCGTACACGCCGCTGATGGTGACGTCGTCGATCTCAAGGTCGGTCGCGCCGTAGGCGTACACACCGTAAGCCTGTTCTTCGTTAGGTGTGTACACACCCGGCGTCGGGCTGGCGCCGACAAGGCTGAAGTCCCGGATCGTGATGTCGGCTCCCGTCGCGATGAATAGGGAACTCGTGTAGGCATAGCCCCCGCTTGACTTCAGGGTCGCCCCGTTTCCCTCGAAGACTAGGTTGCTGCCTTCAGCGTCGAGGGGGCTGTTCAGCAGGAAAGTGCCGCCTGCGGGGAATGACACGACGGACCCGTTGGGAACCGTGCTGATGAACGAGTTGAGGGCTGCCGAGGCGTCGCTCGATCCCGTCGCGTTGATCGACGATGGCACCGTGTAGGTGGCCGTGGTAACCGGAGCGGGGAACGGGGGCGTCGGCGTGGGGGTCGGCGTCGGCGTGGGGGTCGGCGTCGGCGTGGGGGTCGGCGTCGGCGTCGGCGTGGGCGTCGGCGTGGCGGTCGGCGTGGCGGTCGGCGTCGGCGTGGCGGTCGGCGTCGGCGTGGCGGTCGGCGTCGGCGTGGCGGTCGGCGTCGGCGTGGGGGTCGGCGTCGGCGCAACCACTGTGACTATCGTGGTGGCCAGCGTGCCCGTCATGGTGGTTAGCCGGGCGCTGCCTGCGATCCGGGAGCTGCTCGACTCGCTCTCGACCACGCTCAAGTGGTGGGGCCCAATCAACGCAAGCTTCGGGACCACGATCGCCGCCGTAAGTTGCGATCCGGAGTTGGTTCGCACGGTCGGCATGCCAGCGGAGGATCCATCCCATTGCAGTTGGACCCACGACCTGACTGGCAAGCCGCTCCCTGTCACAGACAGGATGGCGCCAGGATTCGCAATGCCGTTGACCGAGAGCGAAGCGCTGGCGCCCGCGAGGACGACCGGTACCACACCCGTCGCAGCAAGAACCGTTACCAGGAAGGCTACGGTCCAGACTCGCAGCGGTCCGCGCTGGCGCGGCGGTACAGCGACGGGGCGTGCCGCGTCAAACCTCTTCGTTCCGTCCTGGAACATGATGCCAGTCCTTTCGGCAACCCGGCTGACTGCGTGAGTCCCGTGGCTTTGCGGCCCCGCCTCGCGACGAGTGTGCTATTTCGAGGACGTCGGACTACTGCGCCCGGTAGTCCGGCATGCTGTGGCCAGATTGTCTCCCGAAGGACGGACATTGCTATGGTCAAATCGTCCTAGCGGGTCATGCCCCACGAATGGCGCAACGGCGCAAATGGCCGATACAAAGCGAGGCCACCGCGTCATCCTCGTGTCGTCGGGTGAGAACCAACGACGCGGACGACCGCGATGGTGAACCGCCCTGACTTCGATCGTGACTCTGGGCCGACCAGAGCATCCGCCTGTGGGCCGCCACCAAGGCAAAGAGCGGCGCCCTGCCCTCGCCAAGCGGCCGACGTCCGACATCGGCGGCCAAGTCCCACCACGTGGTGTCACACCGGGTCATCCACGCGCGCCGTCTTGCTCAGCTCGCCATCAGCAGCGCCGGCACCTCCACTTGCATGGTCTCCGGACTTCCCGCGGTCGGCGAGGGCACCCCGAGCAGCCCGCCGGCGGTCCCGGGACCCTGTCTCAGGGAGAGACCACGCCGGTACTGTCGGTGATGCTGGAGAGCGATCCCGACCTAAGTGGCTGGACGTTGCCCGTGACAGTCAGCCCGTCGATGTTGGCGAAGTTGAGCACCGGTCCCGCCACGGCGACGGTCGAGGTGGTGTTCGTGAACACGATGTCCTGGCGACGGGCGACGTTGACGTACGTGTCGAGCAAATCGCCTGTGATCGTGTTGCCACTAATGGTCACGCTGGAAATCGACGACCCGACCATACACCCATCGAGGCGCTCTGTCAGGTTCCGGCGATTCCGCGGTCCGTCGGCCGGGTGCCACTGGTCAGGACCGAAACTGCCGGCCGACGACCTCGGTCAACGCCTCTGCGACGGACGCGACGTCCTCG
>JBKQRF010000203.1:0-8526 GCA_052144055.1 Candidatus Limnocylindrales bacterium
ATCGCCCTCGTCCAGGCCGAGCTGAACCTCCGGCCTCGCAAGGTCCTCGGCTGGGACAGCCCGGCCGACCGACTGGCTACACTCCTCGGATCGATGTCCGTGTTGCGACGTTGACTGGGACCCGCCGGGTAGCTCATGGTATGATGCGCAGGACTTCCCCATCGGGGAGCAGCCCCACCGGCCCGCGTGGGCCAACACTCCAGACGACAGGGGAAGCATGGACGCACGCACGCAACAGCGATGGTCGCTCGTCCGCGACCACCAGGAGCAGCTCCTCGCGGAGGCCCGCACTGAACGACTCCTCCGAGACGGACGCACCCCGGCGACATCGCGGGGGCTCACAGGACTGCTCGGGCATTTGACAGCACGGCGCTGGGCTGCTGCTTTCCACATCGCATCGCGGCCAGCCCACTACGCAGACTCGCGTCTGACGAGGGCAGCGTCTGCCACGATGGCGGGATCACGGGGACGACCAATCTGATCGTCTTGGCGGACGGGCGACGCGAGCCGGCCTCTCAGCCAGCCGCCGGGGCCGCAGAGAACTTCCTGGCGCAGCATCTGCTGGGCAGGCCTAAAGCGGCGAGGTAAACGGCTCGAGACCGGCCAGCATCTGCTGGGCGTCGGCTGCGCTCGGCTCGAAGCGGCTCATCGGGGCTGAGCGTAGCGGGCGCGACGTCGCGCCGGAGCGCTCGTCGGAGCAGCCCGGGGTCACTAGATCGAGTTCAGCGCTCCATCACGGCCATCACCGAGGGCAGCGGCACCGAGATCACGGCGGACGAGATGTGGGACGCCTTCGCGGCCGAGTAGCTGCCCGCGGAGCCACGCATGCGACTCTCAGCTACGAGACCTCGTCGGGCCCGAGGTTGGGCCGCGGCCGACCTCAATGGCGCACGAAGACGCCCCGGCTGCCGCCCCCAGCCTAGGCGAGTGGGCGCCCGCGGGAGTCACCTAAGCGTGGCCTGCGATCTCCTTCGGCCGGTAGGGCGCCTCGAGCACGGCGATCTCCTCGGGAGCGAGTGTGAGGTCCAGCGCGGCGATCGCGTCGTCGAGATGTCCCGCCTTGGCGGCGCCGACAATGGGGGCCGTCACGACTGACTTCGAGAGCAGCCAGGCCAGGGCGACGGTGGCGCGCGGCACGGCTCGATCAGCTGCGATCCGGCCGACGGCACCGATGATGACGGCATCGGCGTCCGATTGGCCATACAGGGTCTTCCCGAAGCGGTCGGTCTCTGACCGTGGGGTCGTTGTCTCTGGCGCGCGCGAGAGGCGCCCGCGGGCCAGGGGGCTCCAGGGCAGCACGGCGATCCCTTCGCTGGCACAGCACGGCAGCATCTCGCGCTCTTCCTCGCGGTAGAGCAGGTTGTAGTGGTTCTGCATCGACACGAAACGGGTCCAGCCGTGTCGCTCGGCCATATGGAGCGCGGTGGCGAACTGCCAGGCAAACATCGACGAGGCACCGATGTAGCGCGCCTTGCCGGCCTTGACCACCTCGTGGAGGGCCTCCATCGTCTCCTCGATGGGCGTGTGCGGGTCCCAGCGGTGGATCTGGTACAGATCGACGTAGTCGGTGCCGAGCCGGCTCAGGCTCGCGTCGATCTCGGCCAGGATCGCCTTGCGCGACAAGCCTGCCCCGTTGGGGCCGGGCCGCATCCGGTTGAACACCTTGGTCGCGATCACCACCTCCTCGCGGCGCGCGAACTCGGCGAGGGCCCGCCCGAGGATCTCCTCCGACGAGCCGGCCGAGTACACGTTGGCGGTGTCGAAGAAGTTGATGCCGGCGTCGAGGGCGCGACGAATGATCTCCCGGCTTTGGGGCTCCGGCAGGGACCACGGGTGGTCACCTCGGGTGGGCTCGCCGAAGCTCATGGCGCCCAGGCACAGACGCGAGACTTCGAGCCCAGTCCGACCCAGCCTGACGTACTGCACGGTCGTCTCCTATCGTGGCGGATTGCGGACGTTAGCGGAGGCTGTGACGCACGGATGCCACCTCCCGCGCATCTCTCGACATGTAGTATGTCGCTCGCCCATCTGACACTGATTTCCCGGCGCGTCGCTTCGCGCGAATCGGCCCCCGGCACACGGGCTCGAGCTGACCGGGAGCTACCCCCTCCCGAGTGCAAGGTGAGACTCCTCTTCGACCCCGCTTCCGATAGCGCACGCGTACGGTCGGCAGACTGTGGGAGCCGCGCCTGGCACCTCCGCCATCAAGGGATGGTGCAATCCGCACTGGGCCGCGCCCGATGACGGCGAGATACTGGAGTAGCCCAGCCAAGACGGACGCTCCGTACAGACGGAGGGAGGTACCGTGGACATCCAGCATCCCCAACCCCCCAATCTGGCGGCTCGTCTCCGCGGCGCCAAGGTGGACGAGCGGGTGGCTGCGCTGCTCACTGCCGCGATCGCCGACGACCTCGGCGTCGGGCTGCTGCGCGATCAGGATGCGGCCGCCGCCCAACGGCTCACCGCGCTCCTCGCGGTCGCCGCTCGCCAGACCGCGATAAGCGCGGTGAACAGGTTCGCCCTGGAGGTCCTGGCGCTCCTCGATGAGGCACCAGACCTGCGTGAGCAGCTGGCCCAGCTTGCGTGGCGCCGCCCTGATTAGTCCTGGACGAAGCTGATGAACAGCGCGCCCAGCGCCCCTCCGGCCAGGGCGAGGATCGGCGCGAGCGCGATCACCCGCAAGAGGTCACCCGCGTTCATCGGGATCTGCATCACGAAGACCGCCGCGATGATCCCGACGAGCGAGATCAGCGACGCGACCCCCGACCCGATGAGCTTGCCGAGCAGCACGGCGGAGCGGGAGACAGGGGCCACGAAGAGCTCCGCGCTGAAGTCGTTTTCGCGCTCCTCGATCAGGTTGATGACGCCAGAGATCGTGCCCTGGTACACCGTGAAGCCGGTCATGCCGATGAGTATGAACGGCAGGTAGGCGTAGGGCAGCCTGGCACCGAGGTTCTGGTTCATGCTGCCACCGAGGATGCCCATGAAGATCACCGGGAAGGTCGCGGTCAAGGCGAGCGTGCCAAGGCTCTTGATCGCCCGTAGGATCTCCCGCCAGGCAATGGCGAACGTGGCATTGACCTCGCGCGCGAACGCCGATCGCCAGCGCGCCGCTCGCGAGCTGGCGCCGCGCGCTGAACAGCCCGGCAGTCATGCGACGAGCTCCTCGTCGGTCGGCCGTCGTCCGGTAGCCCGTGAAGGCGCGGGATACAACCTCGGCGGTGCCGGGGCCATCGGTCGCGGTCGGCGGGCGATCGACCAGCGGCTCACGGACCATCCCCGAGCCGATTTCCTCGCCCACGTCGGACACGACGTAGTGCACGGTCGCTTGTGCCTGGCGCACCCATCACGATCCGGTGGTCACCACGGGTCGTGTCGCCTTGCCGAGGTTGCATTCTTCGCACGCCGTGCGCAGGTTGTCCTCGCGCGTGGCTCCGCCGGCTGCGAGCGGCACGACGTGGTCGACGTGCAGGACGACGCCGGGATCACCGCCCGTCCGACCGCAATAGCGGCAGCGAAAGCCATCGCGCTGCAGGATCGAGAAGCGCAGCTGCGCGGGCAGGGGATCGCGGGCTCGCCCGCGGCCCGAACTTGACGGAGTAGGAGCCCGGTGGACCGGGCGGTCCCCGCCTGGCCGGGAGCGTCGCTCCCATCGCGCGTCCGTCAGTCGACCCACCCGCTCCACTGGTCGTACCCAAGCCGGGCGCAGCTCCCGATCCTGCCGCCGCCTGACCCATCCCGCCTCACGCGGCGCGGACGCCGGACGCAGGCGCGGCCTCGTCGTCTCCGGCGCCGGATGCACAGAGGCGCGCCGCTGCCTGTATGCACCGAGCGTCAGCAGCCCGAGGACGAGGAGCAGGACCCATCCCGTCTGCGCGTCCGACCAGCCGAAGAGCTGCGCCAGCTCCTCGATCGGCCAGGCCAAGAGCCCGAGGACGAGGAGCGCACCGAGGCAGCCGAGACAGCCCTTCATGTCCGGCCGCGGATGCGGATCACCCGCCCTCCCGCTCGGCCCGTTCGATCCAGGCCAGCAGCACGGGTCGCCAGCGACGCCCGTGCAGGGTCTTCTCCCGGTGCGCCCACGGACACAGGAGCACAAGGTTGTCGGCCGTGCTTGCGCTCCTCCGGCCCAGGGCACCCGAGGCGCGCACGTGGTCGAGCTCGAGCTGCCCGATGCAGGTGTGGGGGATCCCGAGGCGGCTGAAGACGCAGCCTCCATCACGCCGGCGCACATGGTCGCGCACGGCCGTCGGGACCGGATCGGGTCGGAGGACGTCCCGGGCTCGGTGGGGGGTGGGGTAGCGACGCAGCACGAGGCGCTGGAGGCCGCTCAGGCGGCAGCGCGGTTGGCAGCGACGGTGAGCGGCTCCCCGATCACGCTCTTCGCAGGTCCCTGGTCCCAGGCGTAGAGGCGGCGGGCGTCGAGGAAGGCGGCCACCGTGGCGCGGTCCACGATCACTGGGTAGAGCCTCGCTCCCTCGGGCCGGATGTGCAGGATGCCGAAGCGGGTGGCCGCCGGCAGCGGGTACTGCACCGGATCGCCGGGTCGGCCGATGAACTGGGCGCGGGCCAGTCCTGCCAGCTGGAGTGCCGCGTCGGGGTAGACACCAGAACCCGTCTTGTAGTCGAGGAGCCAGATCTCGCCCTCGATCTCCACGAAGGCGTCGGCCGTGCCCCCGTACTCGTAGCGGGGGGAACAGACCATCGCCTCGACGGCCAGGAAACGGGGATGAAAGAGATCGAGGAAGTCACGCCGGTAGGCCACGAGATAGGGACGCAGTGTCTCCTCGAGCGGCACGAGCTCGCCATGCCCGAGGGCCTCGGCCATGCTGTGCACCGCTGTCCCCAAGTCGGCGGCAGTGTCGCGCGCGAAGTCGGGGATCTTCTTCAGCCAGTCGATCGCCGCCTGCGCTCCGCCTGACTCCACCATGCGCTCGAGGACTCCGAGGTTGCGGATCGCGCAGGCCGCCGTCTCCCGCTTGGCCCAGCCCACCAGGGCTGGCTTGTCCTTGATGGCGAGGACCGTGGTGACGGAGGGATACCAGGGCCCGCCGTTCCAGCTGTAGCGGTGGCGGGCATCGCGCACAAGGCCGAGGGCGGGTCCTGCCGATTTGACTCTGACGTCACAGCTGACTTCTGGATACTTGCCCGCAGCCTCAGCTCCGCCCAAAATGCGTGGGCATGTGCGTCCAGCGGCGGTGAGTCGGTCAGGCTCTGGCTCTAATGGCATGCGTCAGAGTCTGACATATTGTTGGGACATTGTCAAGCGACATGATCAGATGCTGACGCGCTTGGTAGCATGTGGGACGTGGCTGAGAGTGCCGCCGCTTGGTTCCGCCGGGCCCGCCTGCGGGCGGGCTACGCCAGCCAGGCCGAGCTGGCCCGCACCCTGGGCCTGGCCCGCGCCGCCGTCGCCAACTGGGAGTCGGAGACAGTCCGGGGACGGCCCTCCCGCTCGATCCTGCCCCGCCTCGGGCACCTGCTCGGGGTCACCCCGGAGGAGCTTGCGGCGCGCTTCGGGATCGACGTCGAGCGCCCCCTGGCACAGCCCTCCATTCCCGAGCCCGAGCTCCTGGCCGCCATCGAAGAGGCCGTGGCACGCGGGGTGGCGCGGGGCCTGCGCGAGGCGCTCGCCGAGCGGGACGCGGGCAGAACCGAGGCGGAGGGCTCGAGCGCCGAGGGAAGGCCCCAGGTGGCAGGGGCGCCTGAGTACGGAGTTTCGACGTAGTTCGGAGCAGCTCGATATCGAGGCGCCCGACGCAGACGGCTTCGACCACAGGGCGATCAGGGCCCAGCGGATGCGCCCGGCTCGTCAGTGACCCGGACTCAAAGTGCTGTTGCCGCGCGCCGCCGAGACGGCAGCGGGGCGCGTGTTGGCCGAGCGTGAACGCCGGTAGGGGGGCGTGAGGCCACCCCGACTTGGCCCACCGCAGCGAGCAGGTCACTAAGCACACGCACCTTGCATCCAGTGCCCGGTGAAGTCGGTCCTCGCTCTCGTCCCCGGCCGCACCAGGCAGTCGCCCGCGGCGGCCTGAACCGCGGGTCGCTACGGGGCGCCAAAGATGGCGTGACCGCCGATGCGACGCCACCGGATCCCCGGCGCCCCCTCGATCTCGATCCACTCGAAGGTCGCGCGACCGTCGGGCCCTGCAAAGCTCCAAGTCATCTCCCACACGCCTCGCGCGCCTTCAACATCCCGCACCCGGAGGAACGTTGGCCAGGGAGCCGCCGGGTCAGCCCGTCGTCGCTCGCAAGCCGGATGAAAGTGCTCCTTGACAACCTTCTGGAAGGTCACCCGCTCGGCCTTCGAGAGTCGTGCCCAGTCGCCCTCGAATGCCGGGGTAATTTCGAACTTCACCGCACTGGCTCACGAAGGCAGTGACCTGTCGAGGTGGTCAAAGAGTTCGTCGGGACCATCGACGATGGTCACCCGGCCGGCGGCCACATGCACATCGACTTCGTGCTCCATCGCCTGCCACCGGTCGGTCCAGAACCAGCGCTGATCTGCCGGCACGGGCAGGACCGGGCGCAGTTCGATCCTGCCGTCGTCCTGCTCAATGATCTGCAGCTGGGCTCCAGGCTCGTCGAGATGGAGCCTCTGCCGAAGATCAATCGGGAGCGCCACGGTACCACGCGATTGCAGGGTTACGTAGTGCGTCTTCACGCATTGCAGCATAGCAGTAATGCGGCAGCTGTCACCTGTGCGCTGCCAGGACGATCGTCCCAGGACAATACTGACAGCGTGCGCGATCGGCCCCCTCCCTATGCCCGTGCTCTCGTCCTCGATGTGGACGGCGTGTTGACCGATCGGTACGCGCGCCCGGATGTGGCCGTGGTCCGCGAGCTCGCCGCCGAGCTCAGCCGGGGGACGGCGGTCGGACTTGTTACCGGGCGGTCGCGGAGCTGGCTCGCGGCTAAGATCCTCGACCCCCTCAGCGGGCTCCTGAGCGACGCACGAGTCGCCGCCCGTCTGGCCCTCGCCTGCGAATTCGGGGCCATCTACGGACGCGGTGTCCTGCCCGACACGTGGGGGGTCGCGGGGCCATGTGTCCCCCGTGCGCTGGCAGAGGCCGTGCGCGGGCGTCTCGAGGCCTACTCCGACCTGCTCGAGTGGGACGCGACGAAGGAGTGCATCGCCACGCTCGAAGCTCGGCATGCCCAGGCGAAGCGCTATGGGCCGGGCGCCGTAGCCGCCGCGCTCGCGGAATTCGGGGGTGCCATTGAGCCGCTCCTGGCGACGGCCGATTGCACGGCCCGCACGTCGACCTACACCCTAGACGTGCTGCCCGCTGCACTCTCGAAGCGGGTGGGCGCCCGTCGAGTCATCGACCTGCTGCGCGAAGATGCGAACCTCGAATCCGCGGTCGTGCTCGGTGATAGCCCGGGCGATGTCGAGATCGCCGAGCAGGCCCTCGCGGAGGGTCTGCGTGACGTTGAATTCGTCTGGTTGGGCGAGGGGGAAGAACCCCTGCAACCGCCCACAGTGCGGCTCGTGCGGCCTCGACGTCCCTATTCCCGCGGCGCGCTGCTGTACTTGCGATCGATGCGCGGCGCGTGATTAGCCGCCGATCCCTTTGGCCCGCCTCGGGCACCTCATCGGCGCGTCGCCGGAAGAGCTCGCGGCGCGCTTCGGGATCGACCTGGAGCGCCCCACGGCACAGTCCACCCTCCCGGGGCCCGAGCTGCTCACCGCCATCGAGGAGGCCGTGGCATGTCGATGAGGCAGGTCGCGCGGTGCCGAGCCAGTACGGGGCCCGCACGGCGGTGCGACCCGTGCTGGGGACAACTGTCGCCGACTGGGCTGGGTCGTCGCGGTCTACGCTCGGCGCAGTGTGGGATGGAGCAGGGCGTCGCACAAGAGCAGGAGGCCCGCGCCCCCGATCGGCACGATCAGGGTCACCTCGGCGAAGAAGGGATGCCCGACAGCGCGCAACAAGAGGAGCTCAAGGGTCCCGGCCAGCAGCACGAGCCCGATGCCTCCCACCTTCGGGTACGTCCAGGCGGGACCTGCCAACGCGGCGTACGGGACGGTGAGGAGGATCGCCAGGGCGGGCGCAGCGGAGTCCAGCACGAGGAGCCAGAAGCTCGCGGCCACCACGGCCAGCACCACGCCGGCCACCCGCAGCCATGCCACGCCGCCATGCCCGGTTGTGCCGGTGTCGCAGGAGGCTGGCGTGTTCGACCTGGCCATCAGGTGGCCTCGATCCATGGGGAGGGTGCCCGTGGACGACTCTCCGACGTGTACGATACGCGCCCCTTCGGCTCCTGGCATGGGGCATCGGACCCGAACTGACCAGCTGTTGGTCGGGACGAGCGACGCCAGCGTGAAATCGAAGCCAGCCTGGGCGTGAGAGGGAAGCCCGCGACTGCCCGATTCAGGGGTGAATGTGGGTGTCCAACAGGGGTCCGAATCGCCACCTCATTCGGTGTCGGGTTCGATGAGGATGATCGGACCGCCGTTCGTCAGCGCGACGAAGGCCTCGGCGAACGTGCAGCCGTGGTTTCGCATGTAGCGGTCCAGCCCCC
>JBKQRF010000204.1:0-9006 GCA_052144055.1 Candidatus Limnocylindrales bacterium
CGGGTCGGCCTCATCGTGCAAGTCCCCAGCATGGACGTCTTCCAGCAGGTGATGGCGTCGCAGGCAGTCGCCGAGGCCATGCAGTTCGACGGCGTCCATCCGGAGTCGCTCGTCATCCTCACCGAGGCGTAGGCCACACGCTCGACCAATAGTCTCGGCCCCGGTCCACCTGATTCCCTCGTCAGGAAGGTCGACCGGGGCCGTCGCTCGCCGATGGCTGTGGCCCACCACGGACCGGACGGGGGTCACACCGCCCCACACGTGTGTCTCGGGAACACCAAGAAGACGAGCGGACGGTGTCTTGACGCCGGTCAGCGCCTCGCCCAAACTCGCCCTCCTGTACCGGCCGGTGTCTCTGTCTGTCACCGGAGCACGAAGGAGATGGGATGAACCTGAACAGCATTCTGGTCGGATCGGCGGATCCGCAGCGCCTGACGGACTACTACACGAAGCTCTTCGGTGCGCCCGGCTGGAACGAGGGCGGCTTCAAGGGTTAGCGGATCGGCTCCGGCTTCGTCACCGTCGGGCCGCATGATCAGGTCGCGGGCACCAACCCGCAGCCGGGACGGCTGATCTGGAACATCGAGAGTCCCGACGTCAAGGCCGACTTCGAGCGGCTCAAGGCTGCCGGCGCGAGGGTCATCCGCGAGCCCTACCGGCCAGATGAGACCGCCGTCGCATGGATCGCCACCTTCGCCGATCCCGACAACAACTACTTCCAGCTCCTCAGCCCGACGACGATGTAGGTGCGTCCCAAGCTGCGAGGAACAACTGCCATGACGACCGGCAGCGGTACGAAAGACGATCCGTGGGTCCTCGAGACCCCGCCCCGCACCTCCTCGTACACCATGTACCGCGACGATGCAGCCGAGCCTCCTGTCATCGTCTGCCAGGTGGGTAGCGCGCGCCTCCTCTACGACGCGCGGGCGATCTACGACCTGCACGCGATGCTGCAGGCGTACGGCGACTGGATGCCGCTCGGCGGGGCCGACGAGCAGAAGCCTGCCGCGCAGGGCTCGGTCGAGGCGTGGGGACGCTCCCCGGACAATCCACTCGGCGGCTGGTACGGCCTGAAGAAGGGCCTGCGCGGGCGCTTTGGCGTCTATCTGCCCCCGCTCCTAGAGGCGCTCAGCCTGGCCGAGGTCACGCACGAGGCGAAGAACAACCGGATGCGGGCGCTTTGATCGCGAGACCGAGGACCCATGGGGCCACGGAGGATCCTTGATGGAGTTCCGCCCCTCCCCACAGGCAGTGGTGGCGCTGTTCGAGCGCGTGGCCCCGGCCGGACCCGACGTCACCGGGCGCAAGATGTTCGGATTCCCGGCCGCCTTCGTGAACGGGAACCTGTGCTGCGGGACGTTCACCGACCGGATCATGCTTCGGCTCCCTGAGGACGCGCGCGCCGAGCTGGTGGCGTTAGGTGGCATGCCCTTCGAGCCGATGCCGGGTCGCCCGATGAAGGGGTACGTGGCCGTTGGGCTGCACGTGTTCGCGGACGAGTCCGCGCTGCACACGTGGCTCGAGCGGGCTGCGACGTTCACCCGCACCCTCCCGCCCAAGAAGTAGGCGGGGCCGGAGGGACGCCAGCAGCGCCCGACCCGATCGCAGACAAGGAGAGGAGCCCCGCGGGTGCCCGCGTCTGGGCGTTCAGGCGGCCGGTGCGGCGTGGACGGAATGATGGGCGCGCCGCCGTCCGATGCTGGACCGACCGAAGACGATGCCCCCGACGACGACAATCCCCCCGAGCACCTGGACCAGGGTGATGTGCTCGCCGAGCAGGATGACGGCGAAAAGGACGGCCAGGAACGATTGCAGGTACTGGTAGAGGGCGGCGCGTGATGGACCCACCCGACCGATAGCGGTGAAGTAGAGCAGATTGGCGGCGATACCGCTAAAGAGGACGGCATATCCCAAGGAGCCCCACCCGGCGGGCGTCACCCGGGCGTAGTCCTGCGCCAGCAGGCCGGGCACTGCGAACGGCAGCAGGATCGCGGTGCCGATGAGCATCTCGTAGGTCAGGATGCGGAGCGCGCTGTAGCGCCCCAAGAGGGGCCGGATCGGCAGCGCCGAAGCGCTCGAGAAGAACACCATGCCTAGGGCGCAGGCGTCGCCGAGGAGATTGGCCCCGAGCTGCGCCCGGGATGTTCCACCCACCACGATGAGGACGACTCCCGCGAGCCCGATGCAGGCTGCGGTCCAGTGGCGTCGTCCCGACCGCTCGAGCCCTACCAGTGCGGCCAGCATGGTGGTCATGATCGGGCCGGTGGCCCCGAGGAGCGCGGTATCCGAGGCGCTCGTGTTGGTGAGCGCGAAGACGTACAGCGACGTACTGAGGGTGATGCCCAACAGGCCGACGAGGGCGAGGAGGGGCAGATCCGCTCGCCGAACCCCCACCGATCCCTCGCGCAGGCGTAGCACCAGGAGCAGGACCAGACCGCCCACGCCGTAGCGGAGGACCGGATAGGCCAGCGGCGCGATCTCGCGCAGGCCGAACTTGACGACCGAGTAGCTGAGTGCCCACAGGGCGACCGAGCTCACGAGCAGGAAGTCGGCGGAGGCCGGCCCCGGCGAGGCCGTCCCCGCCGGCCGCGCCGTGCCGGTCGGCTGCCGGGCGATGGTTACCTCCCCGTGAGCGCAGCGACGAGGGGGGCCATGGCCTCCATGGCGTGCCCCGGGATCGCGTAGTAGCTGATCCCCAGGCGCTCCCGTCGACGCAGCAGCCGGTCCCGCAGCTGTCCGAGCGTGCCGTAGAGGACATAGGGCGTCCCGACCAACCCGGTACCGAGGGCCTTGGTCGCCGTTAGGAGTGACGCCCCCAGCGGGCGCCCGCTCCCCACGAGCGCCGCGTCGCCGACGATGACGTTGAGCTCGAGCGCCTCGAAGCGCGGTCCGGCAGCCTCGCGCAGGATCGCGATCTTGCGTGCCGTCTCCCCCTCGGTGGCCTGGCGCAGCATCGGCCGGCCGCGAGGATCGAACTGCGGCTGGAGGGCCACGATGTCGGCCTCTCGGGCAGCCAGACGCAGCATGCGCGGGCCGCCTCCGCCGATGAGCAGCGGGGGGCGGGGGCGCTGCACGGGAAGGGGCCCGATGTGTGCGCCCTCCAGGCGGTACTGGGCGCCCTGTTGGTCGACCGTCTCGCCCGCCAGCAGGCGCGTGATGAGGGGGACCGCCTCGGCCAGCCGATCGATGCGCCGCGGTGGCGGGTCGTAGGGCAGGCCCAGCGCTCGGTAGTCCGCGACGTTCCAGCCGGCCCCGAGACCGAGCTCGAACCGACCGCCCGACAGCCGGTCCAGGGTGGCCGCTTCACGGGCCAGCACGAGCGGGTGACGGTAGTCGTTGGCGAAGACATAGCTCCCCACGCGAAGCCGCGTGGTGGCCGCCGCGGCCGCGGTCAGGGCCGCGATCGGCGAGAGCTGGTCGCCCAGGTGATCAGACATGAGCAGGATGGCGTAGCCGAGTTCCTCGGCCCGCCGCGCGCCGGCGACCCACTCCTCTCCCGACGCGGCCTGGCTGATCGTCACGCCGAAGCGGAAGGGATGCACAGGCCCACGGTAGCGAGACGCAGCCGGCCCTGCTCGTCTGCTACTCAGCGCCGTCTAGGGGAACGTTTCCCCCGAGATCGGGCCCTCATGCCGCGGCAACCGGACGCCACCTCGGCGTCGGGCATCTCGCCGACGCGATCGCCTTCACGAGACCTTCCGAGTAGAAGGCGCGCATGACGAGCTGGTCCGCCGCACGATCGAGGTGCAGGACCGTGAGGTCCTCGTGGAGGCTGCCGTCCGGCTCCTCGGAGCTGGGCTCCCAGCGCGTCTCATCGGTGCTCAGGATGAACCGACCACCGAGGAGCGGCCTGTACTCGCGGGGACCTGGTGACCGCTGCCCGGGCGGCCCGTCGCTCGTCCTTCCCAGCGACCGACGAGTTGTTGTGCCGATCACGTTGCCGCTGAAAAGGGCTGGCTTCCCGCAGGATCGAACCGGATCAGCATCTTCTTGGCGGCGGCCGAGCGGAGCTCGTCCAGCGTGGAGTCTCGGTCCGACGGCAGACCAACCTGGAGCCGGGCGGCGACCTTCGGGCCGTACCGATGCACAAAGGCCGCGAGCAGGTCGACCCGGGCGTCGATCGGCTCGACCACGGTCGGGACGACCTCGTATGGCACACCGGCGATGAGAAGCGTCACAGGGCGTCCGTCCCGCAGGTTCAGCCACCAGCGGGATCCGCTGAAGGCCAGCACGCTCCCCCCATCCCAGGCGAAGTAGCCGATGGGGATCGTGTACGTTTGGCCGCTCGTGCGGCCGGTGTACGAGAGGACCATTAGCTGGCCGCTGAGGAGGCGATGGAACCGCGAGCGCAAGACGGCGCGCACCACGGGATTCATGAGCGCGAAGATGGCTGGCGCCGAGCGCCCAGCCGAGGGATCGAGGCCAGTCGCCTCCGTCACGCGCACCACCTTGTGACGGCGGACACCTCAGACGCCCACGGGTTCCCGGACGAGGATCACGGTGGTCCGCCCGTCGAGCCATTCTCGCCGGATGACGAGGATCTTGCCGACGAAGGTACCGCTGGGCAGTCGCGCGCGGACCATGGCGTCCTCGTAGGGGAAGACATGCTGCTCAATCCGGCGGAGCGCCTCCTCGAGGTCGCTGACGATCTTCTGGCTGCCCACCACCAGGATCAGCCGGCCGGCACCGCTGGCGTAGGGCCCGAGCTGGCTAGCCGTCGCCGAGGCGAGCACGAGGTCGCCGGCTTCGGTCAGCGCATTGACGCTGCCCAGCATGACGTCGGGGGCCGCCATTAGCTTGCGGATCTCGCGGGCCTGCGTCTGGCGATCCATCGCCAGGTAGCGTGCCCGCACGGAGTCGTAGCGACCGGACTCGAAGAGCTCCGCGAACACACCGATGTCCTGCAGCGTCTTGGACTTGCCCGAGTGCACTTCGGCACCCTCGGGCACGAGGTCCAGCACCAGGCGCTTGGCCTCTGTGGCGGTATCGACGACGCGCACGTCGATGTGGTTGCCGAGCAGCGCCGCCGTCACCGTCTCGATGGTCTGCTCGGGTGCCGGGTCCGTGAAGTCGCGGGGTTCGGCGGGGGTGTCCATGGCAGTCCTAGGGCACCACGACGAGCTTGCCCCGGACATGGTCCCCGGCGATCTCGGTGAGGGCCCCTCCTGCCTGCTCCAGGCCGAAGGTGCGGATCTCGGGTCGCCGCAGGGTGCGCGCCGCGACGAACGCGGCCAGGCGCTCGAGCTTGTCGGTCGTGGCCTGCGTCATCACGTTGACACCCGTGACGCCGCGAGCGGCGAGCGTCTCGACATCGGCGCCGTTTAGCATGGAGATCAGGTGTCCGCCCGAGCGCACGAGCTGCGCGAGGTGGGCGTTGGCTGCCTTGTCGCCGACCATGTCGAAGACCGCGGCAATGCCCTCAGGATGCGCCGCACGGACCGTCTCGAAGACATCCTGGGTCTCATAGTCGATCGCGTCACTGGCTCCCAGATCGCGCACGTAGGCGTGGTTGACCGAGCGGGTGACCGCGATGGGCCTCGCACCGGCGGCTGCCGCGAGCTGCAGCGCAATGCTGCCGATGCCGCCCGCCGCCCCGATGAGGAGCACGATGTCGCCCGCCTGCAGCGCCGCTGCGTCGAGCACCTGCAAGGCCGACACGCCGGCCAGCGAGAGGGCTGCGCCAAACGCGGCATCGATGCCCGCCGGACGCCTTGCGAGCGTCCCCACCAAGGCGACCACGGACTCGGCTAGCGTGCCGGCCCCGACGACCATCTTACCGTGCACGCCGAACACGGGGTCGCCCACCTGTAGCCCCTCCACGCCTGGTCCAACCGCGTCGACGATCCCCCCCAGATCGAGCCCGGGGATGAGTGGAAAGCGATGCTCCATGACGTCCTTGTAGGCGCCCGCGAGCATGATGACGTCGGCGGGGTTGATCGAGGCGGCCTCGACCCGCACGCGCACCTGACCTTCCGCCGGGATGGGCTCTGGCAGCTCGTGGACCGAGCCGGGTACCCCAAACTGATCGATGGCGAATGCGCGCATGTCATCCCTCGTGAAGTCGATGAGTTGTAGTTGCACACGCAACAGTACGCTGCGCAATGTTGCGTTGTCAACCGTTCAGGACTACAGTGCGCGCATGCTTGACGAAGAGCGGGTCGCTGCCTGGGTGAACTTGGGCCAGGCGGCGCATGTAGTGCAGGCGGCCCTCGATGCGCGGCTCGAAGCCGCCGCGGGGATCTCCGGACCCGAGTTCGAGCTCCTCTGGCGTCTCCGTGCGACGCCCGAACACCGGCTCGGGATGACAGAGATCGCCGGCCTGCTGCTCGCCAGCAAGAGCGGCGTCACCCGCCTGGTCGACCGGCTCGTCGAGGCCGGACTCGTCGCCCGCGAGACCCCGCCGGACAATCGCCGGGTCGCTTACGCGGAGCTGACGCCCCGCGGGAGCGCGGTGCTGGCCCAAGCCCAGCAGGCCTTCGGGGAGGCGTTCCAGGTGGCGTTCGCCAGCCACCTCTCGGAGACGGACGTGTGCACGATGCGGCAGGTCCTGCGCAAGCTCCTCGAAGGGAACGGCGCCTGGGGCCAGGCGCGGTGCGAACCGGGGCTGGTCGAGCACGACCTGCCGACGCCGGGCTGACGCCGAAATCTCGCCGTACCGTTCGGGCCGACCGTGGCTGAAGCCTGACGGTCTTCGCCGCCCTATGCCGGGGGCGCGGCCCGTACCGCCCCGGCGCGGCGGTCACGATGTCACCATCGTGTCGCTGAGTTGCCGCGACGCTCGCGGGCGCCGTCGGCTCGAATGAGCCGCGCGCAGGCCGCGGCCCGGACATACAGGGGTGCTGGCCTGTCCCTCGGCTACTCGGTCTTCGCCGGTACCATGGCGGATCTCACGTCTCCGCAGCTGGCGGCTGCTGCGGAGCGGGGCGCCTGCATCCTGCTCCCTAACAGGTCTTTGACTTCTAGCAGCGCGGGTCTCAGTGTGGGCGGCGACAGCAGGAGCCATGACACCGCCAGCAGACGGAGGCGCCTCCGCTGTTCCGAGCGTGGACTGTGAGGGTGGCGATGCCTGGGGACCGTGAGCGAGCGACCACGCCGGAGGACCTGACGCGGCTCTTCGTGGAACGGGCGAATGCCGGCGACGCAGAGGGGCTCGTGGCACTCTACGAGCCCGACGCTGTGGTGGCGTACCCACCCGGCCAGTTCACGGTGGGACGGGCGGCGATCCAGGCCCTGTACGAGAAGATGCTCGCGGCGGCACCCCAGTTCCGTCTGGAGACGCCGCTGCCCACCCTGCAGATCGGCGATCTCGCGCTCACCGCCACGCCTCCGCTCGACGCAGCCGGAGCCAGAGCGCAGGTCGTGCGGCGCCAGCCCGACGGAAGCTGGTTGCGCGTGCTCGACCGACCCGACTTCCGCGCCTAGTCTGGCGAGACTCCAGCCGAGCGCCGCGATCACCGCGCCCGCGGGAGGTCCCACGATGGGTACCCAGAAGTAGTTGTCCACGCCGGGCAGGGCGACCTGACCTCAGCCCGCCAGGGCGGTGAAGAGGCGCTGCTTGAAGTCACGCGATTGATCAGGCAGTCGCCCGCGTGCGGCGCGACTGTCGCACTCGGTCGTTGCCAGGCTCGCGCAGGCTCGCCCGCCGGCCGAGGTACGCGCCGTATGCGTCGGCGGCGGCGCGGAGTCCTTCTCCGAGCGGGTCGGCGAGCGGACCAAAGAGCCGCGGTTCGATGACGACCTCGTGTGCAGTGAGCGTGCGCTGCCAGGTACCCACGACCTCGCCGTCAAGCACGATCGTGGGCTTGAACATGCCATTGCCTCCAGGGACCACCGCCTGACTGTGTTCTGGCACCAGGGCTGCATTACGATCCCCGTAGCCCAGCAGGTACTCGTCGAACCCGGGCAGGAGGTGCACACCGCCGTCTGGCGAAGCTGCGTCGAGTGCCTCAGGCACGAGGTGGTAGGCCACCCCATCGAGTTCGAGCATCGTCAGCTGCCGCCCGCAGAGGACCAGCCCGCGACGCACCTCGCGGATGGTCAGCCCGGACCACCGAGCGAGGTCCCGGGCGGTGGCCGGCCCGTGGCTCCGGAAGTAGCGCAGGGTGAGCTCGCCGAGCGCCTCGTTGCGCTCCAGGTGCCGGGGTGCCCGGACCCACTCGTCGAGCAGGGCGAACGTCTGCTGTCTGCCCGATGGTGCCCCGAGGACGAGCGACCCCGTCTGGGCGAGGTACCAGAGGAGGTGATAGCCGCGCTGGCCAGCCGTACTGACCCCACCTGTGGCGATGGCTGCCAGGAGCGCATCGCGGGCGAGGACGCGGCCGCCGCTCAACGCGGCGACAGCAAGTTCACGGGCTCGCTCCACGTCCGCATCCGAGATGCCGAGAGAAGCACGCCGGGAGGGGGCGGAGCCGAGCGCGCGGGTCGCTGTCAGCTCCAGCAGCCAGCCTAGGTCCTCGGCGGCGACGACGTGCAGGGTGCCCCGCAGAGGCCAGGAGCGCACGATCTCTCCCGCGTGGAACGCCGCATCGACCGCAGCCTCGCTCGATCCATGCTGGCGCAGGCCGATCGACCACTTCACGCCTGGGAGATCCTGCGCCTGCAGGGCGAGCATCCAGCGCGCGACCTCGGCTGGCGTCGAGCCCTCAGCCCCGCTGATGCGCTGAGAGGCCAGGCGCAGGGCCGTCAGCCTTCGGCGGATCGGGGTGAACTCGGTCGATGGCACCGTGCCAGTATCGACACCGGCCGGCCCTGTGCCAAACGGGACGAGCCGTTCCGCGGTGGATCGGACGGGCACTATACCGATCGGCTCTTGCTCCGAGAACCGCCCGTTCATGGGGGCCGGCCCGCTGGACACGATGGCGAGATGGTGACAAGGCGCCAAGGGCAGGCTAGCTCAGCCCGCCACGATCTGGCGCCGCGGCGCCAGGTCCCGCCGCACCCGCGCGGAGCGGCTGGCCGGCCACGGCCCAGCCCCCACCATGGCTCTGGGGGACCAGGCCGCAACAG
>JBKQRF010000205.1:0-2620 GCA_052144055.1 Candidatus Limnocylindrales bacterium
GGCCCTCACGCTCTACACCGATCCGAGCCATACGACCACCGCGCAGACGCTCGAGCAGATCGTGTCCGGGGTGACCCCCGGGGTGAACCAAGCCCTCTCGGGCCGGCCGCCGTTGCTCAGCGTGCAGACCCGGCCGATCCAGGGCAGCGCCGTCGTCAGCGGCGCCACGTACTATGTGCCCAGCATCCTGGCCATGGCGATCATGCAGTTGGGTGTCTTCGCCGCCATCCCGCTCGTGCAGCAGCGCGAGAAGCTCATCCTCAAGCGCATCGGGGCCACGCCCCTCCCGCGCTGGACGCTCGTCGGCTCCAACGTCCTGCTGCGCCTCGTGATCGCGGCGGGGCAGACGATCATCATCCTGGGCATCGGACTCGTCGGCTTCAAGGTGCACATCACCGGCAGCTGGCTGCTCATCGCGGCCATCGTGGCCCTGGGGGCGCTCATGTTCACCTCACTGGGCTACGTGATCGCCTCGTTCACCCGCACCGAGGAGGCGGCCAACGGCGTGACCCAGGTCGTGCAGGTGCTCATGATGTTCCTCTCGGGCATCTTCTTCCCGATCGATCTCATGCCCGACTGGATGAAGGGCATCGCGACGTTGCTGCCCTTGACCTATCTCGGTGACGGCCTGCGCCAGACGATGGTGGGCGGCTCGCCCTTCGTGCCGCTGACAGTGGGTATGGCCATCCTCGCTGGCTGGCTGGTGGCCTGCCTCGGCATCTCGGCCCGCTTCTTCCGCTGGCAGTAGGGCGAGGGAAAACGGCCGGGAAGACTCTCGCGGAGAGCCGACCGGCACGTTCTCGGAGTCAGGCCGAGGTATGGGGCAGCGGCACGGCGTAGTCTGGCTCGCATCTAGGCTTCCACTTGATGTTGCAGCCAAGGCTGGGCAGCTGGGGCTCGGGCACTGGAGTGCCGCCGAGCACGGCATCCAACGCGGCCCGCAGGTCATGTCCGGTGACTGGGACATCGTTGCCCGGGCGGGCGCCGTCGAGCTGCCCCCGGTAGACGAGACGTCGGCCGGCATCGAAAAGGAAAAAGTCGGGCGTACACGCGGCGCGGTAAGCCGTCGCGACGTCCTGCGTCTCGTCGTACAGGTAGGGAAATGTAGCGCCCATGGCGACCACCGTCTGGGCCATCTGGGCGGGGCCGTCTTCTGGGTGCTGGGCGACGTCGTTGCTGCTGATGGCCACCACCCCGACAGCCCGCGCCTGGTACTCCCTAGCAAGGCGGACAATCTCCTCGGCAACGTGCTGCACATAGGGGCAGCGGTTGCACAGGAACATCACGAGCAGCGCGGGGCTGCCCGCGAAATCGCCGGCCGAGACGCGCCGTCCGGTCGTGTCGGGGAGGTGAAAATCCGGGGCGGGTGTGCCCAGGGCGAGCATCGTGGACGCGGTGGCAGCCATGGCCTTGCCTCACCTTCAGCGGCGGAATAGAACAGGCGACCGATGCTCCCGATTCTCGCCGATCGGGCAATGCAGGGTCCGGCCGAGGCGCCACCGGGACCGGGGCGACCCCCGTCGGTCGGCGTCCGAGGGCTCAGTCAGGGGCGCGCGAGTGTCGTCGCGATCGCCCCGACGACCACCAGGGCCACGACGGCCCGCTGAAGGACGAGGCAGTTCAGGTCCACTGGGGGCTGCCACTCGACGTCCCTGCCCCGGATGACATAGTCGCCCGCCGGGGTCGCTCGCAGCCCGTACCCGAACCCGTACCTGGAGCCCGCCGTGTCCTCCCTGCCGGACGCCTCGCCGGTGCGTGCGAGCCTCGATCCGATGCTGTCCGCGCCGCCGCCGCCCGCGCCCCCATCACGTTGGCCGCGAGGATGACTGTGACCCCGTCCTTCTCGTACGGATCGCCGAAGACTCATTTCACCGTCGTGCCGTCTCGCGCGTGGTTCAGTACCTCGCTTACGCCCATCGGGACTCTCCTTGAATGCGCCCCGTGCGTCACAGTGAAGAGCCCCGCTGCCGGCACTCGGCCTGCTGCCTGTCAACGGAGACGGGTCGCCGGCGCCGCGCGACGCGGGGCCACTCGAAAGGCTACCGCGCCGCACGGCGCCGCAATTGACCACCTGCAAGCCAAGGGGCGGCGACGACGGGGTTGTGTGCTCGAGTGGGGCGGCACTCGGCCTGGGCCAAAGTGCCCGGCAAGCACCTGCCACGCGGCCGTCGGCACATGCACCGGGCCGGTCCGATGCTCTGCGCATGACAACGATCGCCTGCCCCCGATGCGCAGGCCTAGTGTGGGTCCGCGACTTCGTGGTGGCCGCATCCGACCCGACCGGCGACCTGCACGTGACGTGGGCGCCGACTCTTGGTCCAGTCCGCTGGACGTGCGCCGGCTGCGGATATCAGGTTAAGCGCGAGGGCCTGCTCAGCTGGAGGCTCGACGGCTCGTCTCTCGGCCGCCCGGAGCCCGTCGCGGCACCGGACAACTCCCACTAGTCCGCGCTGTGCGCGTTCCTCTTCCGGCCCTGCTGCACGAGGCCCGACGCGGCGGGTCCCAGTCAACGTCGCAACACGGACATCGATCCGAGGAGTGTAGCCAGTCGGTCGGCCGGGCTGTCCCAGCCGAGGACCTTGCGAGGCCGGAGGTTCAGCTCGGCCTGGACGAGGGCGAT
>JBKQRF010000206.1:0-8605 GCA_052144055.1 Candidatus Limnocylindrales bacterium
AGGATTCGCTCACCTACGAGAACGGCCTGCCGGCGCAGGCGCTCATCGTCGCGGGCTCGCACCTGGGCGATGCGGACGCGGCCCGCACAGGCCTCCGCGCCCTCGACTGGCTTCTGGCGGTGCAGACACGCTCGACCCCCTGGGCGCGATGGCAGAGGCGCGAGTCCGACGGCTTGCATCCAACCCAGAAACCCGTCGAGCTATTCGCCCGCCCCATCGCCTACCACACCCGGCCGGGTGACCTGTGCTATGACCCGTTCCTCGGCTCAGGCACGGCCTTGATCGCGGCAGAGGCCGCGGGTCGGCGCTGCTACGGCCTCGAGATCAGCCCGGCCTACGCGCAGGTTTGCATCGAGCGCTGGCAGGCCTATGCCGGGTGTGAGGCGGTGCGTGATGCGTGAGGGAAGCGAACGTAAATCCCGGGGTCGCCGGCCCGACTGGCAGCCCCGGTTCTTGGAGGTCATGCGCGCCACCGGCAACACCCGCCTGGCGGCCGACGCGGTGGCCGTCAATCGCAGCACACCCTACGTCCGGGCGGGTCGCGACCCGGCCTTCGCGGCTGCCTGGGCGCAGGCCCGCGAGGATGCCATCGACGTACTCGAGGCGGAAGCGCGCCGGCGAGCTCTCGCGTCGAGCGATCAGCTCCTCATGTTCCTCCTGCGCAGCCTGCGCCCGACGGTCTATCGCGACGCGCTCGATGTCCACCTCGAGGTGCGCCGTGAGGCCGAGCGCATGGCCGAACGATTGGGTTGCACGGTCGAGGAGGTCCTCGCCGCCACCGAGCGCAAGGCCCGCGAGGTGTTGGGTCCCTGAGCGCGCTCGATCGGCTCGCGCCGGCGGACCGCCGGCGCATCCTCGCCCTCACCGAACTCGAACTCGCTCACGCCCGCACGGCGCCAGCCACTCCGAACGCCTGGTCGGCGCTGGCGCGCCCCGAGCAGCTCCCCCCGGCGGGCACCTGGCGGACCTGGCTACTGCTCGCCGGGCGGGGCTGGGGCAAGACGCGCACGGGTGGCGAGACGATCGCGGCCTGGGCCCGCGGGGGCAGCGCACACCGTATCGCGGTGGTGGCACAGACCCATGCCGATGTGCGCGGCCTCTCGATGCGCGTCCTGCGTGCCGCCGCCGGACCCGCGGTCCAGTACACCGAATCCCGCCACTACCAGCTGCGCTGGGCGAACGGTGCCGAGGCGTGGGGCTTCAGCGCCGAGGATCCCGACTCCCTGCGCGGCTATGAGTTCGATGCCGCCTGGTGCGATGAGCTGGCCGCCTGGCGCTATCCGGCGACGTACGACCAGCTGCAGTTTTGCCTGCGCACCGGATCGGCGCGCCAGATCATCACAACAACACCACGTCCGACGCCGCTCATCCGTGCACTGCTGGCCGATCCCACCACGGTCGTCACTCGCGGGCGCACCCAGGAGAACGCGGCGAACCTCGATTCCGGCACGCTGCGCTACTACCGCTCCCGCTACGAGGGCACCCGCTTGGGGCGGCAGGAATTGGACGCCGAGCTGCTCGACGACGTACCCGGTGCCCTCTGGTCCCGTGACGCGCTCGAACGACTGCGGGTCTCAAGCGCCCCCGAGCTCGTGCGCATCGTGGTGGCCATCGATCCGGCCGTGAGTAGCGGTGACGATGCCGACGAGACCGGCCTCGTGGTGGCCGGCACGGGCATCGACGGGCAGGGCTACCTGCTGGCTGACCTCTCGGGTCGTTACAGCCCTGACGGCTGGGCCCGCCGGGCGGTGGAAGCGTATCGGAGCTGGCAGGCCGATAGGATCGTCGGCGAGGCCAACCAGGGCGGCGATCTCGTGGAGGCCACCCTGCGCACCGTCGATCCGGGCGTGGCGTACCTCGCGGTGCACGCCAGCCGCGGCAAGCGCACCCGCGCCGAGCCCGTGGCCGCGCTCTACGAGCAGGGTCGGGTGCACCACGTGGGCGCGTTTCCGGCCCTCGAGGACCAGCTCTGCGCGGCGCTGCCGAAGGGCGGGGCGGGACCCGACGATCGGCTCGACGCGCTCGTCTGGGCGTTCACCGAGCTGGGACTCGCGGGCTCCGAGCTCGACATCCCGGGCATGATCGACTGGATCTATCAGGTCTGGGCCTGCCGCTGCGGCCGCGGGTTCTGCTGGGCACCCGGACGGCGTTGTCCCTACTGCGGCACGCCAGGTCCCGACACATACGACGGTCCGGTCGCGCCGCCGGAGGATGCACCGGACAGGTAGAGGCGTCTCAGCAGGTCTGTGGAGGAGGTGCTGCGCCAAACTCAGCGCGGGCTCGATGAACCACGTTGCCATGACGCGCCCCTGCCCCTTGTGGCTCGCCCTCGGCGCTCGAGCCCTCCGCGCCTGCGTCTCCGCCCTCCCCCCGCTCGGCGAGCGCCTCACGCAGGCCCCGCGCCACCCCGCGCGCCACGGCCTCTTCGATGGCCGCCAGGAGCTCGGGCTCGGGAAAGGCGGGCTGGGCCAACGGGCGCTCGACGTCGATCCCGAAGCGCGCCGCGAGCTCTTCTGGAGAGACACCGAGCAGATGGGCCAAGCGCGGCAGGATCGAGCGGGAGGGCCGTCCCCGCACCGACTCTGACTCCCAGTTGGCGACCGCGGCACGGGCCAGGCCGAGGGCCCGCGCCAGCTCGGCCTGGCTGGCATAGCCCGCCCGCAGGCGGGCCCGGCGGAACCAGGCGGGGGCACTCTCAGCCACGTCCCACATGCTACCAAGCGCGTCAGCATCTGATCACGCCGCTTGACATTAGGCGGCTCATATGTCAGACTCTGACGCATGTTACTGGATCGAGAGATTCACCGTCTCACCGCCTCCGCAAGCACAGCGACACGTATCGTCGGCGGAGGTGATGCTGCTTGCAAGTATCCGGAAGTCAGCTCTAACGTCAGGCAAGAGGCCGCTGTCGCCTCTGCTCCGGCCCTCGGCCTCGTGCGCGATGCCCGCCACCGCTACAGCTGGAACGGCGGGCCCTGGTATCCGTCCGTCACCACGGTCCTCGCCATCAAGGACAAACCGGCCCTGGTGGGCTGGGCCAAGCGGGAGACGGCGGCCTGCGCGGTCCGCAACCTCGGAGTCCTCGAGCGCATGGTGCAGTCAGGTGGACCACAGGCGGCCATCGACTGGCTGAAGAAGATCCCCGACTTCGCGCGTGACAGTGCAGCCGACCTGGGGACGCAGGTACACGCCATGGCCGAGGCAATCGGGCATGGTGAGCTCCTGCCGCTCGAGGAGGTAGTGCGTCCCTATCTCGCGGCCTACCGGCGCGACTTCCTCGATCTCTTTCATCCGCGCTTCCTCTCTGTTGAGGCGATGGTCTGCTCGCCGCGCTACGAGTACGGGGGCACGGCCGACGCCTTCGTGGAGATTGCAGGCGAGATCTGGCTCCTCGACTACAAGACGGGTTCTGGTGTCTACCCTGATACGGCACTCCAGCTGGCCGGACTGGCCAGAGCGCAGTTCATCGGCCGACCGGGCGATCCCTGCCAGTACCCGATCCCTGCGGCCACCCGCTTCGGGGTCCTGCACATCCGGCCCGAGGGAGCGAGGCTTTACCCGGTGACGGTGGACCGTGCCACCGTGGCCGCCTTCCTCGACGCCCGCCGCCTCTTCGCCTGGGACCAGGGACCGGCCAAGGGGGTCATCGGGGAGCCGCTCAGCGTCGCTGCCACGCGCGCGGCCGCCTGAAGCGGCCTCCAGCGCTTCGTCATCTCTTCCTGCTCCCGTGCTGCGCCGCTACCCCACCCGTCATGGGCAGCGGGACGTCCGGAGGTCGGATCCGGTCCCGACTGCCGTGCGCGACCACGTGCGCCGGCGCGATGGGGGCTGCGTCTTCACTCGTCTCGGAATCGCGCATACCTGCCTCGGACAGCTCGAGCTCGACCACGTGCGGGCCTCGGGAGCCCTGGGACGCAAGAGCGCAGGTACGGCCGACAACCTCGTGCTCTTGTGCCCCTTCGCCCATCGCGAGAAGACGCTGCACGGGCGTCGCTGGCGACCGCTGCTCCTCGCCTGGATCGAACGGGCCGAGCGGGAGGGCGGGTGATCCATATCCAGAGGCGCACATGAAGGGCTGTCTCGGCTGTCTCGGTGCGCTCGTCGTCTTCGGGCTGCTGGCCTGGCCGATCGAGGAGGTGGGCCAGTTCTTCGGCTGGTCGGACGCCCAGACGGGCTATGTCCTGCTCCTCGTCCTGGGGCTGCTGGCGGTCGGCGCATCCAGACAGCGGCGGGCGGGCAGGCGTCTTGCGCC
Organism: Candidatus Limnocylindrales bacterium; assembly: GCA_052144055.1. Taxonomy (GTDB): domain Bacteria; phylum Chloroflexota; class Limnocylindria; order Limnocylindrales; family CSP1-4; genus JAJYNJ01. The sequence continues at coordinate 4,253 of JBKQRF010000206.1, forward strand.
GCAGACAACGAAGCCCCGAATGCGCCCGCATTCCGTGCCGTGTGAGGCTCCAGCAGTCAGGCTTCGCGAGAGCCGGACGACCCGTGCACGGCACGTGGGTCGGATGGGTCACCCGCTGGGATTGCGGATGGCGCGGGACCACCTCGCGCAGGACCGAGCCCCGGGCTCACCGTCGGAGCGCGGTTCCCAGCCGCGCCGCGACACTCCGGCCACTTGGTCTTCTACCCCGCTGGGCTTGGGCGCCGGTCGGGCCCGTGATCCCCTCCCCGCACAGCTGCGCTTCCGTGTCCTCCAGCGCGACGGGTTCCGCTGCCGCTACTGCGGTCGCCCGGGCAGCGCGCCCGGTGTGGTGCTGCACGTCGATCACATCGTGCCGCTCGCGGCCGGCGGCGTCACGCGGGAGAACAACCTGCGCACCGCCTGCGAGGAATGCAATCTCGGCAAGTCGACGCGGGCACTGGTGCCGACGGCATTGCCGGACGGTCGCGGCGCATCAGTCCCGAGCCGGAAGACCGGCGGCAGTGCGCCTGGCGGAGTTACCTTCTGATCGTCTCCCCGAGCAGAGACTCCACCGCCGCAGCATTCGGAATGCCCGCTTGACCGCCTGGCTGCGTGGTCTTGAGGGCGGCGGCCGCGCATGCCAAACGGACGCGTTCGTCGATGTCCAGCCCGAACGCGAGCGCGGCGGCATACGCGCCGTGGACGACGTCCCCGCACCCCGTCGGGTCGACCACCGCCACGTCGAAGGCCGGGCACCAGCGCGGTACCTCACCGGGCTCGGGACCGAGATACCAGGCGCCGTCGGCGCCACCCGTCAGCACGATGCTCCGGCCCGGCGCGCGAAGTGTGAGGGCCGCACGCTCGGGATCCACGAGGCCGGGCGCATCCCGAACATCCGCGAGATGACGAGGTGATCGACATGCGGCAGCAGCGCGTGGAACGTCGGGTGATCATCTCGTTCGAGATCCGCCACGACGGCCACGCCGGCCGCACGGGCAACCTGGGCAGCCCACAGCTAAGCCGCCATGCGGACATGATCGACAAGGAGAACCCTCGGGGAGGGGGGACATCCGCTTCCGCGGCCTCACCGGTGCACGCGGCGGTTGGCGAATTCCTCCTCTGCGAGCAACAGCACGAACCGGGAGTTGGTGACCAGGTACCGTCTCCACAAACGCCGAGGGTCAGACGCAAGCCGGAACAGCCACTCCAGCCCGGTCCGCTGCATCCAGCGGGGAGCGCGACGCAGCCGACCAGCGTGGAAGTCGAAGGCGGCACCGACCGGCAGGATCAAGGGTGCAGTCAGCGCGTCGGCGTGCCCGGCCGCCCAGAACTCCTGCTTGGGCGCGCCCAAGCCAACCCACAGGACGTCGGGCGCCGCGTCGTTGATCCGTTGGACGAGCGCTTCATCCTCGTCCGGTGCCAGTGCACGGAACGGCGGCGATTCGGTACCCACGACCACCAGCCCCGGAAAACGTGCCGCCAAACGCTCGGCAAGCGCCTGGGGCACACCCGGTCGCCCGCCTACGAAATAGTGACGAAGCCCTTGTTCCCGCCCCAGGTCGCACAGCGACGCCATCATGTCGGGCCCGCAGACGCGTTCCGCCTGCGGCGCGCCCCGCGCTCTGCAGACCCAGACCAGTGGCATTCCGTCCGTGGCGACCATGTCGGCCGAGGCGAACACTGATCGCAACGCGACATCGTCGGACGCCTCGACGAGGCTGTGGACCGCGCAGAAGTGGCACCGGAGGCGCCGGTGTTCGCGGGCCGCGTTGAGTATCGCGTCGACGGCATCCGAGTACCGCTGGGCCTTGACGCGGACGCCCAAGATCGTCTGCTCGCTCATGCAAGCAACGTGGGGGGGGCGAGCAACGCTCGGTCCTCCTCAGACACAGTCTGGCCCGCCACTTTCCGGTAGAGGGCGCGGAACGTCCGCGCCGTCTTTCCCCAGCTCAGCGCGGAGACACGCTCACGCCCCCGCGCCACCAGGTCGGCGCGGAGACGATCGTCGACCCAGACCTTGGCGATCGCCTGGGCCATGCCCGGGATGTCATCTGGGTCGAAGAAGATGGCCGCCTCACCGGCCACTTCCGGCAGCACCGTGGCATTCGATGCGATGACAGGTAGGCCGTGGGCGAACGCTTCAACCACCGGAAGCCCCCACCCCTCGAACCGACTCGGGAAGACGAGGGCCATCCCGGTCCGGTAGAGGCGAGCCATCTCTGCCTCGGTGACATATCCGAGGAACTGCACCTGGCCCTCAAGGTGCAGTTCCCGCAGGCGCCGACGGATGGCCGGGAAGTGCTCGTTCTGCACGCCAGTGCAGACAAGCGGCACGGTCAGGCCGCGGTCGCGCAGCTGAGCCAGCGCCTCAAGAAGCCCGAGATGGTTCTTGTGCGGCCAGGTCTGAGCCGGGTAAACGAGAAACCGCTCGGGTAGGGCGAAAACTTCGCGAGGCTCGCCGCCCGTGTCGCGGTCCTGCCCAAAGCCCGTGACCGGCGCCCACGGAATGACGGCCACCCTTTGCCGATCAACTCCGAACGCGTCGCACAGGTCGCGCCTTCCCCAATCAGTCATGACCGAGACGTAGCGCGCCTGGTTGCAGAAAGCCCGATACGCAGTGTCGCGATAACGCAACTGGAGCGGCGAGAAGTATCCGGGCAGGTGCACATGTTGCAGATCGTGGGGCTGATAGATGGACGGGGTCCCCGTCAGGAATGCCTGCTGAGTCGTGAAATGAACGAGATCAACACGAAGGGCCTCCAGTGTTCCGTCCGAGCTGGGGATTGGCGCTGCAAGTCGACCGAGGGCAGGAGCGCCTCGTTGGGCTAGTTTCGCAAGTGAAGGCGCAGCGGAGGTTACTCGCTCAAATGCCCTTCTCCGGCGTGTCTTCCCAAACCTTCGCCGAACTTCCACAAGTCCACAGTTCCCGGTCATGTACTTCTGGAGCCAGGCCGATTCGCCCTCATACACAAGGAACAGAAATTCGTCGCCGTCCGTGATCTCGCCGAGGCCTGTCGCAAGCCCAAGCACAACCTGCTGAACGCCTCCCCAGAGCCCGTCAGGAACCCGCGCATCAATCGCCACCCGGAGCGAGGGCATCAGTACGACCAGTAGGCACCGGAGGCGGCGCGATATGCCACGCGCGCCGTCTTGGCCAATAGCCGCTCTACTTCCCCGCGGCCGCCGCCCGGGACGCGGTAGCGTGCGCGAATCCGCTCGTCCTCCTGATCGCTACGGCTCCTCAGTCGGACGTTCTTCTGGTCTGGGTGCGATCTCATTCTTGACCAGAAACGGGAGACGTGACGAGGTCGAGTCCGCTCGGCAAAGCGGGCGAAGAGATCAGTATCCATGGCGAGTTCGTAGGCTGGATCGAGCCCTCCGACCTCCTCATACAGCCCGCGGCGCCAGAAAGCTGAAGGCTGAGGAATGTAGTTGTATGTCCGGAGCCAAATCCATCGGACAAAGGGCATCTCCCGTTGACGGTGCAGTACTGGACCATCGGCGTCGATCCAGGTCGAATCACCGAACACGAATCTGTCGTCAGGGTTGCTTTCAAAGTGGGTGGCGACCTCCGCGAGCGTGTTCGCCTCATGCAGATCGTCCGAATTGAGCCAGGCGAGTATGTCCCCAGTGGCCCGCTTGAACCCCTGAATCAGGGCGTCCGTCTGCCCGCTATCAGGGCAGGTTTGCACATAGGACAGACGTGACGAGTAGCGGTCCAGGATGTCCGCCGACGCATCGGTTGACCCGCCGTCGTTCACGATCAGCTCCAGGTCCGGGTAGTGCTGGTCCAAAACACTGCGCAACGTGCCTTCCAGGTACTTAGCCTGGTTGAAGGACGGCGTGACTATGGTGATGCGCACCCAACCACCTCAGATCTCAGCGCACCCTGACGGCTCAACCGTCCCCCGATTGACGGCGCCGCCCGAAGTGGGTGCGCCTCAAGATCGGTCTTGTTCCGGCTCCCGCCGGAACCCCCCTGGTCGCCACCCCCCGATCGAAGAGGAGCGCTGCGCCCTTCCGGGCGCAGTCTGTCGAGTCGCTGAAAGAAGTTGCGAGGACCTCGCCCGGCACGGAACATCGTAGCAAGCTGCCGGCTCACCAACCAACGCCGCCAAAGTCGACGAAGCTGCCCTGCAGATCAGGAGTCGCCTCCGGGACGTCCAACAGGCGGGCGATTGTCCTCCATCCACGTCCCCGTCTTGAAGGAGTGGTGCGCAGACCACAGGGCGGGTCCCAGTCAACGTCGCAACACGGACATCGATCCGAGGAGTGTAGCCAGTCGGTCGGCCGGGCTGTCCCAGCCGAGGACCTTGCGAGGCCGGAGGTTCAGCTCGGCCTGGACGAGGGCGA
>JBKQRF010000207.1:0-3931 GCA_052144055.1 Candidatus Limnocylindrales bacterium
CGGCGATGCCGAAGATGGCGTCGAGGCCCGTCGAGCCCACCCAGTGCCCGGCTGCTACGTCGAGCGAGTACGACCCGATATGCGCCACCGACTCGATCTCGTCGAGTGTGACGGCAGCGCACCCGTCGCGATCCGGGCGATCCCGCGGTGCTGCCTCGGGCTCGGCCGGTCCGAGCGGAGCAGGGGCCGCGGCCGTTGGGCTGCTCACGACGATTCCGCCCGCCTGTCCGCGGTGCTTGGGCTTGGTGGAAGCATGGCGTGGCTGGTCTCCCGCCCTACGCTACCCGTCGTCGCCCCCCACACGTCGATCGGCTCAGGATGCCCCAAGAGGTAGCCCTGCCCGAACTCGACCCCTAAAGCAGCCAGGGTGCGGGCCTCCTCCTCGGTCTCGACCCCCTCGGCCACCAGGCGACAGCCCGCCGTGCGCGAGAAGTGGCGCATGCCCACCACCATGGCCTGGCGCCCCATGTTGGCATTCACGCGCCGCACGAGGCTGATGTCGAGCTTCACGAAGTCAGGGCGCAGCTCGATGATGTGGCCGAAGTTGGCGACCCCAGCGCCGGCGTCGTCCACCGCCACACGGATGTCTTGTCCCAGAGCGCGGATGGCCTCGCGCACGGCCCCGTAGTCCTCAATGACCTCGTGCTCGGTGATCTCGAGCACGAGGGGACGGCCGGCAGACCACAGCACTGACTTCAGGCGCTCGGGATCGGCCAGCAGGCGCGGCGAGACGTTGAGATCGAGCCACCGCCCCGCTGGCAGCCGCTTCCCCGCCGCCACCGCCGCTTCGAGGGTGGCGAGCTCCAGGTCCAGCCCGAGGCCCACGGACCAGGCGTCCGCGAAACAGAGGTCCGGACGCTGTCCCGAGTCGAAACGCGTCAGCGCCTCGTAGCCCACGGTCTCGCGCGTCTCCAGATCGACGATGGGCTGGAAGACCGGGTGGAAGGATCGGGCGGCAAGAGTGGCAGCCAATTCCTGCCGCACCTCCGCCTCCCGACGTAGGGTATGCATGCGGTCGGCCAGTACCGCACTGGTGGCGGCACTGAAGGAGACCACGGCCGGCATGCGCTCCACGACGGTGCGCGCGAAGTGCTCGTCGAAGGTCCCGATCAGCAGGGCACCGATGGCGTGATCGCCGCGCACGATGGGCCAGTAGGCAAGCGCCTTCAGTCCTGCGGCGACGTCGCCGGGGATCCATCCGTCGGCGGGGTCGTTCGTCACGTGCTGGGCCCAGGGACCGGCCGCGCAACGCTCCCGCACGATCGCCGCCCGGACCGGCGGGAGCTGCGAGTCGGCAAGGGGCGTGTACCCGGGCCGAGCGCTGACTGCGAGGATCTGCACATCCTCGGGCCCCAGGAAGACCTCGATCTTGGCCAGGTCGATGAAGGGCAGAGCCAAGAGCTGGTCGCAGATCGTCTGGGCGGCCTGCTCGAGCGTCGCGTCTTCCGGGATGTTGTGCGTGCTCTCGGCGAGGGCCACGCGGATGCGCGCCTGGAGGTCCACCTCTGCCTCCGCCTCGCGCAGCGCGCTGACATCGCGGAAGACGTTCACCCAGTTCGTGATGGCACCCTGAGCGTCCTGCACCGGCGTGACGCGGAGCTCAGTACGGCGGGTGGTTCCATCGGCCCACTGCCGGTCGATCTCGCCCTGCCATCCCTGGCCGCCGGCAACCGCCTGGTAGATCTCGGTGACCGTGGTCGGGTACCCAACCTCGCGCGCAAACTCGTCAACCTGCTTCCCGACGAGGTCCGGCAGACCTCGGCCGACGCTCGCGAGGAAGGCGGCGTTTGCGTCGGTGATCCGCAACTGGACGTCAGTCAGGACGATGCCGTCGGCCGACTGTTCGACGATGGAGGCCAAGCGGGCTCGCTCGGCCTCGCCACGGCGCAGCTCGGTGACGTCGCGGGCGACGATCACGTGGCCCTCGACCGTACCATCTGCGGCCATACGCGGCGCGATTCTGATCTGGACTCGGCCCACCGTTCCGTCGGGGCGACGCCTGTGGGCCTCGCCTAGCCACGGCCGTCCGGTGCTGACGACCTTGGCGACAGAAGCCATCGTGGTCGCATCCACCACCCCGTCCGCCACGTCGAGTACGCTCCGCCCCACCAGCTCGGACGGTCCCCGGCCGGTGTCCTCCGCGAAGGCCGCATTGGTGTAGGTGATCCGCAGCTCCGCGTCGGTGACGACGATGCCGTCATGCGACTCTTCGATAATGGCGGCCAGGCGCTCGCGCTCGCGGGCAAGTCGTTCACGCTCGGTCACGTCGCGCACCGAGAGGACGTAGCCATCGCCGAGCCTGGCCGCGCGATGCTCCAGCACCTGGTCGAGCGGTCCGCCGGCCGCATCGGGATCGAGGTACCGGAAGCTGCCGGACTCAAACGGGACGCCGGTCTCGACGACGCGAACATACGTCTCGAAGAGCCCGTTCGTGCGGTGCGCCGGGAACAGCTCGAGCAGCGTGTGCCCGATCTGCTCGCTTGCAGCCACCCGGGAGATGTGGCCGATGGCCGGGTTGGAGTACTCGAGCCGGAAGTCCACGATGTGACCGCTGTTGTCTCGAACGGCCGACACGACCGTGACGCCCTCCAGCATCGTGTCGAGCGCGGCCCGCAGACGTGCCCGGTACGCGGCCACGTCCGCTGCTGCCGCGTTCCGCTCGGTGGTGTCCCGAGCGATGCTCAGGATGATCGGGCGGCCGCCAAGATCGATGACTGTGGCGCTGCTCTCGACCGGGATGATGGTTCCGTCCCGCCGCATGTAGGCCGAGTCGAAGAAGCCCGAACCCTGGCGCATGACCTCGTCCGTGCGTGCGGCAGCGAGCGCCGCGTACTCCGGCGCGGTGATGTCGGCCGGCCCCATGGCCAGCAGCTCATCGTCGCGGTAGCCGAGTCGCTCGCAGGCCGCGCGATTGACCTCGAGGAACGGGCCGCCGGGTTCGAACATGAAGATCGCGTCATTGGCGGAATCGAAAAGCGTCCGGAAACTCGCTTCTGACCGGCGCAGTGCCTCGTCCGCCACCTTGCGCTCGGTGATGTTCTCGAAGACGGCCGCGAAGTGGTCCGCCTGGGGGCGATACACCTTGACTGAGAACCACCGCTCGAGGGCGGGGAGGTACGTTTCGAACTGCTCTGGGATGCCCGTCCGGGTGACGCGACCGTAGATCTCAAAGAGCTCGGGGTTCGTGTCGCGCACACCTGGGATCAGCTCCGTGGCACGCCGGCCAGCCGCATCCTTCAGGCCGGTGAGGGGCTCGAAGGCAGCATTGACGTCGAGGTAGATCCAGTCGATGGGGTGTCCGGACTGATCGAACTGCATCTGGCAGTACGCGACCCCTTCGAGCATGTGTTCGAAGAGCCCGGGGTATCGCTCGCCGCTCTCGTGGCGCGGCTGCTCTCCTTCCCGTGCGGGAGTCGCCCCGCCACCATGGTCGTCGAAACCTGCGAAGGATGGAGTATGAGGTGCTCGTCGCCGACGCCCGCTCATGGGCTCTGCTTGGAGGAGCCACTCGTGATTGGCCGCTCGCGAGGACCGCGAGACAAGCACCGGCGCACTAGTCGAAGAGTGGCACTGCGCGCCATGGCGAACCATGTCAAGCCCGGTTCGATGCGGGGGTCCGTGGTGCCGACTGCATGGCGCCGGGCGGGACCCGGTGATCCGCTCGGCCCATCACGAAGCGTGCGCCGCAGTTCCGTTGACGGTCGAGGGGCAGCCGCTGTGCAGCGCCTCTCCGCGGCGGGCTGTCGCATGCGCCGCGGGACTGCGCCCAAGCGGTCTGACGCCTGCCAGCATCACCGGGCCGAGCGCAGCGGCGCCGGTATTCGGTGATAGCGCTCCATCAGGTGCGCGAGCGCCTGGCGCGCCTCGGCCCACTCGGGTTGGTCGCCCACGACGACGGCATCTGGGCCCCAGCGCGCCACTTGGCCCATGG
>JBKQRF010000208.1:0-45392 GCA_052144055.1 Candidatus Limnocylindrales bacterium
GCGCGAGGCGCTCCGCTGTCTGAAGCGTCACCTCGCCGACGTGGTCTATCGGACCATGTTGCTCGATCTCCGCGCCGCCGAAATCAGGGCTTGACGAGATAGGAGCTCACGAACTGGGACTTGACCGACCGGCGCCTGAATATCGAGGTACGTCAGGTCGAACCCGAGGCTTGGGAACTGATCAGCGAGGGTCTCGCTGACGGCCTGCGGCGGAGCCCAGGCCGTAAAGAAGCCAACGCGCGCTTCACGGCATCGCCATCGCCACCGGTCTCCACCAGGGCGAGCTCCTTGCTCTACGCTGGGAGGACATCGACCTCGAGGCCGCCACACTCACAGTCCGACATACCCGCGACCGGCATAAGCGAGCGCTCGGCGAACCGAAGACCGAGCGCGCCAAGCGCACCCTCCGTCTGGGCGACGAGGTCGTGGCCGCATTGCGCGTTCAGCGGCGCCGTCAGCTCGAGGAACGCATCGCCGCTGGCCCACGCTGGCGAGAGACTGACACCGTCTTCACCACCCCCGTAGGGGCGCCGCTCGACGCCGCCAACGTGTTGCACGCCTTCCAGCGCGCGATCGCCGCGGCCGGTCTTCCACACCAGCGGTTCCATGACCTGCGGCATGCCTGCGCGACTCTCCTGCTTGAGCAAGGAGAAGAGCTAGGCGTCGTCTCCAAGGTTCTGGGACACTCGACCGTCGCCACCACGGCCGACGTGTACGCGCACCTGACCCCGGCGATGACGCAGCGCGTTGCTGAGCGGATGGACACGGTACTGCGCCACCGGCGGGTCGCGGCCACAAACTGAGCGGGTCCGGCGGGGGTCAGCGTGGGGGTCAGGACCACAACCGAAGGCTCCTCGGAGTCTCTCCGAGGGACCTTTTCGTGCGTGGATTCTGGTCGGGGCGCCGCGATTCGAACGCGGGACCTCTTGAACCCCATTCAAGTGCGCTACCAGGCTGCGCTACGCCCCGACTCGGCGGATTCTATCAGAGCGGTCGCCGGCCTCTGGCGGCGCTTCTCGATGGCTCTGCCCCGTCCCGCGCATTCGCCGTGCTTCCCGCCGGCGGGCAGTCACCGTCCGAGTGCGGGGTGCCCCCTTCCGCCGGGACCGCCGGCTTCCTCTCGCCGTCGCGGAAGATCGCGGCTACCAGGGTTGGGACGAGCGCCGCCGGCCGAGCGTCGGGACAAACGTGGGGAACCTCTTCGCCGCTCGATCTGCGTCCGCGTCCGGGTCCGGAACACGAGCCGGATGGGCGTGCCGCCGAAGTCGAACACGTCGCGGATCCGGTTCTCGAGGTAGCGCGCGTAGCTGAAGTGCACCGCCGCGCCGTCGCTAACGAACAGCACGAATGTGGGCGGGGCCACAGATGCCTGCGTCGCGTAGTAGAACTTCGGCCGAGTGCCTCTCACCGCCGGTGGCGACTGGCGAAACGTCGCGTCGGCGAGGAGCCGGTTCAGTTCGCCGGTCGGCACGCGGCGACGGCGCTGCGCCGCGATCTCCATGGCCGTGTCCAGCACGCGGCCTACGCGCTGCCCTGTCTTCGCGCTGATCGCCAGCATAGGGGCAAAGTCGAGGAACTGAGCCTCGCGGCGAGCGGCGGCGACGTACTCGGCGAAGGTGTTCGTGTCCTTCTCGACCAGGTCCCACTTGTTGAGCGCGACAACGAGCCCCTTCCCCTCTTCGACCACGTAGCCTGCCACGTGAGCATCCTGTCGCGTCAGGCCGTCGACACAGTCGATGACGAGGATCGCAACATCACAGCGTCCGAGCGCGCGCAACGCCCGGAGGGCCGAGAACCGCTCAAAGGCGGGTCCGTTCGCCACCTTTCCGCGGCGGCGCACTCCGGCCGTGTCGATCAGCGTCACCAGGCGGCCATTCCACTCGATGGTGGTATCGATGGCGTCACGCGTGGTGCCGGGGATGTCACTCACGATGACTCGTTCTTCGCCGAGGAGCGCGTTGAGCAGCGATGACTTGCCAACGTTCGGACGGCCGACGATCGCGACGGCGATCGGCTGAAGGGCGGCCAAGCGATCAGCCTCGGCGCGCCTGTCCCACGCCGCCACCGCCTCCTCGTTGGCCTTTGCTTCGTCCGGCTCGTCGACCGCGGCTGCGCCAGGGGTGCCGTTCGAGCTGGCTCGCCTGGGCGCTTGCGCCGGCACGTCGGACAGGTCGACGCCCTGCGCCTCGGCCAGCGCCGCAAGCTCTGCAAACTCCTCGGCCTCCGCCGCGCTCCGCTTGCGCTCGCGCTCTTCCTCGCTCTCGGGAGGCAGCGCCCAGACCACTGCGTCGAGGAGGTCTCCCGTGCCGCGTCCGTGCAGCGCGCTGACCGCGTACGTGTCCTCCCAGCCGAAGCGATGGAACTCTGCCGCCTCGTACTCTCGCCGCTCGCTGTCGGCCTTGTTCGTGACCACAATCACTGGGACGCGAGCCCTGCGCAGGAGCTCCGCAGTCTCCTGGTCAGCCGCAGTCTCCCCGGTCGCCGCGTCGACGACGAAGAGGATGAGATCGGCCTCTGCGATCGCCAGGCGTGCCTGCTCCTGCACCTTTGCCTCGATCGGGTCGCCCGGGCGCCGTTCTAGGCCGCCAGTGTCCACGACGACGAAGCGCCGGCCGTTCCACTCGGCCTCGCCATAGAGGCGATCGCGCGTGGTTCGGGCACGGTCCTCGACGATGGCGGTCCGATGTCCCACGATTCTGTTGAACAACGTGCTCTTGCCGACGTTGGGCCGACCCACGACAGCCACAATGGGGAGCCCGCGCGCCGGCCGCGCCGACGAATGGGCGGCCACTGTCACGCCCCGCCAGGCGCGATGCCGGCCGAGACGCTACTCGTGCGGTACGTGGATGCGGCAACGCGCCCAAGCGAGGCATCCGCCAGCTCAGCGGCGTGCTCCCGGGCGTCGGGCGTGCCCGCCAGCTCGTAGATCCGGCGCGTCACCACCTGGAGGTCCTCGATAGGCGTCGACGTGCCGCCAGTCACGCCAACCACTTCCGAGTCGCCGAATGCGTTCGGGTCCCGGAGATCTGCGGCCGACTCAACCTGTAAGACCGGGGTCCCGGCGATCTGGCAAAGCCTCGTGAGCTCCTTCGTGTTGGCACTGCTGCGACCACCCACAACGACCATGAAGTCGACCGTAGCTGCGGCCTCCATCGTGTCCTGCTGCCGGCGGATGGTCACGGGGCAGATCGTGTTAACGATCCTAAGCTCATGGCAGCGGCTCGTCAGGTACGCCGCGAGTCGCTCGAACTTCCACGGCGGCTGCGTGCTCTGGCTGATCAGCGCCATCCGCTTCGTGCGGGGGATCCGCCCCCAGTCCTCCTCTTCGTCGACCACGATCGCGTCCGGGGCGAAGCCAAGCAAGCCCACGACCTCCGGGTGCTTCGGTGTCCCGAGCAGGACGATCGTGTACCCCTCTTCGACCAGGTGCTCGAGTGCCCGCTGTTCCTGGATGACCCACGTGCAGGTGCCGTCGATGACCTCGAGACCGCGCGACCTCGCTCGGTCCATCACACCGGGAGTGACCCCGTGGGCGCGGATGACGACGGCCGCCCCCTCCTGGACGTCGTCCAGCGCGGCGACCGTGCGGATGCCCTGCGCCTCTAGTTGCTCGATGACGCCCTCGTTGTGGACGACCTGACCGAGCGTGTGCGTTCGTTTGCCTGCCGCGGCTGCCGTCTTTGCATAGTCAATCGCCTCGCGCACGCCGTAGCAGAAGCCGGTGCGGCGCGTGATGACGACGTCTCGGACCCTCCCCATGAAGGAGCCATTGTCCCACGGACCGCGGACACCGACCTGCGCGCTCCTCCCGGCCTCTATCCGGCGCCCGTGCGGGGCCGCACGGCGCTCACCACGGCGTGCACGGCCTCCTCCAGCGCGAACCCGTCGGTGCGGATCAGGATGGCGTCGGGCGCCGCTCGCAAGGGGGCCGTCGCGCGCCCGCTGTCAATCTCATCGCGTGCGCGCAGGTCGTCGAGGAGCTGCTCCGCCTCGGCGCTGCCGCCGACGTGCCCAGAAATGCCACGCTCGAGTCCACGACGCCGAGCGCGCTCGACGAGCGACGCGTCGAGGTAGATCTTGACGTCCGCGTCGGGCAGCACCACCGTCCCAATATCCCGTCCGGCGATGACGATCGAGCCTCCCTCCACGAGCGCCCGCTGCGGGGCCAGCAGGGCCTCGCGCAGCCGGGGCTGGCGGGCCGCCACGCTGACGACGCGATCAATCGCCGGGGTGTGCACGAGCGAGGTGATGTCGTCACCGGCCGCCCGGACGCGAACGTAGCGCCCATCGCCGTCCGCCTCCATGACCAGGAGCGGCACCAGAGCCGCGAGGGCCGCCCCGTCCTCGAGCGCGACGCCGCGGTGCAGGGCGAGCCACGCCACGGCCCGGTAGAAGAGGCCGGTGTCGCAGAAACAGAAACCGAGCCGCGCGGCGGCCAACGCGCCCACGGTGCTCTTGCCGCTCGACCCGGGTCCGTCCAGGGCCACGACGACCCCGGCACGACCGATCATGGCCGGCCTCGGGGACCTGAGGCGCGTCCGGCTCGGGCTGCGTCCCGCCGGGGCGGCGCCAGTTGCGACAGTCCCGCCGCCTCTGCAGCTGCCAAGCGCCGCACGTGCCCCGGGCGCAGTGCTCCCAGCCTGAGCGTCCCAATCCGCACGCGTACGAGGCGGACCACGGGAACGCCGACTGCGCCGAACATGCGGCGGACTTGGCGCTTCCAGCCCTGGCCCAGCGTCGCCCGGTACCAGGCGATGCCGGCGGGCGCGTCGGTTCCGAGCAGCTGAAGCAGCGTCCCGGTCTCGGTGGGAGTGGCCGGACGAAGGTCGACCAACGCCGCGATCCCCTCCTCGAGCGCAACCCCGCCGAGCAGTGCCTGGGCCTGGTCGCTGGTCAGCGGGCGTGACGTCGCCACCGCGTACTCGCGTTCGACCTCGTAGCGAGGGTGCAGCACACGCTGTGCCCACTCTCCGTCGTTGGTCAGCAGCAGCAGCCCTTCCGAGTCGCGATCCAGACGACCTACCGGGTAGAGCCGCGCGCCCGCAGGCACGAGCTCGAGCGGCACTAGGTCAAGTACCGTGGTCACCGCATGCCGGTCGGAGACGGTGCTCGTTACCCCCGCTGGCTTGTGCATCGCCAGGTGAATGGCCGGTGACCGCGAGTCGATCGGTCGGCCGTCTACGTCGATCCGCTGCGTGCCCGGGTCCACCGTCATGCCGACGCCGGCGGACACTCCGTCCACGCGCACACGGCCCGCCGCGACCAACTCCTCCGCGCCACGACGCGACGCGACGCCTGCGTCGGCGAGAGCCTTCTGGATCCGGACGGGCGTCATCTCAGAGGGCGTCTCGCTCCGAGTCGGCGGCTGGATCTCCGCCGCCCTCGAGAGCGGTGATGTCGTGCCGCCCGGCGAGCCCGGCCAAAGCGACCGACACCGGCAGCTCCGCCGGATCGCCCGGAGGGCGCTCGGCCGTCGCTGCCTCCGCCTCCGCGATCCGGGCCGAGATCTGCGCATCGAGCGCGGGTAGATCGTCAAGGGAGGTAAGCCCGAAGCGCTCGAGGAACTCGAAGGACGTGCCGTACAGAATGGGCCGGCCCGGCGCATCGGAGCGACCCTGCTCGATGATCAACCGACGGTGGAGCAGCGATCGCAGGACGTAGTCTGAGTCGACGCCGCGAATCCGCTCGATCGCGGCCCGAGTGACAGGTTGCCGGTACGCAACGATCGCCAGCGTTTCGAGCGCCGCCGGCGTCAGCCGAACGCCCTCGGCTCCCACGTACCGGGAGATCAGCGCACCGGCCTCGGGCGCGGTCGCCAAGGCCACGCGGTCTCCGGCTGCGAGGAGCCGAATCCCGCGATCCTCGAGATCCACCTGCAGGTCGCCCAGGCGCGCGTCCACGCTCGCTACGTCGACGCCGGCAAGCGACGCGATCTCGCGGCGTGTTAGAGGCCGCTCGGCGACGAACAGTAGGGCCTCGAGCTCCAGCGTCGTCAGTTCCGGCGCCGACTCAGAGCTCGGGGAGGCGATTATCTCGGACGCGGGTGCGGAGGCCGCGGGCGACGTCAGCTCGCGCGAGCGCGCCCCGGCCGCGCCGGGCCGATCCTCGGCTATCACGCGAAATCCTCCAGAGACTCGTCGATGGGAACGCTCGCATCGACGACCGCCGATCCAGCCAGGGCACGACATCGGATCGGCCCCCAAGGTCGCGCCTGCTCTATGGCGATCTCTCGGCGCTTTACGAGTTCCAGCATCGCCAGAAAGGTGACCGCCGCGACCACGCGGTCGGCTGTCTCGCCGAGGAGGTCCTGAAGCACGACTACGGGCGCGCGGCTGAGGGCAGCCCGGATGATTTCGGCCCTCTCCGTGAGCGTCGTCGTCCGATGGACGATCTCCGGTGACGGCATAGGCGGAGGCCCTGTCTGCGCTGCGCCGCGCAGCGCAGTCTCGAGCAGGGCCGGGTCCAGCGGCGGCTCGGCGGGCGCCCGCGCTGCGACGAGCCCGGCGGCCTGCGCCACGGAGGGCTCGCGACGAAGCAGCGGTCCAAGGGATCGCGAGCGATCCCGCAGCCATTGGCCGGCGTCGCGGTAGGCCCGGTACACGATGAGTCGCCGTCGCAGCGCCGCCTCCGGATCCGGTCCCTCGTCTGCGAGCGGCAACGGGTCGTCCACTGGTTGACGGGGCAGCAACGCCCGCGACTTGATCAGGATGAGCTGAGCGGCCACGGTCACGAATGCGCTCAGGTATGGCAGCCGCTCTCCTTCCAGGCCGACCATGGCTTCGAGGTACGCTCCCGCCAGTCCGCCGAGCGGAACCGTGAGGACGTCGAACTGACGCGCCTCGATGAGCGAGAGGAGCAGCGCTAGCGGACCCTCGAACGCGACGGGATCGACGCCGGTGTCGAGCGCAGACGCGTCGGCACGGGAGCGGGATGACTCTCGGGGAGGTGCGTCGCGGATGCCGCTAACGCGAACGGTGGTCGCGTGCTCAGGCTGCCTCCCCTCACCGAACGAGACCGCGACAGCCACGGCCGGAATGGCGTGACGTCGAACGGACGACCGAACCATCCTCAGCTCGCCTCATCCGCACGGTGTAACGCGCGACCCGCGTCGTCCAGGGGCTCCGACTGGCGCCGGATCAGCTCGGCCGTCTGCATCGGGCAGCCGGCCAGGAGCGCCAGCTCCGCCGACGTCTCAGCGTGGCGGTCGAGGCGCTCCAGCGCCGGACCGAACCCGGGGACGAATCCCACGATCTGCCGGGGCAGCCGCCCGTAATGCTCGCCGAGCGACCAGACGACTCGCGGCCACAGGCCCGTCCGGCCCTTGCCCGCGTCGTGGAACAGTCCCGCGAGCAGCACAGTAGGTTCGCTCCAGCCCTCCGCTCGGAGACGCCATACGACGTCAAGCCCGTGGCGACGGTCGGCCGGGTGCATCGAATCAAAGAGGCGGCGCTGTGCTGGCGTCAACCAGGCGTTCAGCTCACGGCGCTCCTCCGGCCTGACTTCGGCATGCACGTGCGTCGCGAACTGGCGGACCTTACCCACCCACCAGCCCATGCCGTCAGAAGATCGTTTGGCCGACAAGGAAGTTGGCAATGCCCGTTCCGATGGGCCCAATGATCGGACCGCCAAGGAGGAACAGCACGACGATCAGCAGCAGCGCGTATTGCTCGTATCGCCGGATCTGCCACGCCGTCCGGGGGCTCACTGCCCCCAGCAGGACCTTGTACCCGTCGAGCGGGGGGATCGGCAACAGGTTGAAGATGAACAGGAACACGTTGATGAGGATCAAGTAGAGGAGGATTTCAAGAAGGAGTTCCTGCACGCTTCCTGCGGAAGGGTTGAGCAACGCGAAAGCGATGATCACGCGCACCGCGATCGCCACAAGTCCCGCCATGATGAGGTTCGAAACAGGGCCAGCCCCTGCCACGATCGCCTCGCCCCGATGCCCGCCCTGCAGATTGGCCGGGTTGACCGGCGTAGGCTTCGCCCAACCGATGAAGAACCCTCCGGCGATCGCGCTGAGGACCAGCAGTCCCGCGCCGAGCGGATCGAAGTGGACTCGTGGATCCAGCGAGAGCCGCCCGAGATGGCGGGCCGTGCGGTCTCCGAGGCGGTCCGCGGCCAGCGCATGACTGAACTCGTGCACCGGGAACCCCACGAGCAGGATGACCGCGACCGCGATCAGGGACGCGACAAGCTGCGGATTCACGAGACCTCCGTGGTGCCCGGGACGACCCGAACATGGTAGCGGTCAGGGCAGGCCCGAGTGTGCGGGGCGGGGGGCACGGAATCCTTGGCGGCCCGGCCGGCAGTCTCAGAGCCGGGAGAGCAGCTCCGCCTTCTTCATCTCGAACTCATCGGCGGTGATCGCCCCACTGTCGCGCAGAGCCGCCAGCCGAGCCAGCGTCGCGGTGATCTGCTGGGGATCCGACGCGGGCGAGGGCGGCGGCGGTCCCCCGGAGCGTGCCGCGACAAAGGAACCCGGCGAGGTCGACCCACCGGCGGCTACCGTCACGGGACTCGTCGGGTGTTCTCCGGGCCAGCCAGCCAGTCCCGGGTCTTGGCCGCGGGAAGCTACGGGACCCACTCGCAGCGCCGGCATGGGCGCCCTGCCGACTTCGAGTTCGAGCGCGTGCTTTTGGTTCAGCATCTCCCGCTTGAAATCCGCCGCGCGAGCGAGCATGCGGAAGCGATCGATCGCCGACTCGGACGCCGTCAGAACCTCGAGATCTCCGTATCGAAAGACCCGGCCGAAAAGGCTCTGCCGCAGGATTGCGTCGTTGATCTTCTCGAGCGAGGAGTCAGCCGCGCGCTTGTTCAGAATGCCCTGGACCTGCACCACCCGCCGGTTCGTTACGACGAAGTCTTGCGCCCACCAGCGCAGGACGTGGTAGGTGGCATCGAGCAGCCCGGCCAGGAGAGCGCCCAGCGCAACAACCGACAGTGCGGTGCCGATCGTCCGTCCAAGGTTATCGTTTCCCTGTAGCGAGAGGCCGACGACCAGGGCGAGCAGCCCGAGCAAGACGAGGACCCAGGCGCGACCCGCTTCCGTCAGCAGCGCCAACCAGTGCTGGCGGGCTCTGCGGACGACGACCTCGCCGTCGGCCAGCAGCGAGTCCATGTACCGCATCTCTCCGCTCCTCCTGGCTCACGCCCGCGGGTGGGCCCGGGCGTAGACCTGCCGGATGCGCTCGCCGGTCAGGTGAGTGTAGAGCTGTGTGGTGTCAATGCTCGCATGTCCGAGGAGTTCCTGGACGACCCGTAGGTCAGCGCCGCCTTCGAGAAGGTGCGTGGCGAAGCTATGGCGCAACGTGTGGGGCGTGACGTGCTCGGAGAGTCCGGCGGCCTGCGACGCGCGCTGGATCGCCCGCCAGGCTGCCATCCTGCCGAGTCGTGCGCCCCGCGACGTGATGAACAGCGGGTCGCCCCCACGCGCCACGTTTCGAGTCCGCCCCGCGCTCGGCTCCGCGCCGGCGTCGGAGCCCACGAGACCGCCCCGCCCGGGCGACGTGGACCGCGGACGCCGCGGGTGCGTTCCGGCCGAGCGGGCGAGCCACGTGGGACGGACGACCTCGACCCATGACACGAGCGCGTCCAGAGCGGGCTCGCCCACCGGCACGAGTCGTTCCCGATCACCTTTGCCAATCACCCGAACGTAGGCGCCCGGGAGGGACATGTCCTCGAGGTCGAGCCCGAGCGCTTCCCCGATCCGCAGGCCGCTCGCGTATAGCAGCTCGAGCAAAGCGCGGTCGCGGACCGCCGCCGCTTCCGCCCTGGTTGCGGGAGGGCCAGAAGGCAGTGGCACGGCCTCCAACAGCCGGCGCACTTCGTTCGCGTCGAGGACGTCAGGTAGCCGTCGCGACTGGCGCGGCAGGTCCAGCGCTCCCGCCACGTCCACGCCGATGCGCTCGTCGCCGTAGGCGAACCGGTAGAAGGCCCGTATCGCGGCCGCCTTCCGCCGGTGGCTCGACGGACGCAGCGAGCGGGGCGGGCGCGCCAGCTCGGCGAGGAAGTGAATCGCCGGATCTGCGCTGCTGGCCCATGTCTCGATGCCCTTGGCCGTCGCGAACCCGCGCAGGTCGCCGGCGTATGCGCGGACCGTCAATGGCGAGAGGCCGCGCTCGACGCGCAGGTGCAGCAGGTAGGCATCGATCGCCTGCTGCAGATCGTCGGGCGGCCGGCGGCCACCCTCGAGCGTCACTGCGTCTCGCTTCCGGGGCCTAGTGTGGACCGCTCAAGCAGCTCGACCGCTGCCGCGCGCGCCGCTGGACCACTGGCGTCCCCGCCCAGCATGGCCGCCAGCTCCGAGAGCCGCTCTTCCCCATCCAGCCTGCGCACTTCTGTCACGGTTCGCCCGTTGCGCTCGCACTTCTCCATCTTCAGATGCGCGTCGGCGTGTGCGGCAATCTGGGCCAGGTGCGTGACGCAGAGCACCTGGTGGGCACGCGCCAGCCGCCGTAGGCTTCGGCCGACCCGGTCCGCCGAACGCGCCCCGATCCCGGCGTCGATCTCGTCGAAGACCAGCGTGGGCGTAGCGTCGGCAACTGCGAGTACCTCCTTGACGGCCAGTGAGACGCGCGACAGCTCGCCGCCCGACGCGATGCGCGCCAGTGGCAGCGACGGCTCACCCGGATTCGGCGCGATCAAGAACTGCACCGCCTCGGCACCCGCCGGTCCGAGAGCCCCAGGCGCGAGCTTCACCTCGAACCGCGCCTGCCGGAACCCAAGGTCATGGAGGACCCGAGAGACGTCGGCGGCCAGCCGCTCGGCGGCGGCCGTGCGTCCCCTGGTCAGCTCGGCCGCCTCGGCGCGCGCGCTGTACTCCAGGCGCACGTTCGCGGTGGTCCGCTCGGCCCGCTCGGCGTCGAGGGCTCGAATTCGGCGCGCCGCGACCCGCGCAGCCTCGCTGTGCGCTAGCACTGTCGCCTCGTCCGGCCCGAATTTGCGCTCGAGTGCGTAAATCCGCCCCAGCCTCTCCTCGAGCGCAGCAACGGTTGCCGGGTCGTGCTCGAGCTCGGAGGACATGCGATGCAGCTCGGAGGCCAGGTCGTCGGACTCCGCGAGTAGGCCGTCGACGCGGCCGGCAACGTCGATGAAGTCGGGGTCTAGCCGCGCGAGCTCCGTCGCCTCCCGCGCCACACGAGCCAGTACGTCGTGTGCGCCCCCGCCCTCCCCCGCCAGCCTCTCCTCGATGGACGCGACCAGCCGCGCCGCCTGCTCGGCACGGGCCGCCGCTGTCAGCCGCACGCGGATCTCGTCGGCCTCTCCGAGGCGCAGCGCGGCCGCCTCGATCTCGTCGGCCTCGTGCTCGTGCAGCTCGAGCATCCGGGCCCGCGTCCCCGGGTCGTCCTCGAGGGCCTCGAGCGCAGCGTGGTTGGCCCGCCACGCTGTCACGGCAGCGAGGACCCGCTCGCGGAGCAGCGTGTGCCCGCCGTACGCGTCAAGCAGATCACGCTGGTGAGCGCCGTCGAGAAGGCGCTGCTGATCGTGCTGCCCGTGGATCTCCACCAGGGACCCCGCCTGCTCGGCGAGGCGAAGGGCGCTCACCGCCTCGTCGTTCACGCATGCCGTGCTCCGCCCCGCCGCGGTGACCTCCCGAACGCAGATAAGGGGTTCTGGGACGCGGTCGAACAGCGCCTGAACCCGGGCCGCGCTCGCCCCCGAGCGAACCAGCCCGGCATCTGCCCGGGCTCCCAGCACGAGCGCCAGGGCGTCGATCAACAGGGACTTGCCGGCGCCGGTCTCGCCCGTGATCACGGTGAATCCCGGGTCCGGCTCGATCCGGACCCGCTCGATCAGCGCGAGGTCGCGGACCTCCAGCTCCAGCAGTGTCACGAGGGCAGCAGCTGGGCCTTCTCGCGGAGCAGGTCCCAAAACGCAGGGGCGCCCCGTGGCTCGACGAACCGGACTGGACGCCGACGCGCGCGCACCTCGACCACGTCCCCCACGGATAGCATCACGTCCTCGTGCCCGTCGATGCTGACGAGGATGTCGATGGCCGCCAGCACCTGGACGCGCACCGTGTGCTGTGGTCCGACGACCACCGACCGCACGGCGCTGAGGTAGGCCGCTACGCTCGTTACGACCAGGTTGCGGCTCGTGGGATCCAGGATCGGTCCGCCGGCGCTGAACGAGTAGCCCGTCGAACCCGTGGGCGTCGCGACGATGACACCGTCAGCCACGTAGGTGGCGAGGTGCGACCCGTCGATGGTGACTTCCAAACGGACCACGCGCGCCTCGCGGGCGCGCACGATGGCCGCGTCGTTAAGCGCCACGAACGACAGGCCGTCCGCCTCCCTGCCGCCAGTCAGGACACGGACTTCCAGCACCATCCGATCCTCTAGGACGTAGTCCCTGTCGAGGACCCTGGCCAGCACGCGTTCGAGCTCGTGCGCCTCGGCCTTCGACAGGAAGCCGACCTTCCCGAGGTTCACACCTAGGATCGGGACGTCCGCCTCCGCCGCGGCGACCGCGTGAGCCGCCCGGAGCAGTGTGCCGTCACCGCCCAGCACCACGAGCACGTCGGTCCCGTGCAGGCCCTCGATCAGCCGCTGGGAGTCCTCCGCCGCGACGTCCCAGCGCTCCACGTGTGCTTCGTCGCACCAGTGTCGAGCCCGCTCCCGAAGGTCGAGCGCCGCGGGGATCGTGGGGTTGACGGCGAAACCGAGGCGCATCAGCCGGGAACCGCGAGGTGCAGAAAGAACTCGCGGTTGCCGGCCGGCCCCAGGAGGGGCGAAGGCGTCTCGCCGCGGACGTCTAGGCCGATCGAGACGGCATACTCGCGCACGGCATCGACCACGTCGCGGTGGACGGCTGCGTCCCGCACCACGCCACCAGCCGCGAGCCGCGGGCCCGCCTCGAATTGCGGCTTGACCAGCGCCACGATGTCGGCACCGGGGCCGAGCGGGGCGGCGATTGCCGCCAGCACGCGGGTGAGCGAAATGAAGGACACGTCCGCGACTGCCAGGGACGGCCGCTCCGGGAGGGTCACGTGCTGAGGGTCCACGGGGTCGAGGCGACGCGCGTGCGTCCGTTCCATCGGGACGACGCGGGGATCGGCGCGGAGCGACGGGGCGAGCTGGCCGCGACCCACGTCGAGAGCATAGACACGCCTGGCACCCCGCTGCAACAGACAGTCCGTGAACCCGCCGGTCGACGCGCCCACGTCGAGGCACACCCGGCCAGCCGGGGCGATTCCGAACGCATCAAGCGCCGCGGCCAGCTTCTCACCGCCGCGCGACACATACGGCGCACGTTCAACGAGCTCGAGCGGCGTGGCCGGGTCGAGGAAGTCGCCCGGCTTGCGGTTTGTGCGTGTCGCGTCTCCTGCCCCGACGCGCACGCGACCGGCGAGGAGCAGCGCCTGAGCCCGGGAGCGGGTGTCGGCCAGGCCCCGTGCGACGATGAGCTGGTCGAGGCGAACCCTCTTCAGGCGGATCGAGCCTTTAGGACGGGACGCGAGGGCGAAATGCCGAGAGTCGCGATCGTCTCGCGCACCTGTGTCTCGAGGCCTGTTGCGTCAAGGCGCAGCGTCTCGCGCAGGTCGATCACCGACCCGTGCTCCACGAAGCGGCCCGCCGGAATGCCAATGATACGCACGGGCAGGGCCCGAAGCTGCGGGTCGCCCAGACCGGCCCGCGCGATCGACTCGAGCACCGCCGAGCCGAAACCTCCGGCATCCACGCTCTCCTCGAACGTGACCACGAGCTGCGTGCCGCGCGCGTACCGAAGAATCAGTCGCTCGTCGAGCGGCCGCGCGAACCGGGCATTGATCACGCCGATGGACCAGCCGTCGGCGGCGAGCACGTCCGCCACCGCGACGGCGCGCATGACGATGGGCCCGAAGCCGACGAACAAGATGTCACGGCCCCGGCGGAGCAGCTCGGCCTCCCCGACCGGAATCGTCGTCGCTGGCATGTCGGGCAGGTCCAGGCCAGGGTCGCGCGGGTAGTGCAGCGCGAACGGGTGCTGCTGCGCGAACGCCGTGCGCAGGAGCCGCCGCAGTTCTTGCTCGTCCCGCGGCGATGCTACGACTAGGTTCGGCAGCTGGCGCTGCGCCGACAGCGAGAACATGCCCTGGTGGCTCGTGCCGTCCTCGCCCACGAGCCCGGCGCGATCCACGCCAAGGACCACCGGCTGGTCGTTCTGGCACACGTCGTGCACAGTCTGGTCGAAGGCGCGCTGGAGGAAGGTGGAGTAGATCGCCACGAACGGCCGGAGACCACCTAGCGCGAGCCCGGTCGCCAGCGTGACGGCGTGCGATTCAGCGATCCCCACGTCGAAGAAGCGCTCCGGGTACACGGCCTGGAACCTGTTGAGGCCGGTACCGGTGGGCATCCCTGCTGTGATCGCTACCACCCGGGGATCCTCGGCGGCGATCGCAAGTAGTTCCTGGGTCACGACGGACGTGTACGTGGGCGGCTTGCGGGACGCCGCTTCGGCCTGCGCGACCGAGGGGGTGGCGTCGCCGTCCTCGTTCGTGGATCCGTCCTCGCGCGGCCGGGTGACTCCCGGGATGTCCATTGGCGGCAATGCCGCGCCGTGGAACCCGACCTGGTCTACCTCGGCGGGCTCGTACCCGTGGCCCTTGTACGTCCGCACGTGGACGATCACGGGTCCTTCGAGCCGGAGCGCACGTCGGAAGGTCGACATGAGCACCGTCAGATCGTGCCCGGGCACCACGCCGACATACGTGATGCCGAGGTCCTCGAAAAGGTGGCCCGGTTGCTGGGCGAAGTTGACGACCGACTTGCGGACGCGGCGCGAGAGCTCCAGCGCCGTCGCCCCGACGACGGGGAGCCGCTCGAGCACGGCATCGTAGCCGGCCTTGGTCGTCTGCCATGCCTCGGACAGCTTGATCGCGCTGAGGTAGTTGGAGAGCGCCCCGACGGTCGGCGAGATGCTCATCTCGTTGTCGTTGAGCACGATCAGCAGGTTCATCTGTCGCTGTCCGATATCGTTCAGCGCCTCCAGTGCGAGCCCGCTCATCAGGGCGGCGTCACCGACGACCGCCACGATCCGCTCGTGCGTGCCCCGCAGGTCGCGCGCCGCAGCCAGGCCCTGCGCGATTGAAAGCGCTGTGCCAGCGTGCCCGCCGTCCACGACGTCGTGCTCGCTCTCGCTCCGGCGCGGGAAGCCGCTGAGGCCCCCGAGCTGGCGGAGCGTCCCGAACCGGTTTAGCCGCCCGGTTAGCAGCTTGTGCGGGTAGGCTTGGTGACCGGTGTCCCACACGATCCGGTCGCGCGGGGAGTCAAGCAGGCGGTGCAGAGCGACGGTGAGCTCGACCACGCCCAGTGAGCTGCCAAGGTGACCGCCGGTGACGGCGACGGTCTCCACGATCGTACGGCGGATTTCCTCGCACAACGACTGGAGCTGGGACTCGTCGAGGGATCGAAGGTCGTGCGGCCCGGATAGCGACGCGAGGATCGATGCGGCATCCTCCGGGAGCGGTGGCATCGCGGGATTCTACGCGCTCGGCGTCGCCTCGTCGTCCACGTCGTCCGGAGCAAGGTCGATCGCGCGCAACCCTCCCCCTGCGTCCTCTACAAGTCGCTGCACTCGAAGCTCGGCATCGTCGAGCAGGCGTGCGCAGTGCGCGTGGAGTGCGACGCCTCGTTCGTAGAGTGCAATCGAGGTCTCCAGCGGAAGGCTGCCTGTCTCAAGTCGGGCAACCACTTCTCCGAGCTGTGTGAGAGCGGTGTCAAAGGCGAGCGCCGCGATCCCGTCCGTTGGCGCCGCCGCGCCCAGCACGGCCGTCCCAGTGCCGTCCACCGACTCCGCCGCCCGGTTGCCCGCGTTATCCATCACCCGGATACTCGCACTCGCATCACGGTAGTGTCCAGTGCACCCTTGGCCAGCCGCACGTCGAGTGAGTCCCCCGGCGCGGCCTGTGCCGCTGCCGTCAACACGTGTCCGTCCGCTGCTCTCACGATCGCATATCCGCGCTCCAGCGTCGCGTACGGCGAGAGGGCAGCGAGGCCGGAACCGGCCGACCGAAGGTCCGCCCTGCCGCGCGCGACCCGGCTCCGGACCAGCAGAGGAATCCGATCCGCTGCTAGGTTCAGTCGAGCCCGGTTCCCGGCGAGCCGGGCGTCCATCGCCCGCCGCCCACGATCTAGCAGATCGCCCGCTCGTTGGCGCTCCGTGGCCAATACCGTGGTGGGGTGGAGGCGGGCAAGCGCGCGATGCTCTGCTTCTAGCGCGGAGCGCGGGCCGGCTATCGACTGCTCCGCTGCAGCCGTGAGCCGCGCGCGCGCCACTCGGAGCGCGGTCAGAGCCTCTGCACGCGATGGCACCACGAGCTCCGCGGCCGCCGACGGCGTGGGAGCCCGTACGTCGGCCGCGAAATCAACGAGCGTGACGTCCGTCTCGTGCCCGACGCCAGTCACGATGGGCACGGGCGAGGTAGCTACCGCTCGCACCACGCGCTCGTCGTTGAACGCCCACAGGTCTTCGAGCGAACCGCCGCCGCGCGCGAGGATGAGGACGTCGAGGGGCGCGCCCGTGCCGGGGTCACGCCAGCGGGTCAGCTGATCGAGAGCAGCCACGATTGTTGCTGGTGCCGCGTCGCCCTGAACCAGGCATGGCGCCAGCACCACCCGCGCGAGGGGCCAGCGGCGTCGCAGCACGTGCCAGATGTCTTGGAGAACCGCCCCCGTCGGGCTGGTTGCAACCCCGATTACGGCGGGCGACCCGGGTAACGGTCGCCGCCTCGTCGGGTCGAACAGCCCTTCCGCGGCGAGACGCGCCTTGAGCGCCTCGAACTGCAGCGCGAGGGCTCCGAAGCCGGCCGGCTGCACTGTCTCGACGTAGAGCTGATAGGTGCCGGCGGCATCGTACACGTCGATCCGCCCGTGTACGACCACGCGCAGCCCCGTCCGAAGCTCGAACGGGCTGGCAAGGCGCTGGGTCCGGAAGAACACGCAGGACAGCTGCGCGCGTGCGTCCCGCAGGGTGAAGTAGCCGTGCCCTGCGGCGCTCACGGTTACTTGTCCTACCTCGCCGTCGACCCAAAGGTCGCGGAAGGCAACCTCGCCGCGCACGACGTCTCGGATCGCACGTGTGACGTCCCCGACGCTCCAGACGCGCATCGCCAGCGATCCCGCCCTCTGTGACGCAGGCCCCGTACCCGCCTGCGGTGCGCGAGGCACGGCGGACCCCGACCGACCGGCCGACACGGCGGACTCCTCAGCTAGGGGAGGCGGGTCAGAGCTCGGAGAACTATCGGACATGCCGACCTCTCGCTGCAGCCACCTCTCCCACGGGCGCTCCTCGCTCATCGCTCAGCGACCGCGCTGCGAGGGAGACAATCGGAGCGACGGCTGCTCAGACCCGTGTGAGGTATTCCCCGGTGCGAGTGTCGATGCGGATGGTGTCGCCCTCGCCGACGAACAGCGGAACCTGCACGGTCAGCCCGCTACCGGTCGTGGCCGACTTGCGTGCGCCCGTGGCCGTGTCGCCCGCGAAACCGGGCTCTGTCTCCGTGATCACCATGTCGACAGTGATCGGCAACTCGACGCCGATCGTCTCGCCCTCGTAGCTCGTGCGATCGAGCAGCATGCTGTCCTGCAGGTACGGGACCGCGTCGCCGAGCTGCTCTGTAGTCAACGTGAACTGCTCGAACGACTCGGTCTCCATGAAGTGGAAGTCGCCGCCGTCGCGGTAGAGGAACTGCACCTGTCGCCGGTCGAGATGCGCCCGTGGCCACTTGTCGCCCGCCTGGAACGACCGCTCGACGGTCTGCCCACGTTTCACGTTCTTGAGCTTGATGCGAACCTGGGCGGACCCGCGGCCCATCTTGATGTGGTGGTAGTCGAGGACCTGCCAGAGCTCGCCGTCGAGCTCGATCACGATCCCCTTGCGCAGGTCGCCGGTCGAGACCATGGTCGGGATGACTCCAGTCGATGGGCGCCCGCGGGCAGGGGCGCTGGACGTGTCGATTCGTGCATGGATTGTACGCGGCGTGGGCGGACTGGCGGTGAGCCGACGCAGTCGCGAGCCAACATCGCCGACGAACGCGACGCTGGGACCGGCACCCTACGAGATCGGCCGCGCCGCTACTCGCCCACGACCGTCGGCTCGCGCGGGAACCCGGTGAGCCGCTCGACCATGCCGGCACCGGGATCGAACGCGACAAGATCCTCGATCCGTACGCCGGTTCGTCCCGGCAGGTAGACGCCGGGCTCGATCGAGAAGACCGTCGGCCATGGCAGCGCGGCGGGGACTGCGCGCCAGCTGAGAGACGGAACCTCGTGCGTCGCGAGGCCGATGCCGTGCCCGAGACCGTGTCCGAAGTGGGAACCGTGGCCCCCGCGCGCGATGACCTCGCGGGCGGCCGCGTCCACGGCCACGCCAGTCGGCGACGTGTGCCTCGCAGCAGCGTCTAGGAGCACCGCGAAGGCAGCTTCCTGCGCCCCGCACACGAGCGCATAAATCGCGCGGTCTGCTGCGGGCGCCGCGCCGACGAAGAGCGTCCTCGTCATGTCGCTCCGGTAACCCGCAACCTGGGCGCCGAAGTCGAAGAGCAGCACCTCGCCAGCAGTCACTCTGCGGTCGCCCGGCGATCCGTGCGGCAGCGCCGCACGCGGCCCGGAGAGGCACGCCACGTCGAACGCGATCGCCTCCGCGCCGTGCGTGCGGAGGTCCCACTCGAGCTGGAGGGCGAACTCGCGCTCCGGGACACCCGCTCGTATGAACGGCAGCAACCGCTCCAGGGCTGCGTCGGCGACCACACACGCGACGCCGACGCGCTCGAGTTCGCTAGGCTCTTTGACGGCCCTCAGTTCCTCCACCCAACCTGTGCCCGCGACCAGCTCGACGGCCGGCGCGGCTGCTTGTAGCTGCTCCCACAGCACGTGGCTCACGACGTTGGCCTCGACGGCGACGCGGCGCGGCGGGGCCCCGTTGAGGCCGCGGAGGCGGGAAACGAGCCCTTGCCATCGCGCCGGGAGGTCCCCGTACGATTCCTCGATATGAGCCCCCGGACACTCCTCCTCCGCCTGCTCGCGATACCGGCTGTCGGCCAGGACTACGACCTCGTCCGCGCCGACGAGGAACCGGCCAGAGTCGCCTGCGACCTTCTCCTCGCCTTGGGCGAGCACGAACCCGGTCAGGTAGCGCGCGTTCTCGCGGCCGACGCCGAGGTAGCCATCAACGCCCTCCCTCGTCAGGCGCTCGCGTAGGCGCGCCAGGCGCACTCGTCGCGCTGCCTCGTCGGCTCGAGCCCAGCGCACCAGGTCGTCGGGCGTGGGAGCGCCGGGTGGTCTAGAAGCGAGCGGCAGTTTGTTCATGAGCGGGGCCCTGCCTTCGCTGGAAAGGGATTGGCCAAGGGACTCGATCTGAGAAGCCACTGTAGCGCCCCACGAGCGGCACTGCCCTAGCCGCTCGCCAGCACGGCCCGCGCGCGTCGGACGCCGCGTGACGAGCCACGCCGTCAAGGCATCTGACGACCGGCGACACGACCGCGTACGGATGGGCCATTGCAGGTCGGGGCCTGCAGTCCGACGATGCGAGAGCGTTCCAGCAGGACCGCAGACACATCAGGAGTTGGAGATGACGTATTGGGCTGATCTGGCCAAGTCCACCCGTGGCGTCGAGCGCACTCATCCCCTCGCGAGGGTCCATATCGCCCTCGGACTCGTAGCACTCATCTCGATCGTAGCCCTCATCATCCAGGGAGGCCACCTCGCCTAGCGGCGGCCGATGGACGGCGCCGAACCAGAAGCCCCGGCTCCCGCCGGGGCTTCTTCATGACCAGCGACGAGCGCATGGCAGCTCGCACCAGCGCGGCGAGCGGACCGATCCAAGCGCTGTCCACGCCGTTGGCAGCAGCGCCCTACTGGATGTACCCGAAGGCGCGCATGTTTGCCAGCTGCTCCGCGTACGTTTTCGCGAACGCATGCGTGTGGCTGCCGTCGGTCCGGGCGACGAAGTAGAGGTACCCGGTGTTCGTGTCTGGGTGCAGCGCAGCCTCCACAGAAGCAAGGCTCGGCGTGCAGAGCGGCCACGGGAACATGCCCGCGTTCGCGTAGGTCTGGAAGCCCGTCAGGTACTTCGGGAGCTTCACCGATCCCGGGTTCGGGAGCGCGTTCCAGAAAACGTAGTCCTTCCAGTCCGCGAACGGGACCTTCAAGAGCTGGACCGTGTCGAATCCGTAGATAACGGTGGGGTCGGCGTCGAGCATCATGCCCTTGGCCAGCCGGTTCGTATAGACGCCCGCGATCAGCGGCCGCTCCGACGCGACACGTGCCTCCTGCTCGACCAGGCTGGCCATGCTGAGGACCTGGTAGAAGTCGCGGCCCTCCTTCTGCGCCGCCTCGATCGGCTCGGTCCCGATCTCGGTCTCCCACAGGTCGAGCAGGTCCTTCAGCATGTCCTCGGGCGTCACGTCCTGGTACACGTCGAACGTGCCCGCCCCGAGGAAGCCCTCAAGCGAGTGGCCCGCCGGCAGGGTAGAGAGGAAGGAGTATTCGGATAGGATCGAGGCTGGCGGGCGCATCGCCAAGTCGTAGAACGTCTGCACGTCCATCTTGAGTGGCAGGGTCTCGAGGTAGGCGGTGATCTGCTCGATCCGCAGTCCCTCGCGCAGCTGGACCGTGACCGTCGTCATCGGCGCCTGCTGGAGGCGCGCAAGGATGGCCGCAGGCGTCATGGTCTCGTTCAGGTCGTACGCACCCGCCTCGATCTGCTGGGCGAGGCCCTTCGTGACGACGAGGTAGGTCACGGCGAACTGGTCCCGGACAAGACCGGCCTGCTGCAGATCCCGGGCGACGTCCGCTGCTGTGGCACCGAGGGGCACGGCGAAGTGCACGACGGTCGGGTCGGTGCCGGCTGGGCTGGTCAGTTCGTCGCCTAGGCGGTGTCGCACGATGGTCGCGACCGGGGCGATGTGGAGTAGGGAGGGGTTGCTCTCGGCGAAGTCGAAGACGACACCGTTGACGGCCGGGCCGATCGCCACGGAAACGAGCACCCACAGCAACGCCCCGGCGACGACGAAAATCGCAAGCGCGGCGGCGATGCGGCCTGCAACTGGGCCGCCGCGCGGACCACGCGTTCGCAGGGCATAGCGACCGCTTCGGACACCGTCCGCGGGTCGCGGGTCCATCATGCGTCCGTCCCCGCCAGCGGTCGCTCTCGGCTTCCCGGTGGACCGGCGCGCGAGGGCTCGACCCCTCCCCCGGCCCGCCACGCACGCTCATCGAGCTCCGCCTGAAGGATGCGCACAGCTGCGTCGCGATCCACCCGCTCCCTGCGGGCGACGATCGCCGAACGGGTGGTCGTCCGGTCGTCTGGTCCCGCCGCATGCGAGGCTGGGCGGCCTCGCAAGCCGCGGTCGTCAGGCGCTCATCCCGCCACGCCACGGGGAGCCCAGTGCGGGAAGCGATCTCTGCGGCCCACGCTCGCGTCAACCGTGCCTGCTCCCCTTCGCCGCCGCCCATGTTGAGCGGCAGTCCAATGACGAGCTCGTCGACACGTTGCTCCATCACGACACGTGTGAGCCGCGTGGCGTCCTCGGCCGGCGTGCCGCGACGCAGCACCGCGAGCGGCCGGGCCATGCCCAGGATGTCATCGCCGACTGCGAGCCCCACGCGTCGATCGCCTACGTCAAGGCCGAGCAGCCGGCTCACGAACCAGCTCGCTTCGGGGCAGCCACCTTCAGGGAGACCCGAGCGTCGAGGGTCGGGATCGTCGTGACGTAGGACGGCCACGTCGTGATCGAGACCTCTCCGTACTGCTCTAGGATGGTCCGCGCATCCGACACGCTGCGCCCCCTGACCTGCGCCAGCAATGCGCCCGGGTCCACGGCCTGCCACCGCTCGCCCTGTGCTGTCACCGTGAATGTCACGTGGCCGTCCTGCACGATCGGGTCGCTGACGGTCGTGTGTACGGAGTCCAGGAAGAGCGACCACCCGGCCGGCACCTGGGCGGCGAGATATGACGATGCGAGACCGGCGAGCGGCTGCTCCGAGACGGCAAGGACCGAGCCGGTCGCGGTGGCGGTGAGCTGGAACGAGGACCCGGCGACGCCGACGAGCGCGTCGGCCGCGGGGGCGGTCACGACGTTGCCGAGCGACGCGGTTGCCGCGATGACCGTGGCGCCCGCGGGCGCGGGCGACGGGTTCGCCGCGCTAGTCGTGAGTTGCGCGTCGATCTGGGGCGTCAGCTGTGCTGCTGCGGCGTCGTAGTCTTGCTGGCTGATCACCCTCGTAACCGACCGGCTGCCGCCGCTGGTGGCCGACGGGTTATCCACGCCGACCTGGAGCGCCTCGAGCCGAGTGGGAACGACGATGACGGTGTGCGGGCCGACGTTGCCCGCAGGCCCGGGCGCGACGGCGCTAATGCCCGTGGTCGCGCGCCCGGGCGTGATTGTGGTGCCGTTGACCATCGCGCGCGGTGCCACGACGGTGCTCGACGTGAGGAACTGGACCCCGTCGGGCGTGGCGAGGGTCGTGCCCGCCGGAATCGTCACGGGGTCGATCGTGTCGTTGCTCACGAACGAGACCGTGCCCGTGGCGGCCACCTGCTCGATTTTCTGGCCTGTGGCCGGGAACGTTCCGTCGACGGCGAGCGGCAAGCTGATCTGCTGCGCCGGGATCAGGAGGTGCGCCTTGTCGACCGTGCTGACGGTGGGGTCCGCGGTCACCTGCAGCTGGACCGGACCCTCCGTCACGGCGACCGGCGTCACCACGATCTGGGCGCTCGGCAGCACCACGTAGGCAGCTGCACCGCCGGCCGCAAGCACAAGCAGAAGCAGGACGGCGATCGGCACCAGCCGACCTCGCCGCCGTCTCGGCTGGCCGCGGACGCCAGGCGCTACCGGGAGCGCGCCTGCCGGCCGGGGGCCCATCCTTGACCGGCTCTCGATCCCACCGGCGGTCTCGGCCTCGGTTTCCTCGACGCTTCGACCGGGCACTCCATTGTCGGCGTACCGCTCGGGACGCTGCCGCTGGGACCGATCCGCTAGCTGCCTCCCTAGCTCGGTCGAGGCGGCAATCGGCGTGCCGGGCGTGGAATCTCCGGCCACGTCGCCGTGCGGGCCGGCCTCGCGCCGGCCCTGAGCTTGATCGCCTGCCCCCTGGCGCCCCGTGGCACTGGGGGATGAAACGTCGCCCGTCGTGCGACGTCGGTCCCGAGGCTCCTGCTCGACCTCGTCAGCGAGGGCCTCCTCGTACGATCCGACCGTGGCGTACGCGGGGACGCCCGCCGCAATGGCGATCGCCCGGACGGCAGCCTCCGGAGCCACGATCGCCAGCCGCAGATCGCGCGCGGCCGCCTCGCGGGCCAGTAGCCGGAAGTTGATGCGGCTCGTCGCCAGGCGGGAGCCAGCGGGCAGCACCAGCGCGACGTGCGGTTCAGCGGACGACCGCAACCGTGCGACCGCCGTGGTCACCTCGTCGTCGACGTCGAGGTAGTGGATCGGCATCGCGGCCAGTCTGCCTCAGACCTTCATCGCGCGCAGCACCCGGTGGAGTGCCACATCGAGCGCCGACTCCTCGGCGGCCATCTCGACCGCCTGGTATGCAAGTCCCATCGGGGTGACATCCTGCTGGTCGACGAGCAGACCCGTCTCGTCTCGCACGCCGCGGACCTCCCCTGGCGCCGCAACGGTTACCTCCGGAGGCCGGGCAAACGGCAGCCGCCTCACGAAGGCAGGGTCGCGCAGGGCGGCTTGCACTTGCGGCAGCCCTGCGCCACCGCCGCAGAGGTAGATCCGCCCCGGGAGTAGGTCGCCCGCTGCCAGTTCCTCGAGCACGAGCTCGACCCCGGCCGACCAGACCGCCACGTCCTCCGCCACGACTGCCCCCAGCCGGTCCCGGTCGGGCACCTCGAGGCCGCGCGCATAGTCGATCTTCATCGCCTCGGCCCGTTGGAACGGCAGGCCGAGCTGATCAGCCAGGCTCTTGGTAAAGGCCCGTCCGCCGAGTGCGAACATGCGCGTGCCCTCGATCCCCCCGGCGCGGACCAGCGCCACGTCCGTTGTGCCGCCGCCCACGTCGACGAAGAGCCCGCCACTCTGCTGTACCTGCTCCCCACCCAAGCAGCGCGCAACCGCATACGGCTCGGCGACCACCGCCAAGAGTTCGAGGTCGAGCTGAGCCGCGACGCTCTGCAGCGCGCCAAGGTGGACGAGGGGGGCGAACGCGTTGAAGATGGCGATCCGCACATGTCGCCCCTGGAAGCCAACCGGGTTGCTGACAGGGTAGCCGTCTATGGCCGCGCCCGTCACCGCCGCGTGGACCAGGCGCACGTCGACGTTGGGGAGCCCCGTCTCCCACGTCACGGCGCGCTCCGCCTCGCGCAGCGCCTCGTGCTGGACCCCGTCGATCAAGCGCTGTAGCTCGGCCTCGCTGATAGGCTGGTCGGGCCGCTTCCGTTCCTGCGAGATGGTCGTCGTGAAGCCTTTCACCAGTTCCCCGGCGATCCCGACAACGGCCTGGCTCGGCCGGAAGCCCGCCATCTCCTCGGCTTCCTGCAAGGCGACCGCACAGTTGTCGACCACGGCTGCGATGTCCGCTACAGTGCCCGACTGCATGTGAGCCAGCCCCTGTCGCTGGCGCCCGACACCGCGCACGATCGCCGTCCCGGTCTCGTCGATCTCGAAGGCGAGCGCCTTGGCGAACTCGGTGCCCACGTCAAGCGCAGTGCACGCAGCAGGTGCCGCCGCCCGGTCGCGCCCTAGCAGCCGGCGCCACAACGACATCGTGCTCAGGCGCTCCCGTCCAGCGCCGAGGCGACAGTCGCGCGGACACGCTCGAGCGCCTCGGCCAGCCCCTCACGCCGAGCGCCTCGTCCCTGCGCCATCTCCGGCCGGCCACCGCCACGCCCTTCGATCGGCCCGAGGCCAGCTCTGACGAGGTCCGCGGCCGACACGCCACGACGGACCAGGTCGTCGCTGACAGTGACGAACAGGACCGGCTCGTCCGCTTCCAACCCGACCGCGATCACACCCGAACCCAGGGCACCCCGAATGTCGCGCGCCCAGCGCTTCAGCTCCTCCTGACCATCGAACGGGGCGGCAAAGACCGCGACCGGCACGCCTTCCACCCGCTCGGCCGCCCTCGCCACGTCGCCAGGACTGGCGCTCCCTTTCGAGGAGGCAGCACGTAGGCGCCGCTCCAGCTCCTTCGCGCGCGCCTGCAGCTCGGCTGCACGAGCCGGTGCCTGGGCGGCATCACGCACGCCGAGCACCTCCATCGTGCTCGCCAACAGCGCGAAGCGTTCCGAGACCAGGGCGTCGGCCGCCTCGCCCGTCACAGCCTCGATGCGCCGAATGCCCGAACCGATCGACCGCTCCCCGGTCACGAAGAACCCGCCGATCTGCCCAGTGGCGCGGCAGTGAGTCCCACCGCACAGTTCGCGACTGTAGTCCTGCACGCTGACCGTGCGCACCACGGCCCCGTACTTCTCATCGAAGAACGCGTCAGCGCCGGACTCGATGGCCTCGTTCAGGGGAACGTGGGCCACACTGACGGGGCGGTCGTCGCGGATGACGGTGCGCACCTGCTCCTCGATCGCCGCCATCTCCTCAGAGGTCAGTCCCCGGTCGAACGGGAAGTCAAAGCGCAGGTACTCGGGCGCTACCAGAGAGCCAGCCTGCCGCGCGGACGGCCCCACGACATTGCGAAGCGCGCGGTGGAGCAGGTGCGTGGCCGTGTGGTTGCGCATGGTCGCCGCACGCCGCCGCCCATCCACCGTTGCCAGCGCCGTGTCCCCGACGCGCAGCATGCCGGCAAGGCGGCCGCGGTGCACGATCAGCTGACCCACCGGCTTCTGCGTGTCGTCCACGTAGAAGATCGGCGCGCCGTCCAAGGACAGGACGCCGCGGTCGCCGACCTGCCCGCCGCCTTCCGCGTAGAACGGCGTCCGGTCGAGCACGACCTCCGCCCGGCCGCTGCCAGACAGCTCACCGTATTCCGTGCCGTCGCGCACGATGGCGGCCACGCGCCCCTTGGCCTCGGTCGTCTCGTAGCCCACGAACTCAGTCTCTCCCACGCGTCGTAGGATCGATTGGAGCAGGCTCGCTTCCTGTGCCAGTCGGCTCAGTTCCCCCTTCGTGCCAGCCCTCGAGCGCGCGCGCTGCTCGGCTAGGGCCTCCTCGAACCTCACGCGATCCACTGATACCCCGTACTCGGCCGCCAGTTCCACCGTCAGGTCGATGGGAAACCCGTATGTATCGTGGAGCCGGAACGCGACGGCCCCGTCAAGATGCGGAGCGTCGGTGGGCAGCGTTCCCGGCCGGCGCCCCACCATCCGGGCGCCAGGCACGTCGACGCCGAGGTCGTCGAGCGCCGCTTCGAGGTGGCCGGTGCCGAACTCCAAGGTGCGGGCGAACTGCGCCTCTTCGCGACGCAGCGCTTCGAGGATCGCGGGACGCTGCTCCACTAGGTACGGATACGCGTCGCTCATGACATCGATCACGACGTCGGCGGCCTGCGACAGGAAAGTCTCCCGTCGGCCGAGGAGGCGGCCGTGGCGCACGGCCCGGCGCACGATCCGCCGGAGCACGTACCCAGGACCTTCGTTCGACGGGAGGACGCCGTCCGCGATCAGGAATGTCGCCGCCCGGGAATGATCCGCGATGACTTGGTAGCTGAACCGCTCGGCCTCGAAGTCGTCGGGATCGTGGCCCAGCAGGTCGCGCATGCGCGCGTGGATCGGCGTGAACAAGTCAGTGTCGTAGTTCGAGGGCACCTGCTGCACGACGCTCGCCAGACGTTCCAGCCCCATGCCCGTGTCGACGCTACGGAAAGGCAGCGGCTCCCGCCGGCCGTCAGGCTGCTGGTCGAACTCCATGAAGACCAGGTTCCAGATCTCAAGCCAGCGCGGGCAGGTCTCGGAGTGGTCGGGCACGCACTGCGGCCCTTCACTGAGCGCCACGCCACGGTCAAAGTGAATCTCGCTGCACCGACCGCACGGCCCTGTCTCAGCCATGCGCCAGAAGTTCTTCTCGTCGCCGCGGACGACGTTGCCCCAGCGTGCGATCCGCTCCGCAGGGAGGCCGATCTCGTCTCGCCAGACGGCATAAGCCTCGTCGTCATCGCTGTAGACGGTCGCCGCCAGCCGTTCGCCGGGTATGCCGTAGACCTGCGTCAGGAGTTCCCAGGCCCAGTGGATGGCATCGCGCTTGAAGTAGTCACCGAAGCTCCAGTTTCCAAGCATCTCGAAGAAGGTATGGTGCCGCGGGGTGCGACCGACCTCCTCGAAGTCGTTGTGCTTGCCCGCCACGCGCAGGCAGCGCTGTACGTCGACAGCCCGGGCACAGGCGCGCGCCTCGCGGCCGGTGAACACATCCTTGAACTGCACCATGCCGGCGTTCGTAAAGAGCAGCGTCTGGTCGCCGGCGGGCACCAGGCTCGCACCCGGCACGACCTCGTGGCCGCGCGCCGCGAAGAACGCGAGAAAACGGCGGCGGATCTCGTCCGACGGCAGCGGGACGATCCGCGGGTCACGGTCCGGCATTGCCCTAACGGTACCGTATTCCCCAACGAACATGGCAGCGCACGAGGCGGCATGTTGCCCTGCGCCGCGATGCCGTCGACACCGCGACCGCCCGTTTCGAGGGCGACCACGGGACGACTGTCTACGGGCTCTAGGTCATCCGAGCCATGCGTTGGCGGTCCGCTGGCCGATAGGCTGGGGACATGGCGATGGGCCGCGTCCACCCACGCCCACGGAGGCGCACGCACAATGCGACACCTGCACCGGAACGCGCGGGACCTAAAGGTCAGCGGCTGTGTCCGGTTCCGGGTCTACCGCCCGCCCGACGCCATCAGGACGCCGACCCAGCACAGGTTCGCGCCGTGATTGGACTGCGCTCCGGTCGCCGTGTAGGGAGCAACCTCGGTCACGATGAAGTCCCGGCGGCAGGGAACGGTCGGTGCGCGGGCGCTGACACCGTTCTCCAAGGCTTGGCCGTCGTGCCCACGGACACCGACCGGCCCTCGCCTGCGTCGGAGATGGTTCCCAATGCGTTCGCGCAGTCGGGCGCCCACACGGAGACGCTCGCAGACGATCTGCTGCTCCAGGCGCCGACTATGTTGCAGGTCGACCTCGTTGGGATGCAGCTGCGCGCCACCGGGCTGGTCGATCTCGGCCACTTCGAGCGGCTCTCCGACTACGTCAACCTCCTCGAGGGCTTCTGCCAGCTCCGAGAGGTGACCATTCTCACCCGTAGCGGCGTACCGACGCTGGTTACGCTGGCCAACCTGCGGCTGCGCCTCGACGACGTCATGCTTGTTGGCCAGAGAAGCACGGAACCGCGCTCCTCGGCGCCGCCACAGATCGTGGTGAAGCGTCCGCGCCGGCTCATCGTTATGACCGCGGCGCACCTGGTCTCAGGGACGGCGTACCTCCACGAAGAGGCGTCGATGCAGGCCTTCATCGACGGCGACGACCCCCGCTTCATCCCCATGACAGACGTGCGCGTGCGCTGGCTCGCCGATCGCCGCCTGACCGGCCGTTTTGCCTTTGCGCTCATCCAGCGCACCCATGTCGTGGGAGTCGCGACCGGAGCGTAGAGACTGCCCCGGCGGCGCCAGCGGCCGCAAGGGTCGGTTTCCGGGTGGCCGTAGGCGATTGCGGGCCGGTCATGACTCATCTTGCCATCGACACGACGATTCTGGTCACCACCCCGTCCCCTCTGCCCCTGCGTTCAAGACCGAGGACTCGAGCCCGCGGCACCTCCGGCCGGCGGCTCAGCGCCGACCCGCAAGCTGGGAGGCAGAGCCGGGTATGGGTCGAGACCGCGCCGTCACGGGCGTCTACGCAGTTCTGCCGATGGCGGGATCGCTCAGTGAGCCGGTACCGTAGCGGCTCGGAATCATCGCCCCGTGGAGCTGCGTCGTTCATCAACGGCCCGCGAGGTGCGCGACAAGGACACATGCGCGGTGGCTTGGATGCGCGACAACGGTGTCGGCCAGGGTCTCGCCGAGTACGCCGTCACTCTGGCCCTGATTGTCTTGGGGGCGGTTCTCGCCGTGCTCGTACTGGGCGGCACGGTCAGCACGGTCCTGAGCCACATCGGTGCCACAGTATGAGTGATGCCGGCCGGCCGGAAGCACGCCAGCGCGGTGACCGGGCTTCGAGCTGGCGTCACGGCCATGGGGCAGTTAACGGGACCAGTGTGATCGGCATGGGTGCCACACCTTTCGTGCGGTCCCTCCCGCCCAGCGAGGTCAGGCGTGCCCGTTCGGCCCTAGCATGCTCACGATCGCCACCACGCAGATGCCGGCCCAGGCCACGGCCGACGAGCTAAGCAAGCCGAAGTCGCCGATGCGCACGGGATCGCCGAGGCGGGCCCCAAGTGCCTGGCCGGCATAGGCGCCCAACATTGCCGCCAGTACGAGGAACGGCAGGCGGCCACGTGCCTTCCCGCCGAACAGGACGAAGAGCGCCACATTGAAGATCCCCACCAGGACGGCCAGGATCATGGCGGGCCCGATGGCTGGCATTGACGAAGGATAGCCGCGCGGCGCGCCCACCCGCCGGGGCTCAGGGCGGCGTCAGCAGCCGCCGATGCGTCCCCCTCCGATCACCTCGTCCCCGTCGTAGAGGACCGCTGCCTGCCCAGGAGCGGGCGCCCAGAGCGGGGCGTCCGCGTCGACGACCCAGTCGCCTGCAGGCGCCAAAGGTGGATGTACCGTAGCCGGCACGAGCTCGCCGCGGTGCCGGATGCGCACGTGGCACCGGAATGTCCCGGTCGGGCCGGCGCCGGCCACGAAGTGCGCACCCTCGATGGGAAACGAGCGCCGCGCCAGGTCCTCGCGGCGCCCTAGCTGCACCAGGTTGCGCGATGGGTCAATTGACGCGACGTACCGGCGCTCGCCGAGGGCGAGCCCTACCCCAGCGCGCTGCCCCACTGTGTACGCCGCCGTCCCCCGGTGCTCCCCGACTATGGCGCCGTCAACATCGACGATTGGCCCGGGCGTCTCCCGCCAGCCCGCGCGCTCGCGCAACGTCTCGCGGTAATCGCCGCCTGCGACGAAACAGATCTCCTGGCTCTCTGGCATATCCGCGGTCACTAGCCCTAACCCGCGCGCGATCGACCGCACCATGGGCTTGGTCAGGAAACCGAGCGGGAACCGCGTCCGTGCTAGCTGGTCCTGGCGCAGGCCGTAGAGGAAGTAACTCTGGTCCTTGGCCCGATCGGCGGCCGCGAGTAGCCTCCAGCGCCATCCTGTTGGGTGGTCTTCCAATGCGACCGAGTCGACCCGTGCATAGTGCCCGGTCGCCACCGTCTCGGCGCCGTAGAGCAGTCGGGCACGGTCCAGCAGCGCCCCGAACTTCACGTAGGTGTTGCAGTCAACGCAAGGATTCGGCGTCTGGCCGCCAAGGTAGGACTGCACGAAGAGGTCGATCACTCCAGTCGCGAACTCCCGCTCGAGGTCCAGGATGAAGAAGGGGATCCCAAGCTGGCCGGCAACTCGGCGCGCGTCGTCCGCCGCGTCGAGGGAGCAGCAGCTCCTGCGGGACTCGTCCCCGTAGCTGACGCCGCCATGGAGTCGCATCCACACGCCGACGACCTCGTGACCCTGCTCGCAGAGGAGCGCGGCGGCGACGGAGGAATCGACGCCACCCGACATGGCCACCACGATCCGCTGACCCACGGGATCAGCGCCCGCCGCGGGCTTGGCCGAGCAAATTGGACGCCAGCACGGCCGTCCCCTCGCGCACCCTTGCGATGATCGTGGGCACGACCCTACAGGCCGTGTCAATCTCGTCCGCGGTCGTCGTCCGGCCGAGCGTCAATCGCAGAGCGCCGCGCGCTTCCTCGGGAGGGTACCCCATCGCGGTCAGGACATGGGACGGCTCGGTAGACCCTGACGCGCACGCGGACCCGCTCGAGCATGCGACGCCGCCGAGGTCGAGCGCGAGCACCAGCGACTGGCCGTCGGCGTCCCGCACGACGACGGATAGGTGGCCTGGGATCCTGTCCCGCGGGTGGCCGGTGAGCTCGACGCCGGGCACGGCCAGGACGGCGTCCCGAAGGCGATCGCGCATCGCCTGCACTCGCGCCGGGACGGTGACTCGCTCGTCGCGCGCGAGCCGGAGCGCCTGGGCGAGGCCCACTGCCCCGGCCACGTTCTCCGTCCCGGCCCGGCGGTGGCGCTCCTGGGAGCCGCCCTGCTGCTGCACCAGCAACGTCGTACCGCGCCGAACGTACAGCGCACCGATCCCTTGCGGGCCCTCGAGCTTGTGGCCGGCAATCGACAGAAGGTCTACGTCCAGCCGAGGGGCGTCGAGGTCCACCCACGGTGCGCTCTGCACCGCGTCCACGTGGACGGTGACGTGGGGCTGCACCCTCGCGCGGCGCACCAGCTCAGCGATCGGCTGGACGGTTCCGACCTCGTTGTTCGCGTACTGGAGGCTGACCAGCACAGTGCGATCGGTGATCGCGGCCGACAACTCGTCCGGATCCACGCGGCCGTAACGGTCCACGGGAACCACGGTCAGATCGAAGCCAAACTTCTCGAGGTAGCGCATGGAGTTCAGCACGGCCTCGTGCTCCACGGCGGAGGTGACGAGGTGATGGCCCCGTTGCTTCCCAGCCCACGCGGCCCCCTTGATCGCGAGGTTGATGGCCTCGGTACCACCGCTCGTGAAGACCACCTCGCGCGGATCGGCGCCGAGGTCGTGCGCGACCGACTCGCGCGCCTCGTCGAGGGCCACGCGGGCGCGTCTGCCGAACGCGTGTGTGGAAGACGGGTTGCCCCATGCCTCCTCGAGGACTCGGACCATGGCATCTAGGACTTCGCGACGCGGCGGCGTCGTCGCCGCGTGGTCCAGGTAGATCGGCACGCGACGGATTGTATCCGCGAGTTGGCGGCGGATCGCGCGGCGCCAACCCCCAGAGCCGCGGCCAAGGGACGGGGCCGTTATCGCTCGGCGAGCTCCCGCTCCTCCAGGACCCGGCGCTCGTGTTCGCGGCCCGCCGCCCGGCGCCGGTCGTGCACCGAGAGCGTCCGCTTGCGCAGCCGGATGGAGCGCGGCGTCACCTCGACCAGTTCGTCGGGCGCAATGAACTCGATTGCGGATTCTAGGGTGAGCTCGCGCGCAGGCGTGAGGCGCAGTGTCTGCTCCTGGGTCGACGAGCGGATGTTCGTCAGGTGCTTCTCCTTGGTCGCGTTGACGTCCATGTCGCCCGCCCGGACGTTCTCGCCCATGATCATGCCCTCGTAGACCTCGACGCCGGGGCCGACGAACAGCTCGCTGCGCTCTTGCAGGTTGTGCAACGCGTACGTGCTGGTGACGCCAGGCCGGTCTGCCACCTGCACGCCCGAGGTGCGATGGGCGACCTCGCCCGCCCACGGGCCGTACCCCTCGCCGATCTGGTGCATCAGCGCCGTGCCACGCGTCAGGGTAAGGAGCTGGCCTCGAAACCCGATAAGTCCGCGCACCGGCAGGACGTACTCCATGCGTACGCGGCCGTCGGCGTCGGTCGTCATCTGTTCCAAGCGGGCGCGCCGGGAAGCCAGGGCCTCGGAGACCTCACCGATGAAGTCGGGGGGGAGGTCCACAGTGATCCGCTCGTACGGCTCTTGCACGGCGCCGTCCACGTCGTGCAAGATCACTTCCGGCCGGGAGACCTGCAACTCGTATCCCTCGCGCCGCATGGTCTCGATCAGCACGGCCAGCTGCAGCTCGCCGCGACCCCGCACCTCGAAGGAATCGCCGGAGTCGGTGGCGAGGAATTCGATCGCGACGTTGCCCAGCACCTCCCGCTCCAGGCGGGTCCGCAGGTGACGGCTCGTCAGATACCGACCCTCGCGCCCGGCGAGCGGTGACGTGTTCACCCCGAACGTCATGCTGATGGTGGGCGCGTCCACCTGAAGGCGTGGAAGCGGACGGGGGTCAGTGGGGTCCGTAATCGTGTCGCCGACCGTGACGTCGGGGATGCCCGCCACGGCGACGATCTCCCCCGGCCCGGCCTGCCGGACGTCGACGCGCTGGATGCCATCGGCAGTCGTCAGGCTCGTCACGGTACCCGCCAGCGTCACAGTACGCCCCGGGTCAACCGTGCCCCCGGTGGTGTCGTCCTCCTGCCGGACAATAACGATTCGCTGGCCGACGCGGATTGTCCCGTTCCAGACGCGCCCCACCGCCATGCGGCCGACGTACTCGTTGGCGGTCAGGTTCGTGACCAACAGCTGGAGCGGATAGCCCTCCTCGTAGGTCGTGGGCGGCGTCACGCGCACGAGCAGGTCCAGCAAGGGCCGCAGGTTCGTGCCGGGGACCGCGGGGTCGAGCGTGGCCGTTGCCGCCTTGGCGTTCGTGTACACGACAGGGAACTCGATCTGGTGCTCGTCCGCGCCCAGGTCGATGAAGAGATCGTAGACAGCGTCGAGCACCTCAGCGGGACGCGCGTCCGAGCGGTCGATCTTGTTGATGCATACGATCACCGGCAGCCGGCGTGCCATCGCCTTCTGCAGTACGTAGCGCGTCTGCGGCAGCGGCCCTTCCGACGCGTCCACGAGGAGCAGAACCGAGTCCACCATCAGTAGGCTGCGTTCCACCTCCCCGCCGAAGTCGGCGTGACCAGGCGTGTCTACGATGTTGAGGTGCACGCCCTCGAAGTCCACCGCAGTGTGCTTGGCCATGATCGTGATGCCCTTCTCGCGCTCGAGCTCGAGGGAGTCGAGCACCCGTTCGACGACCTCCTGGTTGGCCCGGAAGGCGCCCGTCTGCCGCAGCAGGCCGTCGACGAGGGTGGTCTTCCCGTGGTCCACGTGCGCGACGATGGCGACGTTGCGGACGTCCTCGCGGACGCGCGCCGTCGAGGCAGCGGGCATGGTCAGACGAGATAGGTCGGTCATGGGCTGGCAAATTGTCGCACAGGTCGCCGAGCGGTCAGGCCGATGACGACCCGGCCTGATCCGCACCCGGCAGGGCCAGGCCCACGTACTGCAAGCCCAGCTCAGCGTACTGGCCCGGGTCCGGAGCGGACGGAGCATCGAGCATCAAGTCGATCCCCGAAGACGTCTTGGGGAAGGCCATGACCTCGCGGATGTTCGTCTGATCGGCGAGAAGGGCCACCCAGCGGTCGATACCGAGTGCAATTCCGCCGTGCGGGGGCGCTCCGAAGTCGAACGCCTCGAGGATGCCGCCGAACAGGCCGTGCATCCTCGCCTGTGAGTATCCTTGCAGTGCGAAGCTTCGCTCGAGCAGCTCACGGCGGTGGATTCGGACTGAGCCGCCGCCCAGCTCCCAGCCGTTCAACGCGATGTCGTACTGCATCGCACGGGCGTGCCCGGCGGGATCGTCCGGTGAAGGGCGGTACGGGTCCCCGGACGTCGTAACGAGCAGCGGCTCGTCCTCAGGGACGACCCCGGAGAACGGGTTATGCGCGGCGTCCCAGCGGCGATTCTCGGCGTCCCACTGGTACATCGGGAAGCGGTGCACCCAGCAGTACGCCAGAACGTGGGGATCAGCCAAGCCCAAGCGCTCGCCGAGCTCTCGCCGCAGGCGTCCAAGCACGTCGGCGGTTACCTCGGGCCGATCCGCGACCACCAGCAGCAGGTCGCCGGGCGCTGCGGAAGCCGCGTCGACCAGCGCCCTCAGCCGCTCCTCACCAAGGAACTTGCCCACGGGCGAATGCGCGGACCCGGTGGCATCGACCGACACATGGATGAGCCCCTTGGCGCCGTAGCGTCGCGCGAACGCCGCCAGGTCGTCAATCTCGCGATGGCTGGCGCCCGCCATCCCGGGCGCGACGATTCCCTTGATCCTGCCACCCTCCGTGAGAACCTGGTCGAACACGCGGAAGCCCGTGGCGGATGCTGTCGGTGCTACACCCTCGTCGGAGCCGACCAGCGCCGGTGCAAGGTCGACCAGCTCCATCCCGAAGCGAAGGTCGGGCTTGTCAGAGCCGAAGCGCTTGAGCGCCTCCTCGAAGGTGAAGCGCCTGAACGGGACGTCTTGGATTGGCCGCTCGGGCGCCACAGCCCTCGACACCTCGATCGCCATCGCCTCGACGAAGTCCATGACCGTCTGCTCGCGGACAAAGCTCATCTCCAGGTCGAGCTGGGTGAACTCCGGCTGCCGGTCACCACGGAGGTCTTCGTCGCGGAAGCACCGAGCGATCTGGAAGTACCGATCCATG
Source organism: Candidatus Limnocylindrales bacterium (assembly GCA_052144055.1). Classification (GTDB taxonomy): domain Bacteria; phylum Chloroflexota; class Limnocylindria; order Limnocylindrales; family CSP1-4; genus JAJYNJ01. The sequence continues at coordinate 35,099 of JBKQRF010000208.1, forward strand.
CCGGCGACCATGAGCAACTGCTTGAGCTGTTGGGGGCTCTGCGGCAGCGCGTAGACCGCGCCGGGCTGGAGCCGGCTCGGCACGATGAAGTCCCGCGCCCCCTCGGGCGTAGACTTGATCAGGATTGGCGTCTCGATCTCCACGAACCCGGCCCGGTGGTGGGCATCCCGGATGGCGCGCACGAGCGCGGAACGGAGGAGGAGCCGATCGCGCATCGGCTCGCGACGGATGTCGAGATACCGGTAACGAAGCCGCACGGCCTCGTCGATCGGCGCGTCCGGCTCGTTGATATAGAAGGGCGGCGTCTTCGCCTCGGACAGAATCTCGAGCGCGCTCGCCCGCAGCTCAACTTCGCCGGTGGCGAGCTTCGGGTTCTCCATCCCCGGTAGACGACGCGCCACGGCGCCGGCCACAGAGATCACGAACTCGGCCCGCGCGCGCGTGGCGACGGCGTGCGCCTCCGGTGCCTGATGGGCGTCCACAACGACCTGGGTGATGCCGTAGCGGTCGCGAAGGTCGAGAAAGATAAGGTGGCCGTGGTCGCGCCGACGGTGCACCCAGCCGGCCAACCGGGCCTCACGCCCTGCGTCGGATGCCCGAAGGTCGGCGCAGGTGTCAGTGCGGTACGGCGTCGCGAGGCTATCTAGGGCGTGCGACAGCACGGTGGCGTCGGTCATGGCCCGGGTATCGTAGTCGAACCGGCTGCCACCCCGCGCGCCGCCAGATGGCGGGCGCAGCCCCTCGTCCACCGGTCAGGGGGCTATCCGTGCCGGTGCGACGCCTCATCGCGGTGGATCTCGCGCGCCAAGTCGGCCAGCGCCACGGGATGCTGCGAGCCGGCACGCAAGTCACGCAGCTGCACCATGCCGTCCCGGACTTCGTCGCCGAGTATCACAGCGAAGTGCGCACCCTCGCGCGACGCCTGTTCGAGCTGCCTCCCGAGCTTCCGTGTCCCGAGGTCCGCGCGCGCCGCGAGGCCGGCGGCGCGCAGCTCCGTGGCGATCCTGAGCCGGTTCACGCTGTCGGCCGGGTCGGCACTTGCCACGAAGGCTGCGGGACCGGGGGCGGCTGGCATGTGGATTCCCGCCTCCTCGAGCGCCAGCACCACGCGGTCGAGCCCGAGCGCGAAACCGATACCTGGGGTCGGGCGCCCCCCGAGCACCTCGACGAGCCCGTCGTAGCGCCCGCCGCCGCCGAGCGCTTGCTGCTGGCCCTCGGCGCCCTCACGGTCGTACTCGAACGCGGTCCGCGTGTAGTAGTCAAGCCCGCGAACCAGCGCCGGCTCGATCCGTGCTGGAACCCCCAGGGCATCGAGGTGTTCCATGACGGCGGTGAAGTGCGCGCGGCACGCGTCGCACAGCCGGTCGACTATGCGCGGCGCCGCCGCGATCAGGGCCGCCATGTCGGGATCCTTCGAGTCGAGCAACCGCAACGGGTTGCTGTCCAGTCGCGCCAGCTCTAGGTCCGGCAGGGCGGACCGGTGGGTGTCGAAGTACGCCGTCAGCTCGGCGACATACGCAGGACGGCAGGCCGGATCCCCGATCGAGTTCAGCGCCACGTGCACGTGCGAGAGGCCGGCTTCGGTGTAGAAGCGGTACCCCATCTCCACGATTTCGGCGTCGATCCCCGGCCCCGCATCACCGATCGCCTCGACATCCCATTGCCAGAACTGGCGGTAGCGGCCTGCCTGCGGGCGATCGTAACGAAACATGGGTCCCACGAACTGCAGACGGACCGGTTGCGGCAGGATCCGCATCCCGTGCTGGACGTAGGCGCGGACGATGCCGGCTGTGGCCTCCGGGCGCAGCGACCACGTCTCGGCTTCCTCCGTCCGGGGCTGGATGCGGAACAATTCCTTCTCGACGATGTCTGTCACCGCGCCCACGCCGCGCTCGAACACCGCCGACTGCTCGAAGATCGGCGTCTCGATGCCGGCGTAGCCGTACCGACGCGCCAAGTCGGAAGTCAGCGCGACCAGGCGCTCCCAAGTCGGACGGTCGGTTGGCAGGAGGTCCCGAGTGCCTCGGGGTGCGCGGAAAGCAGGCATGATCGGAAGTCTATCTGGTGGGCGCGGCCGGAACAGCGGCCTTCGGAGCGCGCAGGCGGTCGAGTCCCCAAGGCGCTGGTCGCGCGGCTGGCTCTGCGTGGAATCGCGGGCGGCTGCGCACTTGGCTGGCGATGACGCTTGGGACGACGATCGCGATCTGGCGCCGGCTTCGAGCATCACGAGCGCGCACGAGCCGCGCACGTCGGCCAGCGACCCCGGCGTAGGCGCGCCGGATATGCGCGACGAGACGACCTGACATACCTGCGGGTACGTGGCCGGCGACTGGTATCGGCACAGCTTGGTCGAGCATGCGGCGCGGGACGCGGCCGTCGCGGTCGGCGTCGCTCGGGCGGCCGGCGGCAGTGCCCGGGACAAGACCCTTCGGCTCAGCTCAGCGCGCGCTGCACCGAGAAGACGTCCTTGACCTGCTCCAGCCGAGACAGGACCCTGGCAAGCTGCGCGACGGACGACACCTGGAGCGTGGCGCTGACCGTTGCGGTGCGATCCGGGTGCGTCTCCACGTGGGCCGCGACGATGTTCACCTTCTGCTCGGCAACCACGTTCGTGATATCGGACAGGAGTCCGGTCCGGTCGTAGGCGTCGAGGCGAATGGCGATCGGGTATGTCCGCTCCGCGGCACCTTCCCACTCGACCTCGATGAGACGCTCGACGTCCTTCTCGTGGACGATCGTCACGCAGTTGCGCAGGTGGACCGTCACGCCCTTGCCGCGGGTGATGAAACCGATGATCGGGTCGCCGGGGATAGGGTGACAGCACGCGGCGAACCGGACGAGCAGGTCACCCACCCCTTTCACGCGGACGCCGCCTGCCTGCGTGGGCAGCATGGGCGGCGCCACCTGCGGCAGGACAACCTCGTTCGAGTCGTCCACCACGCCCATCCGGATCACGGCCTGCTGTGCGCTGACCGCGCCGTACCCAACCGCAGCTAGAAAATCCTCCACAGTCGGGTACTTGTACAGCTCTGCCATCTCCGACACCCGCTCCGCGCCAACCCGCTCCATCGACGTCCGGCCGAGCCGACGCAGCTCCCGGTCCAGCGACTCGCGTCCGTGCGCGATGTTCTCCTCGCGCTCCTGGCGCTTGAACCATTGCCGGATCTTCTCGCGGGCATGAGTCGTCCGGACCATCGAGAGCCAATCCCTAGACGGACCCCGGGCGGCCTTGGTCGTGACGATTTCGACGATGTCGCCGTTGCGCAGCTTGTAGTCGAGCGGTACGAGCCGGTTGTTCACCTTGGCACCAATGCAGCGGTGCCCAATGTCCGTGTGGATGCGGTACGCGAAGTCGAGCGGGGTTGACCCGGTGGGCAGGTCCTTGACCTCGCCTTTCGGCGTGAACACGAACACTTGGTCCTGGAAGACGTCGAGCTTAAGTCCCTCGACGAACTCCGTCGCGTCGGCAACCTCGCGCTGCCACTCCATCAGCTGGCGGATCCAGGCCAGCTTGGCGTCGTAGTCCCGATCCGACTTCGAACCTTCCTTGTACCGCCAGTGCGCGGCGATGCCGACCTCAGCGATGCGATGCATCTGGTAGGTTCGGATTTGCACCTCGAGCGGGTGGCCCTCGATCGCCACCACCGCCGTGTGCAGGCTCTGGTAGCCGTTGGCCTTCGGCATGGCGATGTAGTCGTCGAACTGGCCGGGAATAGGCCGCCACAGCGAATGCACCACGCCCAGCGCGGCATAACAGTCCTTGATCTCGTCCACCAGCACCCGGACCGCGTAAACGTCGTAGACCTCGTCGAAGTTGGCGGACTTGCGCTCCATCTTGCGGTGGATGCTGTAAAGGTGTTTAGGGCGCCCCGAGAGGTCCGCCTCGATACCGCTGGCTTCCAGCGATCCCCGCAGCTCAGCCATTGCGCGTTCAACGTAAGTCTCCCGCGCCGCCCGGCGGGTCTCGAGCTGCTGGGAGATGGAACGGAAGGCGTCGGGGTCGAGCACCTTGAACGATAGGTCCTCGAGCTCCCACTTGATCTGCCAGATCCCGAGACGCTCGGCAAGCGGTGCATAGATCTCCAGCGTCTGTCGGGCGATGCGTTGCTGCTTCTCCGGCGCAAGCCCAGCGATCGTGCGCATGTTGTGCAAGCGATCCGCGAGCTTGATGAGGACGACGCGCACGTCCTCGGCCATGGCTAGGAACATCTTCCGTATGTTCTCCGCCTGGCGCTCCTCGTGGCTGTGGGCACTGAACTTGGACAGCTTCGTGACGCCGTCCACCAGGCGCACCACCTCGGCCCCGAACCGCTCGTCGACGTCCTGCAGCGAGTACTCCGTGTCCTCCGGGATGTCGTGGAGGAGCGCGGCCTGGATGGCGACGGGGTCGAGGCCGAGCTCGGCGAGGGTCTGCGCCGCGGCCAGCGGGTGCGTCACGTACGGCTCCCCACTTGCGCGCTTCTGGTCGGCGTGTGCCTCGACGGCGAACCGATACGCCCGCTCGATGTCGGACAGGTCAGCGGCCGGGTGGTGATCGCGGACCTCGGCGAGCAGGCGTCGCTCGAGCTCGTCGAGTTCGTCCGCCGTCTGCGCCGGGCCAGCCGTGGCTGCGACCGCGCTGACCGTGACGGACCGGCGGGTGCGGCGCGAAGGAACGCTCGCAGGCTGGATCGACATGGCCATCCATCATACCCGCCGATCCCGCCGTCGCCGCGTGCGCCGCGGGCAACGACCCGCTGCGTGATCCCGCGCCGAGCAGGCCGTCAGCGGACGTGGCGCGCGGCGCGCCACGCGGCACCTAGGAGACGGCGCGGCGCCACTTCGTGCGCCCGGACGAACACCACCCCCCGCGCCCCGAACCCTCGCTTGAACTCGTACAGGTTCCACAGCGGATGCGTGCGGCCGAGCGGCAGGCCGGGCGCATCGGGCGTGTCGACGCCGCCCAGGTCATACATGGCAAACCCGTGTGTCGACCCCCACCGCATGATCTCCCATTGGAGCAGGTGATTGCAGCGAGTGCCCCGCAGGTCGGCCCCGTCAGCGGAGCCCGCCACGTGCGAGACCAGCCTCCGGCCGCAATGGAGCACCACCACGCCGTTCTGCCGCTCGCCCATGGCACGCGCGAACCAGAGGCTAGCGAGGCCGGTCTCGCCGAGCGCGCGCCACTGGTTCAGCTGGTACGCACGGTCGCGCACGATGAACCCTTCGCGGCGCCCGGTCGCGGCGAACATGTCCCAGAAGCAGGCTAGCGACTCGGCGGCGTCTGGATCGGCGAGGTCCACGTGTTCAACCGTCACTCCGGCACGGCGCGCCTTGTTGATGTTGCGTGCGCTGCTGTCGCCCAAGAGCTCGTGCTGTGCGCCCTCCTCGGACCGCAGTGGCACCAGCATGGCCGTGCGCGACACCTGGACCTCGCGAGCGGAGACGTGGAACCCGGCGGGCTCGAGAGTTGAGGCCAGCTCGCCGCCTTCCTCCCACGCGGGGTCAATTGTCAGTGCGACGGCGCGCCGTGCCCGCGCCACGCGACAAAGAGCAGTCAAGGCGGCGCGCGCTGCAGCGGGATCTGGCCGCAGCAGCACCGGGCCCCGCGGCGCATAGAGGTACGTGAGTCTGCCCAGGGGTCCGGACAGGCGGGGCGCCAGCGTCCGCTCCTGCAGCGACGCGACCGCAACCCGCTCACCCGCCTCTTCCACGACGATCCGGAGCGGGCGCCAGCCGAGCCCGACCTTACTTTCGCCCCAGGCGTGCGATTGGAACGCCTCGCCGCGCTCGCTCGTCGCCGCGAGCTCGTCCCACCGATCCGAGGCCCACGCGGTCGCGTCGACGACGCGAGCGGTCCCTGCTGTGGCGGAGGTCCGTGGCACGGCCGGCATGATACGCGGCCTCATGAGCGCAGCCGTTCCCGCAGGTCGCGCAGCGCATACCAGGCCGGCGACAGCACGAGGTCGAAGGCTCCAGGGTGCCGGAGCGCCACCCCTCCGAAGCCCCGCTTGAACAGACTGAAGCCAGCCCACCCGGGTTCCGCTAACGGATCACCGGGCTCGGCCACACCCCACAGGTCGAGCGTTTCCCGGCCGTCGGCGGCAAGCACCTCGATGCACGCCCAGAGGGCAGCGTAGGGAGCGTTGACGTGCCGCAGGTCCGGTTCCCGCAGCGATGCGGCGTACATGTAGAACGCCCGAGACCCGGTGGTCAGCGCGAGGCAGCCGGCGATCGCCCGCCCGTGCAACTCAGCGAGGATGAGCCAGGCGTCGCCCCGGGGGGCGTACTGCGCAGCGATAGCGTCGAACGCCGCCGCGGGACGCACCCGGAAGCCGGCGCGCGACGCGGTCGTCGCCAGCAGCGAAGCGAACATGGCATAGGCCGAGGTGTCAGCGTTGCGGACCACGCGGGTGTCGACACCTTCGCGGGACGCGCGCCGGACGAGGTTGCGCGTGTCCTTCCCAAGCCCGGCAAACACCGCTGCCGCGCCAGGGCGGAGGTCAAGCACGCGTGTCGTGCTGGCCTGCAGGTCTGCGCGAGCCTGGCGGAGCCCCCGTGCCCGGAGCGCCGCCTCCAGGTTGGAGGCTGACATGGACGGAGTTGCACGCGGATCCAGCTTCACGACAATCCCGCGCTCACGGCGCCCGAGGCGGCGCATGGCCTCGATGAGCGCATCCAGAACCGGACCAGCGTCAGGCGCGAGCGCGTCCCAGGCGGGACCGTGCGGTGCGTACAGGACGCGGTGACCGGCTGTTGCCTCGCGCACCAGCACCGCGACGACGCCTTTGACGCGTCCCCGTTCGTCTACGACCAAGATTCGCTCCGGCCGCTCCCCACCGGTGCGCGCGACCTCTCCCCACCCCCACGCCTGAAGCGGGTCCGCCGAGGGAAGACCGTCGACGAATGCATCCCATCTCTGGCGGTCACCCTCATTCGCGTCGCGCGCCTCGACCTTGACGGCGCTCACCCTTCCAGCGCCGCCAGAACCGCCAGCGCGGTCGCCCGCTCGTCCCAGGGGTGCGACCCGTCGGCCATCTCGATCGTGGATTCGTGCCCTTTGCCGGCGAGCACAACGATGTCGCCGGGTCGCGCCTGCTCGAGCGCAGTCTGGATCGCCAACGCGCGATCAGGGATCGTCAGCAGGTCACGGCCCAGGACTTTGCCGGCCTCCTCGGCACCTGCTGCAATCTCCTCGATGATGCGCTCCCGACTCTCGCCGCGCGGGTCCTCGTCGGTCACCACGACCAGTCGGCAGCGTTCGGCTGCCACGCGGCCCATGACCGAGCGCTTGACGACGTCGCGCTCCCCTGCCGATCCAAACACGGCGACAAGCCCGCCGCCAGCCGCGGCGGCGACCGGCGCGAGGTCATCTAGGACCAGACCCAGGGCGTTTGCAGTGTGGGCGTAGTCGACGAAGACGGAGAAGGGCAACGTCGTCGGCACCTGTTCCATCCGTCCGGGCACACGCTCCACGGCCTCTAGGCCGGAACGCACCGCGCCGGGCTCTAGCCCGAGCGCCTCGCCCACGGCGATTGCGGCCAGCGCGTTGAGCCCGTTGAACGTGCCGGCCAGGCCCAGGTTCACGGGTCCCCGCCAGCGTGGCGTCTCGACCTCGACACGCAGCGTTGTCGCGTCCTGCCGTGCGGCGACAAGGCGCACATCCGCGTGGGGCTCACGACCGTACGTGATCAGTCCGGCGCCGGCACGCCGGGTCGCAGCAAGGAACTCGCCGGACCACGGATCATCCAGGTTGACGACCCCGGTTTTGCCCCAGCCCTTCTCCGGGTTGCGCTCGCCAGACGCCAGTGCCTCGAAGAGGCGCCGCTTGGCGGCACGGTACGCCTCATGGGTGCGGTGAAACTCGAGGTGTTCCTCCGTGAGGTTCGTAAGGACCGCGACGTCGTACGCTACCTCGCCCACCCGGTCGAGCGCGAGGCCGTGCGAAGTCGACTCGACCACAGCGAACCGGTCCCCGGACTCGACCATGGCCGCCAAGGCCGCCTGCAGCTCGGGCGCCTCGGGCGTGGTTGACCGGCTGGGTTCGCCTAGCCGGCTACCGCCGGCGATCGCCGTAACGGTGCCCGTAAGGCCGCATGCGTACCCGGCTCGCTCGAGAATTGAACGGACCAAGAAGCAGGTGGTGGTCTTGCCGTCCGTGCCGGTGATCCCCACGACGCCCAGCTGATGGCTCGGGAACCCCTCGATCCACGCGGCCGTCGTGGCAAGCGCAGGCCTCGCCGCGCCGACCACCAGCTGCGGCACGGGCACGTGCGGCAGCGCGCGTTCGACCAAGACGGCCGCGGCCCCAGCGGTGACGGCGGCAGGCACGAACGCGTGGCCGTCCTGCCGGGTGCCCCGAATGGCGACAAACAGGCTGCCCTCAGCGACGTGCCGCGAGTCGTAGTCGACGCGCCGGATCGTGGGCGTGGTGTCGCTGGCCACGGCCGAGGGCACGACCCCGACGAGGTTGCCCCGCCGGGCGAGCAGTGCGACAAGGTCACCGAGCGTCCGAGAGGTCTCGGGCATGGCCGGGTCGTGCTCAGCCGTCACGGCTCGGCGGCGTCGGCTGCGTGCTGGTGCTCGCCCGCCAGCCGACGCGTGGCGAGTAGCACTCGGGCGGCCTGTGCCGCCTGCACAACCGTCCGCACCAGCGGGCGTACGCGGAGCTCGAGGCCTCCGATGAAGTCGACCTCGCGACCGCCGAACCCCGCCTTGAAGTGCTCAATCCCCGCGTGCGACAGCCCCCAAAGGTCGTAGAGCGCGTAGCCGTCGTCGCGTGACGACCGGATCGCCTCCCATTTCAAGAGATAGTTCGCGCGGGATTCGGCACCGCTTCGCGTCATCCCGCCGTACGGCTCCACGATCCGGCTCCCCCAGCCAATCAGCATCAACGTCGCCTGCGCTCGCCCCGCCGTGTCGACTGCGAACAGCAGGCGAGCCCGACGGTGGGCCGCGTAGGCCTCGAAAACCGCGCGGTACGTCGCCTCCGTCCGGTACGTGAACCCGGCCCGGCGTGCTGTCTCGACGTAGATCGCATAGAACTCACCCAGCCGCTCTGGGCCAGCCTCCACGACGCGCACGCCGGACCGTCGCGCCTTCTGCACATACTGCCGCCACTTCCCGCGCAGGGCGTCCCACAACTCGTCCTCACTACCCGAAAGGTCGATCCAGCGGGAGCGGGAGGGCTGCGGCGACGGGCAGCGACGCCACCCGGCGCCCAAGAACCAGCCGAGCTCCGGACCGCCGACCTCGATCTCCGGGTCGACCACGACGTGGCTCAGGTGCGCGTCGCGAGCGACACGCCCGACGGCCTTCGTCCAAGCCCGGATCGAAGTCTCGTCGAAGACATGTGAGACGGGTCCCCGCGGCGCGTACCCGACCGACCACGGGAGCGGGCCGATTCGGTGGGTGAGCAGCTGCGCTCCGATCCCGCCGGCGACGATTCGGCGCGCGCTCCACCCGTTACGCGCCTTCACGGCCGCCCACGGCGTTGCCTGCAAGTACGGCGCCAGCGCCGTGGAGGCGACGTAGTCATCCCATGCGGCACCATCGGCGGGGAGGGCCGGCGAGCCGTCTGCCGCTCCTTGCGACGCAGGGGCCTGCACTCGCGTCAGGCCCAGGATCCGGACGTGAGCAGGGACCGGGTGCGTCGGCGACGAAGATGGCGGCAAGCCCTCCGAGGTGTGGTGAGCATACCTTTCATCCACGGTCAGACGACTCTCCGCCAGATCGTGTTGCGGAGCAGCCGGATCGTCTCGGGCAACTCCGGCACACGCATGAGATAGCACCAGGCGCCGTAGACGAGGCCGGCGACTCCCGTCGTCACGACCAGCTCGATGAGCACCAGCACGCGACCGGGCGTGGCACCCAGCCTCGATCCGAGCGCCCCGAGCATCCAATCGGCCGCCGCCGCCGACAGGATCGACCCAGCCGCGAAGATGACCGCCGCCAAGACAAGGCCGCTCAGGTCGAGCGCCCGGATCCGGCGCGTCAGCAGCACCGTCAGGGCAGCGGCTTCTACCCAGGCCCCGGCGGCGATCCCCAGCGCGAGACCGCGCAGCCCGATCGACCCCACGGTCGCCACCGAGACGACCACGTTGATTGCGACCGCGGCGAGGGCGGCCGCCACCGGGATCCGGGTCTCCTTGTCGGCGTAGAAGGCCCGGGCGAGGACGACCACCAGCGAGTCGGCCGCCAGTCCCACCAGGAAGAACCCCAGCGCGTCAGCCGTCACGCTCACGTCGCCCCTCGTGAAGTTCCCGTAGCCAAACAACACGTCAACGACCTGCGTCCGGACCGTCACCCCCACCGC